>CAUUAM010000089.1:0-6781 GCA_963543165.1 uncultured Streptococcus sp. | reverse complement strand
AGCCTCCAATAAAATATATTTTATAGATAGACAGTAGGCAATACAGTCTAACTTTCCTTACTATTCTATCGAATTTTAGATAAAATTGCAAGCCTTTTACCTATATTTTCTTAATTATTCCTCTTCTCTCCTTTTATTTTGTCCTCTTGCTGAAAGATCCTGATCCAGCTTTGAAAATTCTCATTTGAAATCTGCTATTCAAGCTCGTTAAGCATCTTCTATCGCTTCGTCTCAGAGCAGAAAAAATCGGAACAATGTTCCGATTTTTTTAACCTGAATTTCGTAATCCTGTAGCCACTCCATTGATGGTAATATGGATTAGCTTGTCCTGATCAGCCGGTAATTGGCCAGTCCGTTGACGGCGAATCAATTCTAACTGAATATAGTTCAAGACGTTAAAGTAAGGCATCCGATAGTCCAAACTTTCTTTTAGATAGGTGTTTTCTGCAAGCAACTCTTCTTGTTCCTCAATCATTAAGATGATGTCCTTGGTCAATTGCCACTCATGCAAAATAATTTGATAGATATTGCGGACTTCTTCTTCCTCACATAATTGAGCATATTCGAAGGCAATATCCATGTTCGCTTTTGACAAGACCATATCTACATTGGACAAAAGGGACTGGAAGAATGGCCAGTTTTTATACATATATCGAAGTGCTTCGATATTTTCAGGATCCTCATCAATGAATTCCTTAAAGCTGGACCCGACTCCGTACCAACCTGGGAACATCACGCGGCTTTGTGACCAAGAGAAGACCCAAGGGATCGCACGCAAACCACCAATTTCTGTAATGGTCTTACGAGCAGCTGGGCGGGAACCAATATTAAAGCTTGAAATAGCCTTGATCGGACTGGATTCGAAGAAATAATCATAGAAATGTTCGTTCCCGAAAACCAAATCACGGTAGATATCGTAACTACGATTGACCACTTTATCCATGACTTCCCCGAAGCGATCAAACATGGAGAGAGAACTCTTTTGTTCTGAAATCATGCGGTTAATCGTTGCAGAAACAAGCATCTCAAGGTTGTAGTAGGCAGCATCCTTATTTCCGTATTTATTTCCGATCACTTCCCCTTGCTCCGTTAGACGTATACGGTCATTAATCGATTTCAATGGTTGAGAAGTGATGGCTTCATAAGTAGGGCCACCACCACGACCAACCGTTCCTCCACGGCCATGGAAGAAGGTAATCTTCACGCCGAACTCATCCCCGATGGCGGTCAATTGTTGTTGCGCTTTAAAGAGGGTCCAACAAGAAGATAAGTAGCCACCATCTTTGTTGGAATCCGAGTAGCCTAACATAATTTCTTGATAATTATTTTTTGAAGCAATCCAACGTTTAGCAATTGGAAGAGACAAGTAGCTTCTCATGGTTTCTTCCGAATGATCCAAGTCTTCGATCGTTTCAAACAAAGGTACAATTTGTACGCGTGCTTTTTCAGAATCGATTAAGCTCACTTCTTTTAACATCACTGCCAATTCCAACATGTCTGACACACTTGTTGCGTGGGAAATGATATTTTGGCGGATGACTTCTTCTCCCAAACGGTCTTTCAATTCACGCGCTGTTTGGAAAATCGCCAATTCCTTTTCAAGTAACTCAGACTTTTCGACATGGGTAGCTGATAAAATTCGTGGATCTTCCATGAGTTCCTTCAAGAGAACCTGACACTTCTCGTCTTCAGACAAATCTGAATAATGGTCATTGATCCCAGCAGATTTCAATAACTCAGCCACACAAGCTTCATGAACACTGGAATCTTGACGCATATCAATCGAAGCTAGATAGAAGCCAAAGACATCGATCGCCTCTAGAAGTTCTGAAAACTCACCAGAAATCAAATACTCTGATTTGTTTTCCAATAAGGAATGTTTGATCTTTTCAAGATCTTCCTTAAATTCTTGAGCAGATGCATATGCTGGAAACTCTTTTGCAGAAATTTCCTTTATAGCTCCAGAGATACGATTCCCGATATAATCGGAAACCGGCCCTTGTTGATGGGCACTTGCTCCCAATAATCTCTCTACAGCATAACGATCTTCTCTTGTTTCTCCAATCATGGTCCACTCTTTTAAGTTGACCAACGTTTGGATCAATTTTGATTGGATATAGTGGAAAGCACGACGGTAAGGTTCTTTTTCACGAAAGACGGATTTATCACTTGATAAAGCTGCCATTTCAGCTACTGCTTCACTTGTTTTCGAAAGACTAGTTGAAAGCGAGAAGTGACGGTATAATTTAGAAATCTTTTCAATGTAATAGTTCAAAATGACTTCACTTTGAATAGTGGCTGACCGTTTCAACGTATCTGCTGTTACAAAAGGATTGCCATCCCGGTCTCCTCCAATCCACATCCCCATTGTGATCGGACGTGGTTGTTGGAGCTCAATACCATGTTCTTTCGCTAAGCGCTTGTACTCCAACATAAGGTTTGGAACAGCTTGTAAGAAGGAACTATTGTAATACTCCATGACATTGGTGATCTCATTGGTCACCTTCAATTTTTTATCACGGATCATATCCGTTTGCATCATGATCTCAATATTACAACGAAGGTTGCTATACCACTTATCCTCATTAATCAATCCTGCTTTAACATCCCGATGCTGGCGAAGTAGCGCGTGGATATGATTGGTCAGATCCAACATGGTTTTTCTTTGTACTTGAGTTGGGTGAGCTGTTAAAACAGGCACAATATTAAGATTTTCAAGAATTTCTTGTGCATCTTCTTTTTTCGCAACTTCTTGAATCGTTGAAGAAAGCTTTCCTAGATATTCGCCATTCATATTATTGCGATGATTGATTTCATAAGCCAAGTCGACATCTTCAGAAATATTAATCAAGAGTGGTAAAATCGCAAAATAACGTGAAATTACTGTCATTTCCTCATTAGTCAGTTGTTCCACTAATTGGTTCAAATCTTGATAATTCTTTGTTTTCGATAGATCCTTCAATTGTGAAATTTTTTCAAACGTTTCCGGACGAACCAAATTCTTCGTAATATCATCTAATAAATCGGTTAAAAGTTCGACTTCTTCCTTGACAATATCTTTATTTCTATAGTTCTCTAATTTTTGTAAGACCATTTTTTCTCCTTTTTGAATCCTCATTAAACCATTCTCTTTTAGCTTTTAGTAATACGGTTTGATTTTACCTTTTTCTTCAAAAACCATACCTTCCTGTTCCATCTTCGCTCGTTTTTCACTAGCGTCAATATTTAAGACAAAAGCAATCGCAACTGATAAGACCCATAAACTATTTCCCCCTTGGGATAAGAAAGGAAAGGTTACTCCAGTAGATGGAATCAAACCAGAAATACCTCCAATATTAATGAAGGTTTGCACCAGGATCATGCCTCCGATACCGATGGCCATCATAGAATTGAATGGATTCTTTGCTCGAATACCGACTAAAATAATGCGAAGAATTAAAAAGAATAAGAGAGCGAGAATCAAGCTAGCTCCAATAAAACCTAATTCTTCGATCACAATCGCAAATACAAAGTCCGTATGAGCTTCTGGTAAATAACCTTGTTTCTCAATCGAATTTCCAAGTCCCAATCCAAACCAACCACCATTACTCATTGCATAGTAGGAATTAGCCAATTGGTGGCCAGCACCTGACAAGTCATTAAAGGGGTTAAAGAAAGCACTAAAGCGTTTGGCTACATATCCAAAGACAGGAATCTTAGCGACACGGTCTACACCAATTATCCAAATAGATCCAAGGACCAAGGTAGATGCTCCAACGACTAGACCAAGTAAGGAGGTGAACCAACGATAGCCCACTCCACTAACAGCAATCATGACTAAGACAGTCAAGGCCAAGATCGTGGCATTTCCCAAATCTGGCATAATCACAACGATGCCAATAAGGATCAGGGTCAACCAACGCCAATCGTTTAAATTCCTTGGAATCCATTCATTGTGGGTCAAGGCCTGGTAGTCATAATCTTGGATCTCATCTTGTCGTTTAGAGAATATTAAGGCCAGATACCAAACTAAAATAACCTTGAGGTATTCGGCTGGCTGGATACTGAAGCCTCCAGGGATCGTTAACCAACCATGTGCTCCATTGACCGTATCCGTAATAAACCTAGATAGAATTAATAAAATCACTTCAATGAAGATGACAAAAGTCAATACTTTTTTATTTCGCAGGAAGTTTAAGCTAAACTTATAAATCAATGCGATGGTCAAGAGACTAAGGATAAAAAAGAGGGCCTGGGTCCGTACCATCCGGATAGAACTCACTCCACTTTGAATCGCTAAGGCACTTGTTGTAGAATAGACCACAATCAAACCAATAATGGATAAAATCAAATAAGGAATGAGAATGGAATAATTTAATAGATGTCTTTTTTCAATTTTCATAGTTCACCATATTGCTGATATTCAACCTTCATTATATCATTTTTAAGGTACAAAACCAAGGAAAGACCGGAAAAGATTCGGCTTCTTTACTATTTTTAGTCAGTATTCGAATGATCCTTCTTATTTTCATATATTTTTATCCTTTTTGGAGGAAAAGATTCCTTTTTTTGAAAATAATAGCTAAAATCAGCATCTTTTAAGCATTAAGTTTTGCCTTTTCGTTTTTTTTACGGTAAAATGATTCTGTATGAGAAAAAGGATAAAACCCGTTGTTCTCTTGGTCTTTTTTATCGGTTTCATTTCTTTCCTCGTTCTTTCACGAACGATTGCCGATCTTCAAACTAGAGAACGACAAGAAACAAGCAAAACCATTCCGAACTCCAATACATCTAAAAAAACAACCACTGCAAGCTCTTCTTCTAAAGAAGAAGACATCAATCTAGAATTGGTTGGCCGCCCAATCATTGACATCTCGGGTTGGCAATTGCCGAGTGAAATCGATTACGATGTCCTTTCTCAAAATGTAGGAGGTGTGATCGTTCGTGTCCATAGTGGCGCTCAAGCCAAAAAAGAAAATGCGGCAACCTACCTCAATGGTCTGGACAAATCTTATAAAACCCATATCCAGGAATTCCAAAAACGAAATATCCCTGTCGCTGTCTATGCTTATGTAGCAGCAAAGGATAAAAAAGAAATGGAGAAGGAGGCAGAGGAATTTTACAAAGCTGCTTCCCCTTACAAGCCTACCTACTATTGGTTGGACGTTGAGGAAAAAACCATGAAGGATATGAATGCAGGAGTTGAAGCTTTCCGAGCGAAATTAGAAGCCCTAGGCGCTAAAAATATTGGGATTTATATCGGAACCTACTTCATGGAAGAACATAGTATCTCCACTGATAAATTTACGGCTCTTTGGATTCCTACTTATGGATTTGATGACGGCTACTATAATGCTGCGCCAGATACCAACACGGAATACGACTTGCATCAATATACCTCTCAAGGGCAATTAAATGGATTCTCACACTACTTGGATCTCAACCAAATTGCTCCGACGCAAGACCAAGAAGCGATTTATCGGAAACTATTTAAGGTACAAAAAGATGGCTCTTCCTCATAGCCTTAAAACAGCAGATCAAGTGATCTTCACTTTTTCTGCTGTTTTCTATTTTTAAAGGAGAAGGCAATATCGCCACTATTATATGTTATAATGGTCTAATGAAATCTGATTTTGTAGAGAAAAGGAGAAAGGCATGGCAAAAAAAAATAAAGTGAAAAAAACCTTGGTCGAGCAGATCTTGACTAAAGCAAAAATTGAGCACATAGGCTTACAAATCAACGCTTTAGAAGGGATTTTACCAGAAGGAATTGATCGCTCTACTATTTTCAAAACCCTAGCTCTCAAAGGCGATAAAACAGGGCCCGTGATTGGGGTTATTCCTATCACGGAACATCTTTCAGAGAAAAAATTGGCCAAATTATCAGGAAATAAGAAAGTCGCTATGATTCCTCAAAAGGAGCTCGAAAAAACAACCGGTTATATTCATGGGGCCAATAATCCGGTGGGCATTCGCCAAAAGCATTCTTTTCCTATTTTTATCGATGAATCAGCCCTTCAGTTAGAAACCATGATCGTATCTGCTGGGGAAATTGGCCATAGTATTCAAATCAAACCACAACTTCTAGCAGACTTCGTCAAAGCGACTTTTGCAGATATTTTGGAATAAAGACAGAGAAGGAGACAAGATTGTGAAACTATATTTTATTCGACACGGACGGACAGAATGGAATGAAGAAGGACGTTTTCAAGGATCAAATGGCGATTCTCCGCTATTACCAGCCTCCATTCATCAGCTTGAAAAATTAGGAAAGCATCTAGCTACTGTCCCTTTTGATGCAGCTTTTGCAAGTGATCTGCCACGGACAGTCCATACTGCACAGATCATTCTCGATCAATTGGAGACACCTCTAAAATTGCAACCAACTCCTGCTCTTCGTGAGTGGAATTTGGGAAAATTAGAAGGAGCTAAAATTTCTACCATTTCGGCCATCTATCCTCAACAAATGGATGCGTTTCGACATAACCTAGCTCGTTTTCAAAATGAAATCTTTGATGCAGAATCTGTTTATGAAACAACCAAACGTACCTGTGATTTTGTAAAAAGTCTGAAAGGAAAAGAGCTCGATACCGTTCTCATTGTTGGACACGGAGCTAATTTGACAGCTTCTATTCGAACCTTGCTCGGTTATGAAACCGGAGAACTCCGCAAAAATGGTGGACTAGATAATGCCAGCGTGACGATTTTGACAACAGATGATTTTGAGCACTATCACTTAGAAAAATGGAATGATACCTCTTATATAGAGGACTAAAAAACACTGATCGCAAGATCAGTGTTT
>CAUUAM010000088.1:0-6836 GCA_963543165.1 uncultured Streptococcus sp. | reverse complement strand
CCAAAAGGATTTGACCATTGAGACAGTAGAAGTAGCCGGTCAAGCTCGTCCATTTTCGGTTGATGATGCCAATGAAGCAGTCTATGTTGAATTGGAAAAAACAGGTCCAGTAACGGTTACTTTGACCTACTCTGGTAAGATCACAGACAATATGACTGGGATTTATCCGTCTTACTACACAGTTGATGGCCTTAAAAAGGAAGTGATCTCTACTCAATTTGAAAGTCACTTTGCGCGTGAAGCTTTTCCAAGTGTGGATGAACCAGAAGCCAAAGCAACTTTCGATCTTTCTTTAAAATTTGACCAAGAAGAGGGAGAAATCGTTCTTTCTAACATGCCTGAAATCGATGTCGAAAATCGGAAAGAAACAGGAATTTGGAAGTTTGATACAACTCCTCGTATGTCTTCTTATCTCTTGGCCTTCGCGGCAGGAGATCTTCAAGGTGTGACAGCTAAGACCAAGAATGGAACCCTAGTCGGTGTCTACTCTACCAAAGCTCACCCATTAGAAAACTTGAACTTCTCATTAGATGTTGCAGTTCGTGCCATTGAATTCTACGAAGACTATTATGGAGTGGCTTACCCAATTCCTCAATCCCTTCATATCGCCCTTCCAGACTTCTCTTCAGGAGCTATGGAAAACTGGGGCTTGGTAACCTACCGTGAAGTCTACCTCCTTGTAGATGAGAACTCGACAGCTCAAAGCCGTCAAACAGTAGCCTTGGTGGTAGCTCACGAGTTGGCTCACCAATGGTTCGGAAACCTCGTAACGATGAAGTGGTGGGATGACCTCTGGTTGAATGAAAGCTTCGCCAATATGATGGAATATGTCTGCTTGGATGCCATTGAACCAAGCTGGAATATCTTTGAAGACTTCCAAACAACAGGCGTACCTGCTGCCTTGAAACGCGATGCGACTGATGGCGTTCAATCCGTCCATGTGGAAGTCAAACACCCAGACGAGATTAATACTCTCTTTGACCCAGCGATCGTTTACGCCAAGGGTAGCCGTCTCATGCACATGCTTCGCCGCTGGTTAGGCGATGACGCCTTCCGCAAGGGATTGAAAATCTACTTTGAAAAACACCAATATGGAAATACCATTGGGCAAGATCTTTGGGAAGCCTTGGGTCAAGCTTCTGGTCGCGATGTAGCAGCCTTTATGGATTCTTGGTTGGAGCAACCTGGTTACCCAGTTGTTTCAGCTTCTGTAGAGAACGATACCTTGATCATCCGTCAAGAACAGTTCTTTATCGGAGAAAAAGAAGAAAAAGGTCGCAATTGGGTTGTTCCTTTGAATAGCAACTGGACAGGTATTCCTGATACTTTGGAAACCGAAGTCTTAGAAATTCCAAACTACAGTGCCTTGAAAGCAGCGAACAGCGGTGCTCTTCGCTTTAATACAGAAAATACGGCTCACTATATCAGTGACTACCGTGGGGAATTGTTGGAAGACATCCTTGCTGACCTTGCTAACTTAGATAGCACTTCAAAATTACAAGTGGTTCAAGAACGTCGTCTGTTAGCTGAAAGTGGGCAAATTTCCTATGCAAGCCTCTTGCCAGTGATTGAGCATTTGACAGAAGAAAGTTCCTTCTTGGTTGTTTCAGCTGTTTCGAGCGTCTTAGCCGGAATCAGCCTCTTTGTGGATGAGGGAACGGAAACAGAAGCGGCCTTCCATGAGTTGTTGAAACTCTTGAACCGTTACAACTTTGAACGCTTGGGACTAGAAGCTAAGCCAGGTGAAGCAGAAGAAGATGAAAAAGTTCGTCAGCTAATGATTGCCAACATGATTAAGGCCAATGACGAAGCTGCACAAGCCCAAGCGAGTGCCATCTTTGAAGCGCATGCAGCTGATCTAGAAAAACTTCCAGCTGCCATTCGTCTGCAAATCTTGGTCAACCAAATCAAGCATCATGAGACCAAGGCGCTTAGCCAACAATACCTAGATACCTATGTGAAGACAGTTGATGGAAACTTTAAACGCCAGTTGGCAGCAGCTCTTTCTTACACCAAGGATGTGGAAACCTTGGAAGCTCTATTGAAGGAGTGGAAGAATAAGGATGTGGTGAAACCTCAGGACTTGGCTATGAGCTGGTACTACAACTTCTTGCATGATGACTTTACCCAAGGTAGAACCTGGACTTGGGCGCGTGAGAACTGGGATTGGATCAAGAAGGCACTTGGTGGCGATATGAGCTTTGATAAGTTTGTTATCTACCCAGCCAACTGTTTCAAGACCCTTGAACGCTTGAATGAGTACAAGGCCTTCTTTGAACCTCAATTAGAAGATATGGCGATTAGCCGCAATATCAAGATGGGAATCAAGGAAATCGCCGCTCGTATCGATCTTATCGAGCGTGAGAAAGCAGCTGTTGAAGCAGCAATTCTTGCGACGAAATAAAGAAAAAAGCTCCTAGAGAAGGCTTTGCAGATCTGCAAGTCTCTCTAAGAGTTTTTAATTTTTCTGTTTTGAAATAAGGGAGATATTAAATGTTTCGATAAAGAATGACCGCGAAAATAATTTATCAATATCCTAATGGAGTGGGAAAAAAGTCCGCAAAATAAAAAAGGTTTAAAAAAGTTTCCCCACACCTTTTCAATTTTTCCACCTCCGTATAGTTCCAACAGTCTGGGAGAGTGTTGGAGGTTGCAGATAAAGGAAACATTGTTCCCCTTATCATTGGAGCTAAATAAGCGAACAAAGACTTGGGGAACGCTCTATCCCCCGCCTCAAAGTAGAGGTTTAAGCAATCAATCACTGCGTCTCACTGTTACTTCTATTAAACATCAAAGGCTGGACAGATTTTGTCTAGCATCTTTTTTTATAAATTACCTGAATAAGGCCTTGAAGGAGAAGGATCATTATTTTATTGGACTTGGTAAGAGAATCTCTGTTCGATAGTGGCCATTTTCTTTGAAACGCTTGATAGTTCCTTGGTATTCTTGTACTAGGGCATCAACATTTCGTAAGCCCCAACCATCTCTTTGACGTGTTTTACGAGTCTCTTGTTCCTGTTCATTAAAGGTGTTATTGATCGAAATAAATAGATTTTGTTGAAAATAACGTACATTCAGAGACAATCTTCTCTCCGATTTATCAGTCAATCGAAGACAGGCTGAAATACTATTATCTAAACAATTTCCTAAAATAACAGCTAGAATATCAGGCTGAATAGATAATTCTTGAGGGACAAAGCAGTCAATTTCCAATTTAATTTCATCTTCCACATCGTGCAGTTTTTGATTCAGTAAAAAATTAATTGTTGGATTTTTGGAGTAAAAGGTTTGTTTTCCTGAAATACTATCAGTTAACGAGTGAAGATACTCTCTAGCCTCATCAGGATTTTCTTCTAGAAGTGCCAACAGAGTTAAATGTCTATTTTTTAAGTCATGCCGAAGGCTTTGCAATCGTTGATATTCCTCTTGAGACTGTTGTGTTTCTCTTAATTGGAATTGAAGCTGTTCTTTATCTAGTTTATTTTGATAATAAGCGTGCTGTTGTTGAGAAAGATGTAAGGTAAAATAAAGCGAGGAAAAAGACAATACAATAAGAGACAAGAGTGAAATGACAGAAAGATAATCTGGTCCAAATACTTGTCCTTGAATAGCAGATACAGTGAAGGCAAAAATAATTGATAAAATCGGCACGATAAATTGATAAATCCAATTTCTTCTAAATGTTGCCATGGTTAACTTTTGATGTGTTCGAAATAACTGTCGAAGAATAAGAGTGATCACAGTTGAAAAAAGAAAACTGATGACAAGGTAACCACTAATCATTCCAAAATTTTTTGATACTTTTGACAGTGGAAGAAAAAGTTGGATAGCTTGATTGAGGACAGCTCCTGCTAATAATGTCAGGCTTGTTTGTAAGAATATCCAAAAGGAAGAATCACGAAAGGAGTAGCCAAAATAGAGTCCTACAAGAGAGGATTCTAACATACTAAGAAGGAGATTGCTAACTAAAAAAACGCGACTTTCTAAAAATATAAACACAAGAGCCACATGAAAAAGAAAGAAACAACAAAGGACTAAAAGTGTCTCTTTTGAATGTTTACTTTTGGAATTTGGCCTGTAAAATAAAACACTTGCCAGAAATAAGTCAAATAAGATACTAATGATCCGCAATCCTATTAGCATTAGAAATTCCTTTCACGGAGGTAGTTATAGTATTTTTCTCTAAAAGAAGACTGGAACTTACGACTAATTGGAAGTGAATGCTCATCGATTCCATTTAGCAAAATAGTCACTGTTTTCGCATCAAAATCATTGATATATTTGGGATTTACAATATAAGAAGCATGAATTTGAATAAAATAATCAGGTAGTTTATCTAGAATGTCTTGGGTTTTCAGTAAGGACTTATAAGTATCTGCTAGAGTGTAAATAAAAACAGAACGCTTATCCTTCTCAAAATAGGTAATATCACTGAACGGAATAGAGTAACTTTGTTTTCCAAATGAGAAGTTAAAGATGGTTTGTCCTAAGTCTAAATAACGTAAAATTCTGTCTAATACCTTATTTAGCCTTTGAGGTTCAATTGGTTTTACTAAGTAATCAAAAGTCTGTACTTCAAAAACTTGTTCCATGTAATCACGATAACTGGTCACAAAAATAATGGGAATAAAAGGATTGAACTGCCGAATTTCACGAGCAAGGTCAATTCCAGTAATTTGTGGCATATCAATATCCAAAAAGACACAATGAGTGTCCCTTGTTAACTGTTCTAGCATTCTTTTTGGATTTGTATATAGTTTTGTTTCTACAGGAACTTTATCATAAGAAAGTAAATACTGTTCTAACTGACTAGCATCACTAGTTGAGTCATCACAAATAACGACGTTTAACATAAGTCCCCCTTATCAAATTGCGTTGGCTAATTATGACACTAAAATGGTAAATCATGACGTAAACCATGGAAAGTCATATGTTTATTATACAATAATCTTATCAAAAATGAAGGAAGCTGGGAAAATCTTCTCAGTTTTGAGTGATGAAATGAAGACATTTGCGACACTGACTATTAAAGATTTGACAAAATCATTCGATCAGCAACATTTTGCTAATAACCATATTTCCTTAGAAATAGAAGCTGCTAAAATTACAGCCTTTTTAGGACACAATGGTGCTGGTAAGTCCACCCTCTTAAATCAAATGATTGGTTTTACCAAACCTGATCGAGGAGACGTTTGCTATGGAGATATTTCTTTTGTACAGAATCGTAGGCAAGCTCGCTCCATGATGAGCTATATGTCCCAACAGTACGCACCACTTGAAAAATTAACGGTGGAACAAAATTTAGAAATGCTTGGAAGAATGAGAGGATTAAACACCTTAGATTTACAAAAGGAACTTGACCAACTCCTAACTGATTTAGAAATTAAAGAATATCGGACAAAACAAGGAAAGGACCTTTCAGGTGGTTTAAAGCGCCTGACCTCTTTTGCAATGGCTTTAATCGGATCTCCGACCATCATTCTTCTTGATGAGCCGACGAACGATGTTGATCCAATACGTCGTGAAAAACAATGGCAATTATTGCAGAAGCTAGCGCATAAAGGTCATACCATTATTATCGTGACGCATAATCTCTTAGAAGTTGAAAAATATGCTGACAACTATGCCTTATTTAACCATGGGAAGTTAATCAAATCAGGACCAGTTCAGCAAATAACCTATCAAAAACAGTATCAAATATCTTTTGAGTTTAGGAATAAAGATAGCTTAGCTCTATTTCAAGATTACACCATTATCAACGGTTCGATTTGTCAGATTGAAATAGAAGAAAAGGAGTTAACGAGACTGTTACCAAAAATCACACAGGAATTGGATAGAAAGAATATTTTAAATCTGTCACTTAATCAGAAAAACATATCCATTTCAGATCTTTATAGAGAGGAGTTGACAAACTGATATGACTCAATTTTTTTACTTACTTCGTTGGAACTATCTTCGTCAAAAAAATCTATTTCTACTCTTTACGCTAGCTCAGGTTCTGTTATCCATTTCACTTCTTTTTGGTTATCCACTAGTGATAGGTAAGATTGATACGACAGCTGCCTACTATCTTTCTTCTGGTTCAGTTCTGATAGGAATTATTTCTATTGGCTGTACTATCTCATCACCTGTAATAGCAAATGCGAAGTCAGAAGGACATGTAGATTATGTACGAGCTCTTCCAATACCTCGAATTCTTATTTCCCTAGCAGATCTTTGGATGTGGATGATTGCTATTTTGCCTGGAGTGTTCATTTCTGTTATACTCGGCTATTTTCGTTTTTCTGTCCGATTAAATGTATCTATTCTGGCTGTTTTAATCCTATTTCTTATTTGTCTTACGATGATTAGTCTTGGATTTGCCATTGCTTATACTTTTTCTCCCAATATTGTCACGTTGATGTCTCAGTTGATTCTTATGATCGGTTTGATGTTTTCACCAATCATGTACCCAGCAACTCGTCTTCCAGATTGGATAAATCATCTCTATCATATACTTCCTTTTGTCCCTTCTGTTAATCTTCTTCGAACTTGCCTTTATGGCCATGAGCACATCTCATTGTTTGACTTAACTATTCTGATCATCTGGATTTTGCTAACACAGTTACTAATCTTGAGAGTTCTTTATAAGGAAAAATAAAGGAAGGAGAATAGATAGAAGTTTTTTTCGAAACAGGAATCCATCTAAAAGGAGTTCAATTGAAGAAATTTACAAATATATCCCTAGAAAAAAAGCAACAACTGTGTTCGTTCAGATGTTGCTTTTTTTAGTATATTCGGCCCCTTTGTATCTTATTTGAAGTACCAGTGGTGTTTGAGGCTGGCAAAAATCGCCT
>CAUUAM010000087.1:0-6889 GCA_963543165.1 uncultured Streptococcus sp. | reverse complement strand
TGCAATCGCTTTTCAGTACGACGTCCAATGCCCCAAAAATCAGTGAGCTGGGGCAGTTTCCAGACCTTACTTTCTACATCTTCATAAGACCAATTGGAGCGCATATTTCGGCAATGCTTGGCTTCATTGTCCAAGGCTAGCTTGGCAAGAAGGGGATTGGCATTGCTGAGGCCGATGGTAGAATAGATTCCAGTTTCCTGCCAAACCCTTTTTTGAATTCTAGCAGAAAGAAGGTCCAGTTTTTCCTTTCGAGAGAGGGAGGCATCTGGAATAAAATAATTTAAGGAAGAAGTCAGATCAATAAAGCCTTCGTCGATCGAGTAAGGAAAAATATCATCTGGTGCCGCAAATTCCTGAAAAACCTTCTGAATCTCCATATTGACCTGAATGTAGGCATTCATGCGTGGCGGTACAATCAGGGTCATCTTGGCCCAGGATTCAATGTAAGCAATAAAGCCTGGATCTGTTGGCAATCCTTGTTTTTTTGCGACATAGCTATTGAATTTTCTGGTTTTGAGATCAAAAGGCAGGTCGTAGCTACGGCTCACATTCTTCTTGCCAAAGACTTGTTTGAAAACGGGAGAGCTCGCCAAAATCAGACCAGCAGAATTGTCGCTTCGGCTCATGACGCAAAGAGAAGTGGTCAGGGGATTGAGACCCAGACGGACACACTCACAACTAGCATAAAAACTTTTCATATCCACAAAAGCAATATCAGAATGAGGCTCACGTGAATAATCAAATAGCATATTTACACCTCAAGCGGAAGAAAATGCCCGACCACAATGCCGACGATTTTTGGCTCGTCTTCGTAAGGAGCGAATAAATCATCGTAGTCAGGGTTGATGGATTCTAAGCGCAAGCCTTCAGCCTCCCGATAGACTTTCTTGATGTAAGTTTTTCCATTCCAGATGAGGGCGTAGACAGCCCCATCGTAGTCAAATCCGGTCTGTTTCATGAGGGCAACAGAGCCATTGGGGTAGAGAGGTTCCATCGAGTTTCCGGATACCCAAGAGGCGAAGTCATGCTGAATCTCTTTGTCAAAATAGACGGTTTCATAGTCCGTTTCGTTATCATAAAAGGTATGTCCTAAACCAGCTGCCAACTCAATTGAAAGAACCTTATAGGCCGTCAAGGAAACAACTTTTTGCTGCTGTTCCAATAACTGGCTGGCTAACTGGTCGACTTTCTTTTGATGAGGTGGGGTTAATAAAGGGTAGGTGTAGAGTGCGGAGTCTTTGTTAACAAAGTAGTCCTCTTTAACGGAGAGGCGCTTGGCCAACCTCCTGAGATTTTTTTCGTGTGGCTCCGCCAAGCCATTCTCCCAACTGGAGTAAGTCTTGCGAGAAATCTTGAGATCCTCATAGACATCAGCTTGGGTCAAGCCTTTTTCTAGGCGTCTTTCTTTTAGTTTTTTTGCATCAAACATGTTAGTTCTCCTATGTAACGTTTTAAAAGTTACGTATAGTTTATCAAAAATGAATCCTTTTTGCAAGAGAAAAATTCAGTTGAAAACGAATGAAAAGACTTGATTTTGATTGAAAAAAGAGTATAATAAATTCTAAAATGTCTATAAATGAGGAACTATATGAAAAAAAGTTTTATACACCAACAAAAGGAAATTTCGTTTGTTAAAACGACGTTTACACAATATTTAAAAGATAAATTGGACATCATTGAGGTCCAAGGGCCAATTTTGAGCAAGGTCGGAGATGGGATGCAGGATAACCTTTCTGGGATTGAACATCCGGTATCTGTAAAGGTCCTTCAAATTCCAGATGAGACTTATGAAGTCGTGCATTCACTTGCAAAATGGAAACGCCATACCTTGGCGCGTTTTGGGTTTGGTGAAGGGGAAGGACTCTTTGTCCATATGAAGGCCCTTCGTCCAGATGAAGATTCACTAGACGCTATCCACTCCGTTTATGTGGATCAATGGGACTGGGAAAAAGTTATCCCAAATGGTCAACGCAACATCGCCTACCTTAAAGAAACGGTTGAAAAAATCTACAAGGCAATTCGTTTAACAGAACTAGCAGTAGAAGCACGCTATGATATTGAGTCGGTTCTTCCAAAACAAATTACCTTCATTCACACAGAAGAATTGGTGGAACGCTATCCAGATTTAACTCCAAAAGAGCGTGAAAATGCCATTGCTAAAGAGTTTGGAGCTGTCTTTTTGATTGGGATTGGTGGAGAGCTTGCAGATGGCAAGCCACACGATGGACGCGCACCTGACTACGATGACTGGACAACAGAATCTGAAAATGGCTACAAGGGATTGAATGGCGATATCCTCGTATGGAACGACGTTTTAGGTTCCGCCTTTGAATTATCTTCAATGGGAATCCGTGTCGATGAGGAAACCCTTCGTCGCCAAGTGGCGATTACAGGAGATCAAGATCGTCTTCAATTAGAGTGGCACAAGGCCTTGTTAAATGGTCTCTTCCCACTCACAATTGGTGGAGGGATCGGGCAATCTCGTTTGGCTATGTTCTTGCTTCGTAAGAAACATATCGGTGAAGTCCAAACCAGTGTCTGGCCTCAATCTGTCCGCGATGAATATGAAAATATCCTATAAGGAAAGAAAGAGTCGAGCCAAGTGCTCGGCTCTTTTAAACGTCGTTTGACCATATCAAATCGCAATTTTCTGATTTTTTTTGGTATAATGGTCCCTATGAAAATAGTATCCGGAACCTATGGGGGACGTCCCCTCAAAACACTTGAAGGAAAAACAACCAGGCCGACTTCTGATAAGGTCAGAGGGGCCATGTTCAATATGATTGGCCCTTACTTTGATGGCGGAAGAGTGCTGGATCTCTATGCAGGAAGCGGTGGCCTCTCTATTGAGGCAGTCTCTCGAGGCATGTCAGAGGCGGTTCTAGTGGAAAGAGACCGCAGAGCGCAGGAAATCGTGGCAGCTAATATTGCCATGACCAAGGAAAAGGAACGGTTTCAACTGTTGAAAATGGAGGCCAAGCAAGCCTTGGGGCTTCTAACGGGCACCTTTGATCTAGTTTTCTTAGACCCGCCTTATGCCAAGGAAGAGATTGTCCGCGATATCGAAACCTTGTGCGAGCGTCAACTCTTATCAGAAGACATTATGATTGTATGCGAGACCGATAAACACGTGGAACTCCCTGAGGAAATCGGACAAGTGGGGATCTGGAAAGAAAAAATCTATGGAATTAGTAAGGTAACAGTATATGTCAGATAGAACTGGATTGTTTACCGGATCGTTTGATCCGATTACCATTGGGCATGTGCAATTGATCGAGCGGGCGAGTCGCTTGTTCGATCGTGTCTATGTAGGAATTTTTTATAATCCGGAAAAAGTCGGTCTTTTTTCTATTGAGCAGCGCTTGCGTATGGTAGAAGGGGCCTTGGCTCATTTGGATAATGTTGAAATTGTGACGTCGACCCAAGAGTTGGCTGTGACCGTGGCGCGCAATCTTGGTGTGGTGACCTTGATCCGGGGCTTGCGCAATGCACAGGATCTAGTTTACGAAGCTAATATGGATTATTTTAACCACCAGTTAGCGCCTGAATTGGAGACGATTTATCTCTATGCCCAGCCTCCTTACCAGGCCATTAGTTCGACGCGTATTCGAGAGTTGCTGGCTTTTCAGCAGGATATCTCACCTTATGTCCCAGAGAGTGTAATGGAGGAAATTAAAGATGACACAAGCAAATAAACCAAACTTGACCCCTAAAAAGAAAAAAGGACGGTTGAAAGAATACCGATGGCCAATTGCAGGCGTTCTTTTCTTGCTCCTCTTGCTAGCTGCTTTTGTGATTCGCCTTCCCTATTACATTGAGATGCCGGGAACGGCTGAAGATATTCGCTCCGTCATGACAGTAGATGGAAAAATGGATACCAAGTCGGGATCCTATGATTTTGTAACGGTCGCGGTGAAAGAAGCGACTCCGGCTGATTTGATCTATGCTTGGGCGACACCTTTTACAGATATCTACTCTGCCAAGGATATGACAGGTGGTAGTTCGAGTCAAGAATTCACGCGGATTAACCAATTTTATATGGAAACCTCGCAAAATATGGCCATCTACCAGGGTTTAAAGACAGCCGGAAAAGAAACCCAGATGGACTTTCTTGGTGTCTACGTGATGCAGGTGGCTGATGACTCGACCTTTAAAGGAATCTTGAACATTGCGGATACCGTAACCGGAGTGAATGGCAAGACCTTTAAGAGTTCCAAAGAATTAATTGACTATGTTGGCTCTCAAAAAATCGGCGATCCTGTATCGGTAACTTATATGGAGGATGGACAAACCAAGACAGCAGATGGGAAAATCATCAAATTATCCAATGGGAAAAACGGAATCGGGATTAGCCTGATCGACCGGACTGAAGCCAAAGGCGATGTTCCTGTCCAGTTTGCGACTCAAGGGATTGGTGGACCAAGTGCCGGCATGATGTTTAGCCTAGCCATCTACACCCAAGTAGCTGATCCGGATCTTCGTCAGGGACGCCATATTGCAGGGACAGGAACCATTAACCAAGATGGAACGGTTGGCGATATCGGTGGGATTGACAAGAAAGTCGTCGCAGCAGATAAAGAAGGTGCAGAAATTTTCTTCGCCCCTAATAACCCTGTTTCTAAAGAAGAAAAGAAAGCCAATTCTAAGGCCAAATCAAACTATGAAACAGCTAAAGAAGCAGCGAAACAAATCCATTCGAAGATGAAAATTGTCCCTGTCAAAACCCTTCAAGATGCTATTGATTATTTGAAGAAGTAGAAGTATCTTGCTAGATTAGTCTCATACTTGAAAGTACGAGGTAGAGTTGGCAGATAGAAAGATTCATCTTCTAATCAAATTCAAGTTTTTGCTTATCAATCTCTCTATTTTTAGAGGGATTTTTTCTTTATACTGGTGTCAGAAAGTAAGGGAGGTAGTTGGAATGATTGAAAATAGTTTATTTTCCATTTCAGTGTTCTTAGCGGGGATTCTATCTTTTTTCTCTCCGTGTATTTTACCGTTGATGCCAGTCTATGTAGGAATTCTATTGGATTCTGAGCGTGTGAAAACTGTTCGGATTTTTGGAAGAGATATTTCTTGGTACGGCTTGGTCAAGACTCTTTGTTTTATCGCAGGTCTATCAACCGTATTTCTCATCCTAGGTTATGGTGCAGGTGCCCTTGGTCAGGTACTCTATGCTCCCTGGTTCCGTTACCTACTAGGAGGGATTGTCATCTTATTGGGAGTCCATCAGATGGGCCTCATCAATCTTCAGCAACTCCAAAAACAAAAGACCATCCAACTCAAAAAGAATCGGGAGCGCAATGAATTCTTCAATGCTTTTCTGATAGGGGTCACCTTCAGTTTTGGTTGGACTCCTTGTGTCGGACCTGTATTGAGCTCCGTTTTGGCGATTGCAGCCTCTGGAGGAAATGGTGCTCTACAAGGAGCGCTCTTAATGTTGGTTTACACTTTGGGCTTAGCTCTTCCTTTCCTACTCTTGGCTCTAGCTTCAGACTGGGTTTTGCAACACTTTGCCAAACTCAAACCTCATATGGGAACTTTGAAAAAAATCGGTGGTGCTCTCATCGTCTTGATGGGTATCTTGCTCATGCTAGGTAATCTCAATAGTCTAGCATCCCTGTTTCACTAATCTTGAATGATTAAAGGAGAAAAATCATGAAAAAAATTCTTACACTTACCATTGCTACCCTTAGCATCATCACTTTAGCAGCTTGTTCTGGACAAAAATCGGATTCAGATATGAAAAAAACGGACGATAGTAGTATGATGAAGAAGGACGATATGAAGGATTCGTCCATGTCCGATGATAAAATGAAAAAAGACGATATGAAAAAAGACGACATGAAAAAGGAAGACATGCAAAAAGACGATATGAAAGATTCATCTATGATGTCTGACAGCAGTTCTAAAATGAAAGACGATATGAAAGAAGATAAGATGAAATCGAGCGATTCAGAGATGAAGGACGACATGAGTGACTCATCTGACATGAAATCAGACCAATAAAGGACAATAGGAAGAGGAGGTCGTCTACTTGGGCGACTTTCTCCCTATTTAAAGAGGAGGAAGACATGAAAAAAATAGCCTTAATAGCGACAGGACTTTTCTGTGTAGGATTGTTAGGGGCCTGCTCCGGCCAGGGGATGGAGTCATCCAATAAAAGCGAGACTAAGCAAACAGCTCACACAGGAGCTACACAGCAAGCAGGTAAGAAGGTACAGGACTTTCGTCTGCAAGGAGTAGATGGCAAGACCTACCGATTATCCGATTACAAAGGGAAGAAAGTTTACCTCAAATTTTGGGCTTCTTGGTGCTCTATTTGTCTTTCGACATTAGAGGATACTAATCAGTTGGCCAAGGAGGAGACCGGTAAGGATTATGTGGTTTTATCAGTTGTAGCACCAACCTTTAATGGTGAAAAATCAGCAGCGGATTTCAAAAACTGGTACCAGTCTTTGGACTACAAGGACTTTCCAGTCTTACTGGATAATAAAGGGGAACTGATCAAGGAGTATGGGATTCGTTCTTATCCATCTGCTCTCTTTATTGCGAGCGATGGAACTCTCGCCAAGACCCATATCGGCTATATGAGTAAGGAAGACATCGTCCAGACTCTAAAAGAAATGAAGTAAGGGGGACATAAAATGGAAACAAAATGGAAACTCATTTCCGTTCTTTTAGTGGGCCTGCTTTGTTTTGGACTCTTTTTCCTTATCAAAGGATCCATGGCCTTGGATACATCAGATGCGACGACTGAGCAGATCAAAAAAGCGTCCATGAGTCAGACACCAGTAGCAAACAAAAAGAAGGAAGAAAAAGTCAATCCAGAAGACCAACGAGAAATCTATCTAGCTGGTGGTTGCTTCTGGGGTGTGGAAGAGTATTT
>CAUUAM010000086.1:0-6893 GCA_963543165.1 uncultured Streptococcus sp. | reverse complement strand
TGATCCGCTCCTTGGTCATTTCCCAGCAGCAAATGGGAACTCGAGAAATCGTCGTCTTGCACCATACTGACTGTGGCGCACAAACCTTTGATAACGAAAGTTTCCGACAGCATCTAAAGAAAGAATTGGGAGTAGATGTCGGAGAGCGTGACTTCCTCCCTTTTCAAGACATTGAAGAGAGTGTCCGCGAGGATATGGAGCTTCTCAAGGCTTCTCCTTTGATTCCAGAGGATGTTGTTATCTCAGGTGCCGTGTATGATGTGGATACCGGATTGATCTCCGAAGTGAAATAAAGAAGAGTTCTAGAAAACAAAACAACTTTGTTTTCTAGAACTCTTTTTAATTGTTGTTAAAAACTTATAAAAAATTGCATATATTATAAATTTTTTCATAAATTGCTCTATAAGTCATTTCATTCTGTTACTAGTTTCAGCCAATTGTTGTTGACTTAAAATATGGAAAACAGTATACTAGTAAAGTAATTTGATCTTTCAAACTGCCGGCAACAAGGGAAATGAAGCCACTTTAAATTGGAATACTGTAGGGTTTGGAGTGGAAGAACTTCACACCCTTATTGTCGTCTGTCTCCTTATGAAACAGGCTCTATAGAGACATAGACTCTGAATGATTTGTATAAATATAAAAAAACTTCCTTGGAACAGAATTCCATAGGAAGTTTCTTTTTGTTTGGGAACTAACTAATCATGTTTCTTTTTGAAAGCGACAAGACTGGTAAGGCCTGCTAAGACACCAAGTCCAAGTAAGGATAGGTGTGAGGTCTCTTCACCTGTTGCAGGTAGGTGAGTTCCTTTTTGAGGGGTGTTAGGAACAGCTTCGGGGAGATCCGCTGTTTGGCTTGTAGTTTCAAGAGATTTCTCCTCTACTTTGTTAGAGAGAAGTGTTGATCCCTTTTCTTCATGAGCATCAGTCGTGTTTGATTTTGTCACGGAAGGAAGAGGGTTGCCTGTTTCTTCTTTACCTGTTTCTGGGAAGGTTTGTGGAGTAGGGACTTCTTTGATCTTATATTCAAAGACTAAGACGGTTGTTCCTACTTCTACGTTTCCAGTTTGTTCAGCGCTACCGATCCGTTCGTAGATGCGACCGTCGAAGGAGATTTCATCTGGTGCGCTAGCGACGTAAGGCGTTCCGTTCTCCACATTGGTAGCAACAGCAAGCTCTGATTGTAATTCAGTGCTCGTATCTTGGATGACAAATCTCGCAATGACAGTCCCCGTAGCTAACTTGTAATCGTAGATAACAGTTTTCATTCCTTTCGTGACGATGCCACTTGGGTCTGCAGAATCAGCACGGTGTCCAACTAGATGGTAGACGAGCCCATCTTTTGTGATTTCTGCAGGGGCATCACTTGTGTAGTTGGTACCGAAATCGCTCTCTGTAGCGAGGGATTGAGGCTCTTGCAAATCAGTGTCGCTTCCCTCTTTAAGGAATCGTACCTTGACAGATCCTTTGGTGATGGCATAGGTAATAGTGGTATCAGCTGTTGGAGATTCAGGGCTTGGAAGAAGATAGCCTTTGGTCTCGTCGAGAGGATCGACAAAGTTCAGGACTTGTCCACCAGCATCTTTTGGCTCCAATCCTTCGATGTAAGGAAGGGTTGCGGTAGGAGATGCGATGGTGGTTGGATTAGTAGCATCATTTAGATAAGGGATCTCTTTTAGAGCATTGGCTGGTTCTTTCGCACTAGCATAGCTAATTGTAAAAGCACCAACTGGTCGATAGATGACCGTATCTGTGATATCAGCTGCATCAGCATGAATGCCGGTATGTTGACCTGCTTTTGTCAGATCAGAAGAGACGGCATCAGTCGATTCTTCTGCTACGACAACATAGCCTTTTTTGACGGGGTTTTCAAGAGCTGCAAAGTTAGTGCCATCTTGAGCTGTCCAGTCTTCAAGAGTAGTTTCTCCGGTCACCAAATTAATGGTTCCTTTGCGAGTGAAATGAAGGCTGTCAGTTTGATCAGCGATTCCCGCTGCTTGGCGGTTGGATCCATCACGGTCCTCTGTCACATAGCTGACTGTACGGCTCACCGTTTCAGACAAATGATCCAAATCTGCAGTTGTTTGACCAGCTGGAGCTAGTGGAGTTGGATAGACACGACCCTCGCTATCTCCTGGTACCACTTGACCGGTTTGGATCGGCTGTGCTTCTGAAAATGCTACAATTTTTGGTGCCAAGCGAACAATAAACTCTTGAACCCCATCTTCATTGGTGTTGGTAGCATTGCGGTCAAAGTTTGGTTGTTCGTCTGCATCAAAGCTATTTTCTACTAGTTCATAGCCTTTCCTCAAATAATTTGCAATGGTTTCTTTTGTAGAGTAGTTGATCTTTTCACCAGTATGTCCAACAAAGTCGCTTGAACGTTCTAGTTCTTTACCCGTTTCATCTTGATAAATTACACGGGCAACCTCATTGAGTTTGACATAGAGCATGTCCCATACATCAAGGCTAGGAACATCAACTGCAGCCATCCATTGCCCGGCACCGCTATCGTAATATACGTTGGCAGTAGTTTCACGAAGTTGAATATCATATTGTCCTTCTACAGCATCTGGGGTAGCCCAGTAGATATTAGCGTGTTCAGCTTGATCTTTTGTGATTTTTCCGAGTGGAACAAAGGCTTGGATATTGGTCAGTTTTTCGGTTGTATTCACAGCACTGTTCCATTTGTTTTCAGTGATGCCGACCAAATTAATCAAGTGAGTAATCCGATCGCCTGTCTTTGTTTCTTTTGTGATGGTATAGACAGTCCCTGGTTGAACACCATCTGAATGATCCAGATTAGAACCGATGAAGTTGCCATTCACCAATACATTGGTATTGTCAACGATTCGGCGAGTATCATGTGCCAAGGTTTCGCGTCCACGAAGGAGCTCCTGGTAAGCAACGATGAATTCTTGGTAGTTGAATGCTGCATCAGCAAAGTCAGCGTTGACCGGTAAGTTTTGATTGAGGTACCATTCGGCTTGGATCACCCCAAAACCTTTTGCATCTTGAGAAGTATTAAGGGCAGCAGTTGTCATATGGTAGCCACCGCTCGCTGCAATGATAGCATCTGTCAGCAATTCATTGTCTTTGCTGAGGGTTGATGCGTTTTTTCCACGATGGGTATAGGCTGCGATGATAGGAGATTTCCCCTTGTATAAATCACGCATCCGTTCGGTGAGACGAGTCAAGGCTTGGTAGGTAGAGTCATAGGCGATGCTATCTCCCCAAACTTCTGCATAAGGAGCAGAGACATTTGTCTTACCTAGGCGATCAGCATCTCCAGTGGAGATATCGTTGATCATGAAGTCATAGCCTTCTTTTTTGAGGGCCTCTGTTGCAGCTGCGACTAGTTCTGGATAGTGTTCGCTCAAAGAGAAGCCTTTGCCAGGATCAGACACTTTTTCCACCCAGTTAGAGCCCATGGTGTCGCCTTGCCATCCATCAAAGCCACCTTCTTTCATGGCTTTGGTCATGACTTCAATGATATATTTTTGCCAATTTGGATCACCGGGATCAAGAAATTGTTGGATATCGGTCGCTGTGACATCACCCTTTTTACCGAAGTTGAAATGGTCTTCTAGATTGCGAACAATGGCGCTTTTCACTTCATTTGGGACCCCTTCTTCAAGGGAAACGGCATAAATCATATTATAGAGCATGGCTTTAGCCCCTGTCGTATGGACATGATCCACCAGCTCTTTGACTGCTTCTGTATCGATGACAGGTAAGTAGGACTTGCGCTTGTCAGGATCGGTTTCGCTATTTGGAATCAAGAAAGTCGCCCAATCTTGAGTGAATCGTTCAACATTTGCTGGGAATGGGTTAGCAGGTGTATTGTAAACGTCGTAGAAGAAGTAGTTGTTGATGTGCATATTGGCCAATTGGTCAATGCTATTCTTGTAACCTTCTACCTGATCATTGGTAATGGAGTTGTGATTGTCTTTGGAGCCGGCAACCACGCCATAGCGTGGGTAGATGGTCCAGTCATCTTCAACAGCAAGACCTGCTGCCTTATGAAAAGCTTGGGAACCATCTGCTTTCTTACCAAGGACATCTACGATAAATCCAGCATTAGGTGAAAAGACAGTACTTGGAATCGTCAGTTCGCTTCCTTCAATGTTTTTCTTTTCATAAATGACCTGATCTAAATGGGAGATAGTGACATCAGATGAAACCACTTCAGGGTTGTTGATCGAGATGCGGACATCTTCACCACTTTTATAAGTTGCTTTATCAAAGGTAACATCGTTGGTGATTTTTGGAGTATTATAAGTAGTTACTGGAGCTGCACTGACCGGTTGAGTAGCGGTCACTGTTGGCGCTGATTCAGCTGGTGAAGGTGTGGCATCTGTAGCCGAAACTTCTTCACTAGTAGTGGTAGGTGTGCTCGTAGTGGTCGCTACTGGTTGGCTGGTTGCTGCAATCTCAGAAGTCTGATTGCTATTGACCTCGTCAGCCATGGCAACAGAGCTTAGCATCAAAGCTCCGAAAAGGGTAATCATAGAGACTAGAGCCTTATTGCGTTTGCGGAAATAGCCGTGGCCTTTTTCAGAGACACTGCTTTGTACTCGTTTCATTTCTTCCTCCCCCATACTGTCTATACAGTTCGTTCAACATTATTCACAAAGAATGTTGATTTTATATCAACTAGTATACGATTTTTCACTAGATAGTGTCAATTTCAAAAGGAAACAAGTATTGAAAGTTTTCATGAAAGTACTAGAAAACGTCGCCGGATAGAGGTTTTAAAATAATGGGACTTTGTTTTAAAAAAGATAGGACAAAAAAATGAACCGGTTTAATTATGAGGTTCAAATTTGTGAAACAAAGTGGAATTGGATATGAAGTGAAAAGAAGCTTCAATTTCTTATAGGTTCTCTTCCATATTTATGTTACAATTAAACTACTATTATCGAAGGGAGAAACTATGATTAATTCAATTGTTTCACAAGGTTTGATTTGGGCCATTTTAGGGTTGGGAATCTTTATGACCTTCCGAATTCTAGATTTTCCAGATATGACAACTGAAGGGTCCTTCCCGCTTGGAGGAGCGGTGGCGGTGACCTTGATCACCAAGGGGGTCAATCCACTCCTTGCGACGCTGGCTGCTATTGGTGCAGGATGCTTGGCAGGACTTGCGACGGGACTTCTTTATACAAAAGGGAAAATCCCGACGCTCTTGTCAGGAATTCTTGTGATGACGTCTTGTAACTCAGTCATTCTTTTTGTGATGCAACGGGCCAATCTGGGACTCTTGGGTTATAAAAAAATTCAAGATTATCTTCCCTTTGCTGGAGGTTTAAGTGAAATTTTGATTGGCTTGATTTTCGTAACGCTTGTGATCCTTGGTTTGATCTTCTTCTTGGATACACGCTTGGGTCAAGCCTATATTGCGACAGGGGACAATCCAGATATGGCCAAAAGTTTTGGGATCAACACCGACCGGATGGAATTGATGGGCTTGGTCATTTCAAATGGAATTATTGCTCTTTCTGGTGCACTGATGGCCCAACAAGAAGGCTATGCGGACGCTTCACGTGGGATTGGTGTCATCGTTATTGGACTTGCCAGCCTCATTATTGGAGAGGTGCTCTTTTCAAATGTCACCTTGACAGAGCGCTTGCTCAGTATTGCAATCGGTTCAATCGCCTACCAATTTTTGATTTGGGCCGTGATTGCGCTTGGCATCAATACCAGCTATATTCGAATCTTCAGTGCCTTGATCCTAGCGATCTGCCTGATGATTCCAACCTTTAAGGGAAAAATCATGAAAGGAGCGAAACTCAGTAAATGACAGCAATTGTAGAATTAAAAAATGTAACCAAGTCTGTGAGCAATGGGATGAATGAAGATAAAGTCATTCTAGATGATGTCTCCTTGGAAATTCGAGAGCATGATTTTATCACGATTTTAGGGGGCAATGGAGCTGGGAAATCAACCCTCTTTAATACCATTGCTGGGACACTTCCAGTTAGTAGCGGGAAGATCTATATTCTAGGGGAAGATGTGACCAACTACTCTCCTGAGAAGAGAGCCAAGTACCTATCTCGTGTCTTTCAAGATCCTAAAATGGGAACAGCGCCTCGCATGACAGTGGCAGAAAATCTCTTGGTAGCGAAGTTTCGTGGAGAAAAACGTGGTTTGATTCCGCGTCACTTGGCAAGCTATAAAGAAGAGTTTCAGACAGTTCTTGCTAAGATCGGCAATGGCTTGGAAAATCATATCGATACAGCAGTTGAGTTTCTATCAGGGGGGCAACGTCAGGCTTTGAGCTTGTTGATGGCGACACTAAAACGTCCAGAACTTTTGCTATTAGATGAACACACTGCAGCCTTGGATCCAAAAACCAGTCAGGCTCTCATGACCTTGACGGATCAGTTTGTGAAACAAGATGCCCTCACTGCCCTTATGATCACCCACCACATGGAAGATGCTTTGAAATATGGAAATCGCTTGATTGTGATGAAAGACGGGCACATCGTCCAAGACCTCAATCAAGAAGAAAAAGCCCAAATGACCATCGCAGACTACTATCAATTGTTTGAGAAAGAATAAGATACAAAGCCCGTAAAATGCAAGGTGAAAATAGGAAATTCTTGCAGTGAGCGATGCTCACAAGAGAATTTATCTTTTTCACACAGCATTTAGGGCGTGTTCATTTAATAAGATACAAAGGGCGTAGCGGATACAGTCAAAATAGGGAGTAGGACAGAAGCGACGCGGTTCATAGACGCTTCGTCGTCCTACCCCCACAAGGCTGATTAGGCTTCTTCCGAGCTGATCGAGCGAGAGAAGAAACCAATCAGCTACTGTGTCTTGAATTTTTCAGTATCACTTAGATTGTTTTATGTAGAATTAGTTTGTCTACATGCTAAGCTAGAGAC
>CAUUAM010000085.1:0-6958 GCA_963543165.1 uncultured Streptococcus sp. | reverse complement strand
GCTGTAAAAGCTGATGAAATCAGCCTAGTAGAGCCCACTCAACCACTGCGTCTTGCTCGACAATCCAAAGATAATTGAGAGGCTAGGACTTTTGTCCCAGCCTCTTATTTTTTATCTCATGGTTACGAATTCTTCTGATCCAGTTGGGTGAATGGCGACGGTTGCGTCGAAATCGGCTTTAGTCGCTCCCATCTTGATAGCAACTGCAAATCCTTGGATCATTTCGTCCACTCCATATCCAAATCCATGGAGACCAACGACTTTTTCTTCTGGCCCCGCAGTGATGAGTTTAAATTTTGCCTGCTGTCGGTGTTGGGTAACAGCGGTGTACATGGAAGCAAATTGAGAAGTATAGACTTTGATATTCTCTTTTCCATAAGTTTGCTGGGCTTCTTCCTCTGTTAAGCCAACCGTTCCGATAGCAGGGTGAGAAAAGACAACGGTAGGGATGCTAGTATAATCCATTTTGGCATTAACTTTTCCATTAAATAGTCTTTCAGAAAGCGTTCGCCCAGCTTTAATGGCCACTGGGGTCAACTCTTTTTCACCAGTGACATCACCAAGGGCATAGATTCCTGGAATAACTGTATTCTGGTATTCGTCCACTGCAATGAATCCTTTTTCATTTAAGGTGACACCTGCAGCTTCCAAATTGAGATCCTGGACGTTTGGTTTTCGCCCTGTTGCCCAGATGACATGTTCAGCCACGTGGCTGGTCATATCTTCAAAATATATCTTCACACGACCGTCTGCTAATTTTTCAAGCTTCATGGGAACCTTATGTTTGTGAAGTAGAAGGTTTTGTTTTTCCATTTCTTCCATTAAACCATCGACAATATAGGAATCAAAACTACGTAAAACCCGATTTTTTCGGATGAAGAGGTCTGTTTGAACGCCTAAATGGTGGAGCACACCAGCTAGTTCCACCGCGATGTAGCCTGCCCCAATAATGGCAACAGATGTAGGGAGTTCTTCCCAAGCAAAGACATCATCAGAAGTTTCGCCGAATTCTGCTCCAGGAACAGAAGGAATATGAGGATGGGCTCCAGTCGCAATCACGATATGCTTGGCCTTGATGGTTTCACCATTTACCTCAACCGTATGAGCATCCACAAAACGAGCACGACCTTCAATCAATTCGACTCCATTGCGTTTAAAACTACCGTCATAAGAATTCCGAGAACGATCTATATAGGCTTCGCGATTCTTTCTTAAGGTTGCAAAATCAAATTTGGTCTGTTCAGAAGTAAATCCATAGTCTGGTCCATAATCGCGAATAGCTTCTGCGATTTGTGCACCATACCACATAATCTTTTTAGGCACACATCCTCTGTTGACACAGGTGCCCCCCAATTGTTTTTCTTCGATGACAGCAGCGCGTGCTCCGTGCTCCCCAGCCCGGTTCATCGTAGCGATTCCTCCACTACCTCCACCGATTGAAATAATATCAAATTCTTTCATGTTTTCCTCCTAAATGGGATTTCAGTTTGATTGTAATATCAACTGTTACAAAAGTCAAGGGTTTAGGATGTTCCCAAGCATTTAAATTTCATTTTGCTGTGTCAATTTTAGATAGAAAAGTAAGGAAATATGGTATACTATGGTATAGAATAAAACGCTTTCGTTGATGGAGAAAAACGATGAAGAAATTGAAAAAATGGCAACTATTTACAGCTGCAGGTGCAGCCATTGCAGTGATCGGAACAGGAAGTGTGATGATGTTTTCGCACCCAAGTACTTCTGATCAAGCAGTCACTAAAGAAACTCCGATGGTGCAAACGGTCAAGGATGGCTCGATCGCTTCTTCGGTCTTGTTAACAGGAAAAGTGACCGCTAACCAAGAACAGTATGTCTATTTTGATGGAACCAAAGGTGATTTGCAGTCGATTTTGGTCAATGTAGGAGATCAAGTGACGGCTGGTCAGCCAATCGTTCAATATAGCAGTACGGAGGCCCAAACAGCTTACGATGCTGCTGTTCGTGCCGTCAATAAGGCCGATCGTCAGTTAAATGATTTACTGACAAATGGTGTGACCATTGATACGACAGGAGATGAGGAGGCAGACGCTAAGTCAGCTTCCCAAACGCAAAAAACCGTGGATTCGCAAGCTAGCGATCTGCGAGATGCCAAGGCGGATGCTGTTGATAATATGAACAAGGCCAAGGCTCTTCTGGATGCAACAACAGTCAAGAGTAACACAGATGGCACTGTCGTTGAAGTCAATAAAGATGTTTCAAAATCGACTACAGGGACCAACCAAACTCTGGTTCACATTGTGAGCAACGGAAATTTACAAGTCAAGGGGGAATTATCTGAATACAATTTGGCCAATATCTCTGAAGGTCAGGAAGTGGTTCTCACTTCCAAAGTTTATCCGGATAAAACCTGGACAGGAAAGATTTCTTATGTAGCGAATTATCCGACTGACGCGGGTCAAGCAGGTGCCAATGCAGCAGGTGGAACACAAGGAAGTGGGGGAGCCAAGTACCCATTCACAGTAGATATTACTAGTGAGATTGGGGAACTCAAACAAGGCTTTTCTGTCAATATTGAAGTCAAAAGTTCTACTCAACATCCACTTGTTCCCGTGACCAGTGTCATGGCTGATGGAGATACGAGTTATGTATGGACGGTCGAAAATGGTAAGGCTAAGAAAGTAAAAGTAACGCTTGGTAACGCCGATGCAGAAAACCAGGAAATCTTGTCAGGCTTGAAGAAAGATGCCCAAGTTATTGTGAATCCTAATGAGAAACTGGAAGATGGAAAAGAGATCGGAAAATATGACAAAATTGATTGAACTAAAAGGAATCAATAAAACTTATAAAAATGGAGACCAGGAACTTCGTGTCTTAAAAGACATCGATTTAGAAGTCGAAGAGGGCGAGTTTGTGGCTATTATGGGCCCATCTGGCTCAGGAAAATCAACCTTGATGAACGTCATTGGCTTGTTGGACAGGCCGACCAGTGGAGAGTATTTCCTAGAAGGCCAGGAAGTCGGAAATCTCAGTGAGAAAAAATTAGCACGTGTTCGAAATGAACAGATTGGTTTTGTCTTTCAACAATTCTTTCTTCTCTCCAAGCTTAATGCCTTTCAAAATGTAGAACTCCCTCTCATTTATGCAGGGGTTCATCCTGCTAAAAGAAAGGAATTAGCTGAGCAATATCTTGAAAAGGTAGAGCTTCATTCTCGTATGCACCATTTGCCTTCGGAACTCTCTGGAGGTCAAAAACAGCGGGTTGCGATAGCTCGAGCTCTCGTCAATCAGCCAGCCATCGTCTTAGCAGATGAGCCGACTGGTGCCCTAGATACCAAGACGGGAGAGCAAATAATGGACTTGTTAACCAAGCTGAATCAAGAAGGAAAGACCATTATCATGGTTACACACGAACCAGAAATTGCAGCCTTTGCCAAGCGTCGGATCGTTATTCGTGATGGGGAGATCTCCTCAGATAGCAAGCTGGAAAGGAGGGCCTAATGCAAAATTGGAAATTTGCGATTAGCTCGATTATGAGCCATAAATTACGGTCTTTCTTGACCATGGTGGGGATCATTATAGGAGTTGCCTCTGTTGTTGTCATCATGGCTCTTGGAGATGGTATGAAAGCTGGCGTTACCAAGACCTTCACTAAGGACCAAGAATATGTACAAATCTCCTATTCTCCAAATAAGAGTGGTTATGTGACAGGGGTTAATGTCGGCCCTTCTGATGATACTGGAGAAGGTGGAGGCGGAGGCGAAAGTGGCCCTGCAGCCGAAGATAGAGGGATGGCAGCCCCATCAGATATAGAGGGAGAAAATGCTGAAGATATTGACGGTCAAGTTCAAGAAACACCGCCAGTTGTACAAGAATCCTGGGTCAAGGAGTTAACCAAGATTCAAGGGATCGATGGCTACTATGTTGGCAACACTTCGAATGCAACGATTGCTTTTCAAAAGAAAAAGGCTGACGGGGTTAATATCCAAGGAGTGAATGAAACCTATTTTTCTGTTAAAAAAGTTGAACTCTTATCTGGACGGAAATTAACCTCTGCAGACTATAGTAATTTCTCACGGGTAGTGCTTCTTGATGAAGGCTTGGCTCAACAATTATTTGGAACGGAAAATCCACTGAATCAGGTGGTCTCTGTTGGGGATAACAATTATCGAGTTGTTGGTATTTTCAAGGATCCAAATGCAGGGACAGCTCTTTACGGAGCTTCTTCAGGTGGTAGTGCCCTAATGGCCAATACCCAGCTAGCTTCTGAATTTGGAACAGACGAGATTCAAAATATTGTCGTCCACATTCCAGATGTGAAGCAGATCAAGACCCTTGGGATCGAAGCTGCTCAAAAGCTAACAGAACTTTCAGGGGTTCGCCAAGGGGAGTTCCAAATCTTTAATTTGGATAGTATCCTAGAGGAAACTAATAAAGTAGTAGGAATTATGACGACAGTAATTGGGGCTATTGCAGGGATTTCCCTCTTGGTTGGTGGGATTGGAGTCATGAATATCATGTTGGTTTCTGTCACTGAGCGGACGAGAGAAATTGGTCTTCGCAAAGCATTGGGAGCAACTCGGGGTAAGATTCTGGTTCAATTTTTGATAGAATCTATGGTCTTGACCATCATTGGAGGGCTGATTGGTCTTGGCCTTGCTTATGGTGTGAATAGCCTGATTGCCTCAGTCGCTGCAGCGACTCTGCAAGGACCACCAATTATTTCTTTAAATGTTGCGATTGGTAGTATTATTTTCTCCGCCTTTGTGGGAATTATCTTTGGTATCTTACCAGCCAATAAAGCTTCTAAATTAAACCCAATCGAAGCACTGCGTTATGAATAAAAAATAGGAGTAAGTTAGGGTGAAGAATTCATCAACAGTTAGCTTGCTCCTTTTTTCTATGTTCATGTAATAGAAAGTGAACGACACCCCAAAAGTTAGACAGAGAACATCTAACATTTTGAGGGCAGTACAAAGCTCAAGCTTTTTTTAATTCATTCTCTTTAGACAGTTGAAACTGAATGAGCTATCCATCAGTCTATCAAAATAGCTTTTGAGAAGGATTGAAGGGGGAACATTCATTGCTCAGCCTTATTTTTGTTTAATTGGTAATTATTAGTGAATTTCTGCTCTAAATATGATAGAATAGGGAAGAATAACTTAGGAGGTTCCAAATGACTACTGAACATATGGAAGAATTGAATGACCAGCAGATCGTCCGTCGTGAAAAGATGGCGGCCCTTCGTGAACAAGGAATCGACCCATTTGGAAAGCGATTCGAACGTACTGCAAATTCAGGTCAATTAAAAGAAAAATATTCAGAATTAGATAAAGAACAACTCCACGACTTGAACGAAACAGCTATTATTGCGGGCCGTCTCGTGACCAAACGTGGAAAAGGAAAGGTTGGTTTTGCCCACCTTCAAGACCGTGAAGGTCAAATCCAAATTTACGTTCGTAAAGACGCGGTTGGTGAAGAAAATTATGAAATTTTCAAAAAGGCTGACCTTGGAGATTTCCTTGGTGTAGAAGGAGAAGTGATGCGGACAGACATGGGTGAGCTTTCAATCAAAGCTACTCACATCACACACTTGTCTAAAGCCCTTCGTCCTTTGCCTGAAAAATTTCACGGACTTTCTGATGTGGAAACCATCTACCGCAAACGTTATTTAGATTTGATTTCTAACCGTGAAAGCTTCGAGCGTTTTGTAACCCGTTCAAAAATCATCTCTGAAATCCGTCGTTATTTAGATGGTCAAGGATTCCTTGAAGTGGAAACACCTGTTCTTCACAATGAAGCCGGTGGTGCTGCTGCTAAACCATTTATCACTCACCACAATGCGCAAAACATTGACATGGTGCTTCGTATCGCGACTGAGCTTCACTTGAAACGTTTGATTGTTGGTGGGATGGAACGCGTTTACGAAATCGGACGGATCTTCCGTAACGAAGGAATGGATGCCACTCACAACCCTGAATTCACTTCAATCGAAGTCTACCAAGCTTACGCTGACTTCCACGATATCATGGACTTAACAGAAGGTATCATCCAACATGCTGCTAAAGCTGTCCATGGTGATGGTCCAATTGACTATCAAGGAACAGAAATCAAAATCAACGAACCTTTCAAACGAGTTCACATGGTTGATGCGATCAAAGAAATCACAGGTGTTGACTTCTGGCAAGACATGACCTTTGAAGAAGCTGTAGCACTTGCAAACGAAAAACATGTACCAGTTGAAAAACACTACACAGAAGTGGGACAAATTATCAATGCCTTCTTCGAAGAATTTGTTGAAGAAACCTTGACGCAACCAACCTTTGTTTATGGTCACCCAGTAGCAGTGTCACCTTTGGCTAAGAAAAATCCAGAAGACCCACGCTTCACTGACCGTTTCGAACTCTTCATCATGACCAAAGAGTATGCCAATGCCTTCACGGAATTGAATGATCCGATCGATCAATTGCAACGTTTTGAAGCGCAAGCGCGTGCGAAAGAATTGGGAGATGATGAAGCTACAGGCATCGACTATGACTACGTTGAAGCTCTCGAATATGGTATGCCACCAACAGGTGGACTTGGAATTGGTATTGACCGTCTCGTTATGTTGTTGACAAATGTAACAACAATTCGCGACGTTCTTCTCTTCCCAACAATGAAATAAGCTAAAAGAAAACACTGAACTTGCGATTAGTGTATCAGATTGAAGAAAAAGTCTTCTAAAAATCTTTCCTTAGGTGAGTACGGACGTCAGCGAACTTCTACGAAGTTCCATGACTAATTATTGAGCCTAAGGTCTCAATAATTCCGAGTGCCTGAAACAAATGTGTTTCAGGCACTTTTCTCACAGCGGAAAGTTTTGTATAAACTTAACTAACTAAAGAAAATAGAATCATATTTTTGAAGATTCAACTAGCTATTTTAGATGATAAACAGTTTGCCTGCATTCTAAAAAACACTGATCTTGCGATCAGTGTTT
>CAUUAM010000084.1:0-7006 GCA_963543165.1 uncultured Streptococcus sp. | reverse complement strand
TAGAGTACCTGACTACGAATCAGGCGGTTAGAGGTTCGACTCCTCTAGGGTGCATAAGGCGTAAGCTTTAGATCGGGAAGTAGCTCAGCTTGGTAGAGTACTTGGTTTGGGACCAAGGTGTCGCAGGTTCGAATCCTGTCTTCCCGATAGTATATTAAAAGAGTCTAATGATGTCAAATGATGTCATTAGATTTTTTTTTAAAAATAATTTACAAGAAAAAAGAGCTTGCGCTCTTTCCAACTTTATTTATTTCGCAGTTCAACATAACGGTTATACCATATTTTGATGTATTCCTCTGAAAAAGGACCTTTGTTTTGGTTTATCCAATCAACTAGTACTTTAACATTTTCCTTTAAAATGTAGTCAATGTCATCTGAATAGCGCATTTTTTCTTTATGTTGCTCATATTCTTCAACATCTAACAATTTTTTTTCTCCATTTGTAAAGACTTTGACATCGAGATCGTAGTCGATGTATTTTAAGGCTTCCTGGTCGATATGAAATGGACTTGCTAAATTACAGTAGTAGGACACACCATTGTCACGGATCATGGCGATGATGTTAAACCAATATTTTTTATGGAAATAAACAATTGCTGGTTCACGGGTAATCCAACGTCTGCCATCACTTTCAGTCACAAGTGTATGATCATTTACTCCAATAATTGCATTTTCGGTTATCTTTAATACCATGGTGTCACGCCATGTTCGGTGTAAACTGCCATCATGTTTATAACTTTGAATTGTAATAAAGTCGCCTTCTTTAGGTAGTTTCATAACTTACCAACTTTCTACAATCTAAGTATATCCTCTATATTGTATCATATTTTTTCAATTTTTTTCGTTTTTTTCTACGATATTTTCAATTTGATTGGATTAGCAAAGTTTGTTAATCTAAAAATTCTCTGATGGCTGATTTAATATCCGTATAATCGTAGCCTTTTCTTGCAAGTGCTTGTGTTAGTCGTTGCTGTAGTTCATATCCTTCATATTTCTTACTGTATTTATGGTATTGTTTTTCTATGTTTTTTAGGATGAGTTCATTGGTTGTTTCTTCATCTGCCTCGACTTCGAGATTTTGGAATGCTATTTTTGCTTGGCTATAGCTAAAGCCTTTTGCAATGAGTCCTTGAATGATTTTGGTTTCAATCGCTTTTAACGGATATTTTCCTTGGTATTTTTTTAGGAGTTTTTTTGCGGTCTGGTCGATAACCTCTGTAAAATCATAGTCTGCAAGAATTTCTTGATTGATAGATTTTGGGATTCCTTTTTGTTGGAGCTTTTGTTCTAATAAGACTGGGCCCTTATCGCCACTGAGCAGGTTGGTCTCTATCAGGTTTCTTGCATATTGACGATCATCCAACCACTTTTCTTCTGTTAGGTGTTGGACAACTTTATCAATAATGATACTATCAATCTCATACTTTGTAAGGTAGTCTCGGACTTCTTTTGTTGTCCGAGCTTTAAATGAAAGATGGTAAAGGGCTAGGTTGTTTCCATAGGAGTATTGAGCAAACTCTTTGATTTCTTTTAGTTCCTCTTCACTGATTTCTTTGTCTTTGGAGAGAAAAAATTTGACGATGGTGTCTTCTGTAATATAAAGTTTTTGATCATTATCTAATTCAAGAAGATAGAGTCTTTTTTTCTTTTCTAGTTTTGTTATTTTCATGTTTTTATTATACCGAAAAATGTGTTAAGATAGGGATATGAACGTTAAAGTAAAACAAAAAATTCCTTTGAAAATTAAACGAATGGGAATTAATGGGGAAGGGATTGGCTTTTATAAAAAAACACTTGTCTTTGTGCCTGGTGCCTTGAAGGGCGAAGATATTTTCTGCCAAATTACCAGTGTCAAGAAAAATTTTGCGGAAGCCAAACTCTTATCTGTCAATAAGGCGTCTAAGTATCGGGTGACGCCCATGTGTGATATCTATGAGACCTGTGGTGGTTGTCAAATCATGCATCTGAAGTATGATAAGCAGCTGGAGTTTAAGACAGATTTATTGCAACAGGCTTTGAAAAAGTTCTCACCTGAAGGCTTTGAACAGTATGATATTCGGCCAACAATCGGAATGCAGGAGCCTCTTTACTATCGGGCAAAATTGCAATTTCAAACAAGGAAATTCAAGGGCCAGGTAAAGGCGGGGCTTTATGCTCAAAATTCGCATTATTTGGTGGAATTAAAAGATTGTTTGGTTCAAGATCCGGTTATTCAAGCTATTGCCAATGATCTAGCGAATTTATTGACTTATTATCAGATTCCAATTGCGGATGAGCGAAAAGAACTGGGTGTCAGAACCATCATGGTTCGACGGGCTCGGATGACTGGTCAGGTTCAGATCATTGTGGTCACTAGTCGTCAGATTAATGTAACCAATTTAGTAGAAGACTTGATCAAGAAACACCCTGAGATTGTTACCGTTGCTGTTAATAAAAATACGTCTCGATCAAGCGAGATCTATGGGGAACAAACGCAGATTATTTGGGGAGAAAAGGCTATACTTGAAGGCGTTTTGGATTATGAATTTTCTCTGTCTCCTCGTGCCTTTTATCAACTGAATCCGGAGCAGACCCAAGTATTGTATAGTGAAGCGGTTAAGGCTTTGAATGTATCGCCAGAGGATCATCTGATTGATGCCTACTGTGGTGTTGGAACGATTGGATTTGCTTTTGCCAATAGAGTGAAAAGTGTTCGGGGAATGGATATCATTCCTGAAGCCATTGAAGATGCTAAATACAACGCCAAACAGATGGGATTTGAGAATACCCACTATGAGGCCGGAACAGCAGAAGAGATCATTCCCCGCTGGTACCAAGAAGGCTATCGAGCAGATGCTGTGATTGTGGACCCGCCTCGTACGGGTTTAGGGGCAAAATTGATCGAGACCTTATTGCACTATGCACCTGAAAAGATGGTCTATGTCTCTTGTAATGTGTCGACTTTGGCACGGGATTTGGTAGCTTTGACAAAGGTTTACCGGGTTGAATACATTCAATCAGTGGACATGTTTCCACATACTGCAAGGACAGAGGCTGTTGTGAAATTAGTGAAGAAGTAAAAATGAATGGAATGAGTGAAGGAAATAGGAAAATGGACAATAAAATTGATGTATCAATTCCAGTGGCTCAAGTCATTGATCAACATCCGGAAGTGTTGGATTTATTGGTGGAATTGGGCTTTAAACCCTTAGCCAATCCCATCATGCGCAATACAGTTGGACGTAAGGTTTCTTTGAAACAAGGATCAAAATTAGAGGGGACTCCTATGGAAAAGATTGTGCGAACCTTAGAGGCCAATGGTTATGAAGTAGTGGGGCTAGACCAATGAGTGATGAACGAATTCATGTCTTGAGAGATATCTTATTAGACCTTCATCATGGAGCCTCTCCTGAGTCGGTCCAAGAGCGCTTTGATGCGACCTTTAGCGGGGTGTCTGCGATTGAGATTTCCCTCATGGAGCATGAGCTGATGAACTCCGATACAGGTATCACCTTTGAGGATGTCATGGAGCTTTGCGATGTCCATGCTAATCTCTTTAAGAACGCTGTACAAGGGGTTGAAGTAGAAGATACTGATCATCCAGGCCATCCGGTTCAGATCTTTAAACAGGAGAACCTAGCCCTTCGTGCCGCTATGATGCGGGTCCGTCGCTTGCTGGATAATTATGAGACGACTGAGGATCCTGAGATGATCCAGGAGATTCACAAAGGCCTCTTGCGTCAGCTGGGCTTGGTGGGTCAATTTGATCGGCATTACCGCCGTAAGGAAGAACTGATGTTTCCCATTATGGAACGCTATGGGCATGATTCCCCTCCCAAAGTCATGTGGGGAGTAGATGACCAGATTCGAGACCTCTTTGCGAAAGCCCTGGATGTGGCCAAAGCCCTGCCTACTTCTGCTATTTCGGAAGTCAAGGAACGCTTTGAAGCCTTTGCGCAAGAGTTTGAGGCCATGATCTTCAAGGAAGAATCGATCCTCTTGATGATTTTGTTGGAGGCCTTTAGCCAAGACGATTGGCTCTCTATCGCGGAGGAAAGTGATGCTTATGGTTATGCCATCATCATTCCGAGTGAGAAATGGGTACCGAAACGCGTGGACTTTAAGGAAGTAGCAGAAGAAGAGACAGAAGGTTCAGGTGAAGTTCTTCCTTCTTCAAAAGGAGAAGAGCAGCGACAGGTCATTGAGACCCCTGAAGGTCAGTTGACCATTACCTTCAGGCCTAAGAAAAAAGAAGGAAGCTTTGATCGCCAGCAACCACAAGCTTTTGGCCATGGATTTTTATCGGTGGAGCAAGCTGACTTGATCTTGAACCATTTACCGATGGAAATCACTTTTGTCAATAAAGACGATATTTTCCAATATTACAATGATGCAGCGCCTTTTGAGGAGATGATTTTCAAACGGACGCCGTCGCAGGTAGGTCGTAATGTTGAATTGTGCCATCCACCAAAATACTTGGAGAAGGTCAAGGCGATTGTGCAGGGGCTTCGTGAAGAAAAAAAAGACAAGTACGAAATGTGGTTCAAATCAGAATCACGTGGGAAATTTGTGCATGTCACCTATGCGGCAGTACGCGATGAAGCGGGAGACTTTCAAGGTGTCTTGGAATATGTCCAGGACATTCAACCCTATCGGGAGATCGATAGTGATTTTTATAGAGGAATAGAGTGAAGATGAGTTACGAAACAGAATTTATGAAGGATTTTGAAGAGTGGATCAAGACCCAGGTCATGATCAATGAAATGGCTTTAGAAGAGAGCAAGAAGGTTTTTGATGAAGACCAGGATGAGCGAGCTAAAATCGCCATGATTCGCTATGAGAGCCGCTTGGATGCCTATCAGTTCTTGCAAGGAAAGTTTAAAAATTTCCATGCTGGAAAAGGATTCCATGATTTACCAGATGGCATCTTTGGTGAAAGAAAATACTAAGATAATCTTATTGAAGCGCTTTACTAGCTGGATTCAGCTGAAAATTGAGCAATGACTTGATTTTTTAAGGGATTGTGATACAATAAAAAAGTTGAAATGACATCAACGGATTATTGAATGGAATTATGGTGATGAAACCTTGTTGCCTTAGGAATTGATCACTGAATTTAGGAGGAAAAATGGCAAAGAAGAACGTAAACCGTGCGAAACAATACAAACATCAAAATAGACATCTTTTGAAAAAAGCTGTCGCAACTGTAGGAGCAGCTGTAAAAGAGGCACCTAAAAAGGTTGAGAAAGCAGCAAAATCTGTGGCGAAAGAAGTGAAACAAGCAGCTTCTTCAGTGGAAGAATTCGCTGCAGGTTTGGAAGGTGTAGCCCTTGATCGTGCGCAAACATTCTATGATGAAGGTATTCGCTCTGTTGCGGACTTCGCAAACTGGACAGAAAAAGAGTTGTTGGCCCTTAAAGGAATCGGCCCAGCAACCATCAAGAAATTAAAAGAACTAGGCGTTAAATTTAAATAATTGCCTTTGTGATTTCTTGCTATTTCCAGGATAACTTGATAAAATGAACCTATTAGAGGTGTTTTGAATCCCACATTTTACAGAAAGTGGCGGTGCTGAGAAGTCCACAAATGTGTCAAAACTAGTTGCTAATGGATGAAAATGAAATATTAGAATAGTCTTTTTGTTTCCTTTTAGGACTAGGCAGTGAGTTTCAGGCTGTACTCAAGTACGCCAAAGCGAACTAACGACGGTCATAAAGGAGAAACAAGAAGACGAGAGTTGCGGGCTCTGCCCGAAATTGGGTGGTACCGCGGATAAAACACATTCGTCCCTGTCAGATTGATGGCAGGGGCGATTTTTCTTTATTCCCCTAGCCAAAGGAGGTTGTTATGAAACAATCTTTTAAAACAAGTAAGCTCTACTATGGTTTTCCTATCTTCATCTTGGGCTATCAGGACCAGAACTTTGGGCACAACATCACGACCTGTAGTTCCTCTTATAGTCTGGGAGATTGGTTGGTCATCGGAGTTGGTGCTGAGGAAAATGCAGCTGAGCAGATTAAGCATTATCAACAATTCACCGTGAACATTCCTGATGAAAGTTTCATGCTGGAGATGGAGCAGGCTGGATTTATCAGCCATCGAGAAAAGTTAGAACATTTGGGACTAGACTATAAGATTTCAAAACGGACCCAGTCACCGATTTTAGAGGCTTGCCCAGTCATTCTGGATTGTAAGGTCGACAGAATTATTGAGGAAGATGGCATCTGCCATATCTTTGCTAAGATTCTAGACCGACTGGCTGATCCAGAACTCTTGGACGATAAAGGGCATTTTAAAAATGACCGTTTTGCCCCAACTTACTTTATGGGGGATGGTCATCAGCGTGTTTACCGTTATCTAGATGACCGAGTTGACCCCATGGGAAGTTTTATCAAGAAAGCGAGAAAAAAAGATGACAAGAGCTGACTTACCCGAACGAATCGAGACGGATCGTCTGGTCCTGCGAGTCCGTACAGTGGCGGATGCTGAGGATATCTATGCTTACGCTAGTTTGCCGGAGGTTGCCTACCCAGCAGGCTTTCCACCCGTCAAGACCTTGGAGGATGAGATTTATTACCTAGAGCATATCCTCCCCGAGCGCAATCAAAAGGACAATCTCCCAGAAGGTTATGGAATTGTGGTCAAAGGAACGGATAAAGTGATCGGCTCTGTTGATTTCAACCATCGCCACGAAGACGATGTGCTGGAGATTGGCTATACCTTGCACCCAGACTATTGGGGGAGAGGCTATGTCCCAGAAGCGGCGCGAGCCTTGATTGACCTAGCTTTCAAAGAATTGGGGCTTCACAAGATAGAATTGTCTTGCTTTGGTTCCAATGTTCAAAGTCAACGAGTTGCAGAGAAGCTTGGTTTCACCCTTGAAGCTCGAATTCGAGACCGCAAAGATGCCCAAGGCAATCGTTGTGATGATTTGAGGTATGGCTTGCTGAAGAGTGAGTGGGAGGTAAAGATAGATGGCTAAAAAGAAAAATCGACAAAAAGAATTTAAGCGTAAGCAAAAATTGAT
>CAUUAM010000083.1:0-7022 GCA_963543165.1 uncultured Streptococcus sp. | reverse complement strand
TTGTGAGAGTGAAAATTCTTCCTTGATTGACCGAAAGGGATCCAAAAAAGCACCTGAACCGGAAGGTTCAAGTGCTTTGGTAATTCCGCTAGAATTTAGAAGTTTGTACTACTTTCTATTGCGTTGTTTTCCTGCATTGCGGTTGTTTTTTGGTTTGTGTTGAATTTGTGTTGTTGCAGTTGGTGTAACGTCTTTTTTCACGCGGTGACTGGTCGCTTTTGGAGGATTGTTTTTGTATTCCTCAGCGACCCGCTTGCGAAGATTTGGACGAATCAAGTAGTTGATGACAAATTGTTGGATAATTTGGATGACCCCACCGACTACCCAGTAAAGCGTCACTCCGGCTGAAGAGATCAATGAGAAGACACCGATCATAATCGGACTCATCAGCGATGCTTTACGCATACTTTCCTTTTGGGTTTCATCTTCAATTCCGTGAAGAGAGAGCATACTTTGGATATAGTAGAGAATGGCTACGATAGCCGTCAAAAGTAAGCTAGGTTTCCCAAGAGCAATGCCAAGGAAGCTACTTTCTGCTACCCCTTTGGTATGTTGGGCTGCAAAGAAGAGAGCAGAGAAGAATGGCATTTGGATCAAGAGTGGCAAACACCCAACTCCACCAAACATGCTGACACCATTTTCACGTTGAGCTGCCATTAATTCTTGTTGCGCCAATAGCTTTTCTTCTTGTGTGCTAGCATTTTTCATGCGCTCTTGGATTGGTCCAAGGATGGGCTTCAAGTAGTTCATCTTTTCAGATTGGTAGGTTGCCTTCCATGATTGGTACAAACCAAGTGGCAAGATGATCAAGCGCACGATTAAGGTGACAATAATAATCCCGATCCCAAAGCCTAAGCCTAGGTTGTTGGCAAAGAACTTGATGGCTTCGCCCATTGGACGGCCAAGAAGATTCCAGATCAATCCAGTCGGATTTCCAGTTTTTCGATCGACACTCACGCATCCAGATAAGAAGACGAGCGAGGCTAGTCCCATCGATGCAAGTAATGCAAGTTTATTTTTTTTCACAAATTATTCCTTCTTTTTTAAAATGTTACCTTTCTATTCTACTGTTTTTTTTGAAAATACACAATAGTTCTCTAGTCTTAATTTGCAATTTTGAAGTCCTTATAGTTTTCAAAGTTTGCTAGCGTAACATCCAAGTAGGTCACATGCGCAAAAGGAGTAGGACCTTTTCGAATTTCTTGGATGAATTTAGCCATTTGGCTACTAGACTCTGCCTGAGCCAGAATGCCAACTGTCCCGTCGTCATTGTTCCAGACGCGCCCTGTGATGCCACCAATCTCGAGAGCTAGAGAATAGACACCCCAGCGAAAACCAACACCTTGAACCCGTCCTTGGGCAATCATTTTTACCTTTTGCATGCGCATCCTCCTTGAGTCGAAGAAATCTATCTGAGGCATGATTTCTTCTTTTTCTTTGTGCTATAATAGGTCTATGAATATTATAACGTCTAAATCCAATAATGTAATCAAAAATGCTAAAAAATTACATCAAAAAAAATATCGGACAGATTCCTATCTCATTGAAGGTTGGCATCTCTTTGAAGAGGCAGTAGAAAATCAGGCGATCATTCGTCAGGTCTTTGTTTTAGAAGCCTATTTAGACCGGGTAGAGAATATTAAAAAGGTTATCGTCGTGACTCCGGAGATCTTGAGTCTCTTGGCAGATTCGAAGACACCCCAAGGAGTGGTCGCAGAAATTGCTATAGAGCAACCAGTTCTTCCAGATCAGCTACAAGGTCGTTACCTCTATTTGGAGGACGTACAAGATCCAGGCAATGTCGGAACTATGATTCGAACAGCAGATGCAGCTGGCTTTGATGGTGTCATGCTTTCGAAAGCATCCGCAGATCTCTATAGTCTCAAGACTCTTCGATCCATGCAAGGCAGTCATTTCCATATTCCTATCTGGAAAGTGGACCGAGAAGAACTGTTTGAACGAGCTGCTCGATCCAATCTAGCGGTCCTCGCAACGACGCTATCAGAAGCTTCCATCGATTACCGTCAGCTTCCTCAAACCAATCAGTTTATCTTGGTAATGGGCAATGAAGGCAATGGCATCAGTCCAGAAATAGCCACACAAGCAGACCAGCTGGTACATATTACCATGCCGGGTCGGGCCGAGAGCTTGAATGTTGCAGTGGCAGCTGGAATTTTGATGTTTTATTTAAGGGAATTTTGAGAAAAAGAAGTATACTTATAATTGAAAAAAGAAATTGGTGGAGATTTTATTGGGAGAGCCTATCAAGGAAAGGTGGTTATCTTATGCAATATCATAATGACAAAGAATACATGACCTATGTGGGACAGTTGATCCAGCACCCTAAGGTTCAAAAATTAGCAAAGATCCCCCATCATATTCATTCCAATCGTTTGGAGCATTCTATTCATGTTAGCTATACTAGTTATAAACTAGCTAAAAAATTTGGTTGGGATGCCAAAAGCACGGCTCGGGGTGGCCTTTTGCATGATCTCTTTTACTATGATTGGCGCGATACCAAGTTTAACAAAAGTCATGCTTGGATCCATCCACGCATTGCTGTGAGAAATGCGCGAAAGATTACAGATCTCAATGCCAAGGAAGAAGACATCATCGTCAAACACATGTGGGGCGCTACCCTTGCTCCGCCTCGTTACAAAGAATCTTTCGTGGTGACCATGGTGGATAAATACTGGGCTGTTAAGGAAGCTTCAGAACCTTGGCGTAAAAAGATGGCCAAATGGAGATTTTTTCATCGAAAAATGTTAAAATCGTAATAAACAAATTTGAAAGGAACTTGTTTATATGTATAATGATTCAGTAATCCAAGAACAAAGTGGATTGAATGCTTTTTATAACAAAATTTATTCCTTAGTGGGGATTGGTGTTGGGATTTCAGCCCTTGTGTCTGGCCTTATGATGACGGTTTTTCAAGAGTTGTTCGTTCAAATCTTGACAACAGCACCAATGGTTTATTACGGAGCAGTGGTTGTGGAATTGATCTTGGTCTTTGTTGCAAGTGGTATGGCTATAAAAAATAGGCCATCTGCTCTTCCAATCTTCTTGATCTATTCAGCTTTGAATGGCTTTACGTTGAGCTTCATCATTGCGCGCTACATGCAAGCAACTGTCTATAAGGCTTTCTTGGTCAGTGCTTTGATGTTTATTGTCATGGGAGCTATTGGACGCGTCGTGAAAAAAGACCTTTCAGGAATGGGACGTGCTCTAATGGGAGTTTTGATCGGTGTGATCATCGCTTCTGTAGTGAATATGTTCTTGAGAAGTTCTGGTATGGATTATATTTTGAGTTTTATCTCTGTCTTCCTTTTCGCAGGATTGACAGCTTGGGATAACCAAAAGATTCGCTATGTCTATGACCAAACAAATGGTCAACCTGCGACCGGCTGGGCAGTTGCTATGGCTTTGGAACTCTATCTTGACTTTATCAACCTCTTTATCAGCCTTCTTCGTATCTTTGGAAGAAACGACTAATCAGAAAGAGATCGAGCTGGGGCAGTTGCCTCGGCTTTTTTTGTTTTCTGACTTGTGCTATACTAATAGTGACTAAAGAATAGAAATGAGAGCCTATGAAAACACCCTTTGTAACTCGTGAACAATTAGAGAGTTTGACCCAAGAATTTCCAACCCCTTTTCATCTCTATGATGAAGCTGGAATCCGTGAAACAGCGCGAGCGCTTCATAAAGCTTTTGCTTGGAATCAAGGCTTTAAAGAATACTTTGCTATCAAGGCGACACCCAATCCATCCATCCTAAAAATTTTGCAAGAAGAGGGCTGTGGAGTCGACACTGCCAGCTACGTGGAATTGTTAATGGCGGATAAGCTAGGCTTTGCTGGGGAGGAGATCATGTTTTCTTCAAATAACACACCAGCCGAGGAGTTTGTCTATGCTAGAAAATTAGGAGCAACTATCAATCTGGACGCCTATGAAGACATTGCTTTCTTAAAGTCTGTCACCAGCATTCCCAAAGTCATTTCTTGCCGCTATAATCCTGGTGGAGTCTTTGAATTGGGAACCGATATCATGGACAATCCTGAAGAAGCCAAGTTTGGCATGAACAAGGAGCAATTGATCCAAGCCTTTATCGAGTTGAAAGAATTAGGTGTGGAAGAGTTTGGGATTCATGCCTTATTAGCCTCTAATACAGTTTCTAACGATTATTATCCAGAGCTAGCGCGTCAACTTTTTGAATTGGCAGTGGAAGTGGTTGAGAAAACAGGGGTTTACTTGGGCTTCATCAACCTTTCTGGTGGTGTTGGTATTAATTATAAGCCAGAGCAAGAACCAAATGATATTGCCATTATTGGGGAAGGCGTGCACCGCGTTTTTGATGCGATTCTTAAGCCTGCAGGGCTTGGTCATGTCAAAATCTATACGGAGCTTGGACGCTTTATGTTGGCTTCACACGGCCTCTTGGTAACCAGAGTCACTCATAAAAAGAAAACTTACCGGACCTATGTGGGTGTCGATGCTTCAGCTGTGAACCTTCTGAGACCAGCTATGTACGGCGCTTATCACCATATTACCAATATGGACCGTCCGGATGGACCGACAGAAGTAGTCGATGTGGTGGGAAGCCTCTGTGAAAATAACGATAAATTCGCTAAACAACGAGAATTTCCAGTAACAGAAATTGGAGATTTGCTGGTCATTCATGACACTGGAGCCCATGGCTTTTCAATGGGGTATCAGTACAATGCCAAGTTGCGATCCGCCGAAGTCCTCCTGCAAGAAGATGGAAAGGCCCGCTTGATTCGTCGAGCAGAGAAACCAGAAGATTATCTTGCGACACTCTATGGCTTTGACATTGAAAAATAAGCGATTGTCTGATATAATGATAGTTATGTAAATATAATGGATCGGAGAAAAATGTATGAATCTCTTTTTAGGAATTTTGTTGATTATTTTGGCTTTCTTTGGTGGGATGGTTGCAGGGATGTTCTTGCTTCGTCGTCAATTTGAAAAAGAATTTGCATCAAACCCACGTTTGAATGTTGAAGCAGTCCGTACACTTTTGGGTGCGAGTGGCCAACGTCCAAGCGAAGCAAAAGTTCAACAGGTCTATCGCCAAATTGTGAACCAACAAAAATCAGCAATGGCGAAAAACAAGAAAAAATAAGAGTGGGGCAATCTCACGATAATAAATGAGAGGGGCTTGGAGGAATTTCTTAGTCCCTCCTTTTGGAAGGAAGAGATATGGATAACCGACCGATTGGTTTTTTAGATTCTGGAGTAGGGGGCCTGACCGTTGTCCGCGAATTACTCCGTCAGCTTCCTCACGAAGATGTCGTCTATATTGGAGATTCAGCGCGTGCACCTTATGGCCCTCGACCAGCAGATCAAATTCGCGAGTATACTTGGCAGATGGTGAACTTCCTTTTGACCCAAAATGTCAAGATGATTGTCTTAGCTTGTAATACAGCGACTGCAGTTGTTTGGGAAGAAGTAAAAGCTAAACTTGATATTCCCGTTTTGGGAGTGATCTTGCCCGGGGCTTCTGCAGCTATTAAATCAACCACGCATCAAAACATCGGAGTAATTGGGACACCGATGACGGTTTCTTCTGGAATTTATAAAGAGAAGATTCAAAGTCTGGCACCAGACATGAAAGTCACCAGTTTAGCTTGTCCCAAGTTTGTTCCTTTAGTGGAATCCAACGAGTTGGCATCCAGTGTGACCAAAAAGGTGGTTTACGAAACCCTAAAACCACTAGTTGGAAAGGTTGATACCTTAGTCTTGGGATGCACCCATTATCCCCTGTTAAAACCGATCATTCAAAATGTTATGGGTCCGGATGTCAAATTGATTGATAGTGGGGCGGAGTGTGTTCGGGATATTTCCGTCTTATTAAACTATTTTGAGCTCAATAAGAGCCGCGAACTCTTAGAGCAGACCCACCGCTTTTATACCACTGCAAATGCGAATAGCTTTGCAGCGATTGCCGAAAAATGGCTAGAACGTTCAGTGAATGTGGAGCATGTAAATTTATGAGTGACAAACTATTTGAATACAAAGATACCCAAGATTGGTATATCGCCCAATGGGGGGAGGCTGCGGACTACAATCAATTTAGTCAAGTTCCGGCTGAAGCTTCCACTCTTTTAGACCAACTAGAAGTCCTATTTGACAAGGACCAAGAAGGTTTTCTGCTTAATATATCTGTGATGCGCTATGGATCAGCCTTTCGATTTCTGACGTTTTTGACGGAAATCTTAAACGAGGTCAAGGGAAGAGATTTTGAAATTGTCCAGCGTCAAGGTGCCTTGCTCTTGGTTGAAAAGGGGAAATTACTCTATTTGTATTTGCCAAGCGATGGGGTGGATTTGGAAGCCTTCTTGGGTCAAGACAAGGTCAAAGATACGATTCTTATTGCGACTCGAAACGAGGGAAAAACTAAAGAATTCCGCAATATGTTTGAAAAGCTGGGCTTTGAAGTGGAGAATCTCAATCAACACCCAGAGCTACCTGAAGTCGAAGAAACAGGAATGACCTTTGAAGAGAATGCACGGTTAAAAGCTGAAACCATCGCAGCCTTAACTGGGAAAACAGTCTTAGCGGATGATTCAGGTTTGAAGGTAGATGTCTTGGGAGGCTTACCAGGAGTCTGGTCCGCTCGCTTTGCAGGCGTCGGTGCGACAGATGCAGAGAACAATGCGAAATTGTTGCATGAATTGGCCATGGTCTTTGATTTGAAAGATCGTTCAGCCCAATTCCATACGACCTTGGTGGTCGCAAGGCCAGGCAAGGAAAGCTTGGTGGTTGAAGCTGATTGGCCAGGCTATATTAATTTTGAACCGAAGGGTGAAAACGGCTTTGGCTATGATCCTCTCTTCTTAGTTGGGGAAACTGGCCGTGCTGCTGCGGAATTAACCCTAGAAGAAAAAAATACACAATCGCATCGTGCTTTAGCTGTTAAAAAGTTATTGGAGGTATTTCCATCATGGCAAAGCAAACAATCATCGTGATGAGTGACTCGCATGGAGACCGTTCCATCGTAGAAGC
>CAUUAM010000082.1:0-7095 GCA_963543165.1 uncultured Streptococcus sp. | reverse complement strand
CGTAAGTCGTTTCCAAATCTTAATATGATTTCGCTGACTGCAACACCACCCTACGGAGGAGAGCCAGCACTTTGGGAACGTTACATCAACATGTGCGGTGAGATTGATGAAGAAATTACAGTCCCTGAACTGGTTAAGGAGGGAACGCTTTGCCCTCATCAGGACTACGTTTACTTTGCCTTTCCAACCAAGGAAGAGCGAAAACAATTAGATCAGTTTGAAAAACAAAAACATGACTTTTTGAATAGACTCTTAGCCGACAAGAGCTTCTCACAAATTATTCAGACTAGTCCTATATTAAGAGGCCAAATCAGTGATGATGACTTATTGAGCAATCCTAAATACTTCTCCGCAATTTTGATTTTCTTACGTTCCAAGGGTCTGCCTTTCCCTCAACGTTTTCAGGATCTTCTTGGCGCAAAGACCTTGCCTGCTTTTACACTTGATTGGTATGAAACCTTGCTCAATGGTGTCATTTTTCAAGTGCCACATTGGTTTGGATTTACTGAACAAGACTTTCATAGCCTTCAAAGCCAATTAAAAGCTATTGGTCTTATCGAAAGAAACCAAGTTAAGCTTACCCGTAATAAAAAGCAAGATGTCCTACTCAATCAATCACTAGGCAAACTCAATGCCGTTAGAGATATTTTCAAGGCTGAATATCAAGGCTTAGGGAACAGTCTCAGACAACTACTACTGACCGACTTTATCCGTAAAGAATTTCAAGTTCATCTAGGAGATGACAAAGCGCAGTTTACACAACTTGGTGTTCTTTCTTACTTTGAATCTATTCGTAGAGAAATGGTTAAAGAGTCTTGGACTGTGCCGATGGCTGTACTGACAGGAAGTTTAGTGATTATTCCAAGTTCAGCTAAAGAACATTTAGAGCAACTTATCCCTAATTCTCGTATAGTCTATGAAAATATTGGACAGTTGAGTCAAGACGATTATCTCAAAGTAAGTATTTCTGGTTCCCGCCATGATTTGGTTACAGCTCTTACTAAGCTTTTCCAAGATGGCCATATTCAAGTCATTATTGGAACTAAGTCTCTTTTAGGAGAAGGATGGGATGCCCCTTGTGTTAACTCTCTAATTTTAGCTAGCTTTGTTGGAAGCTTCATGCTAAGTAATCAGATGCGAGGTCGTGCCATCCGTGTATGGCCCAACAACCCTAATAAGACCAGTAACATTTGGCACTTGGTATCTATCAATTTGTCACCACGGAAATGGTACCAAAGTCAAACTCTTGAGGAAAAGGACGCTGAAATTAACGAGCTTCAATTGTATGCACTTAGTCCCGATTTAGACTTACTGGATCGAAGGATGACACAATTTCTTGGTCTCCACTATCAGGAGCCTACAATCGAATCTGGTATGGAACGACTGGAGCTTAATAATATCAAATTCAACCGGAAAAGCTTAGACAAATTCAATCAAAACACCGTATGGCAATCTCAGAATAGACAGGAACTAAAAGACCGTTGGCAAAAGGCTCTCCCGCTTTACGAAGAAATGGAAGTTGCTAATGGGGTTGAAGTCGACAAACACTTTTTACCCATGGCTTACCTTAACGATTGGAAGAAAGCTATCCTACTCTTTCAAGCATTCGTCGTTAGCTACGCTATCTTTGACTTTGGCAAATATCTGATTGCTAGAACACTGTCAAACTTTAATCTTACAATTCTTTTGCTTGCCATTATTGCACTAGCTATCGTTTGGGGAAGATATGCCATCTATAAAAGCCCCTACAAACGTTTGGAAATATTTGGAAAAGCTATTCATCAAGCCCTGCTCGATGCAGGTCAGATTGAAACTAAAGAGTCTGCCCCTAGAGTTGTCAGAGATAGTAAACGAGCCTTATATAATGCCATTTATCTCAAGGGTGGAAGCATGAGAGAGAAAGAAATCTTTGCTCAAGCTATTACTGAATTTTTCGCCCCTATTGAAAATCAACGTTATATCTTAAAAGCTAGTCGCAAAGTTGTAGATCAGACTGAATATTTTGCTGTGCCAAGTATGTTTGAAAGACGAAAGGATGACGCAACCGCCTTCCTTGAACGTATTCAAAAGAGCCTTGGTAAGTATAATCTGATTTATACTCGAAGTGCACAAGGACGTCCTATTCTTCTTGAAGCTCGTATTAAGGCACTTGGAAATAAGCAAGAACGTACAATTACACATAAAAAAGTCATGTCCAGCTTGGAATGACGATTAGCTCAAAACTTACTATGACATCCTATCATGATATTGATATAATAAACAAACAACATTGTATTGGAGAATCATATGATATTTACATACATTTTCTTCGACCTTGATGGGACCCTTATTGATAGTTCTGAGGGTATCCACAATGGCTTTGTTCAAACCTTTGAAAGACTAGGCCTACCTGTTCCTAGCGACCAAAAAATTCAAAGCTTTATGGGGCCTCCTCTCGAAGTTACTTTTAAAGAAGAAATTAGCGAAGAGGGTGCCACACAAGCCGTCAAAATTTATCGTGACTATTATGAGACCAAAGGACAATTTGAAGCCCACCTCTACGACGGTATAAAAGAAGTCCTCGAAAAGCTGAGTCAAGAACCAAATAAGAAAATCTATATCACGACTTCCAAAAATGAGCCTACCGCTCTGAAAATGTGCGAGTACCTTGGCATCACTGAGTTTTTTGACGGCATCTATGGGGCGACACCTACTGCTTTCCACAAGTCTGACGTCTTGCAGCGTGCTATTACTGAAAATAATGCGAATAAGGACAGTTCTGTCATTGTTGGCGACACCAAGTATGACATGATTGGCGGAAATGCAGTTGGTATCAAGACCTTGGCTGTTACCTGGGGATTCGGGACAAACGAAACTCTTTTAGCAGAAAATCCTGATTTTGTAGCTGATACTGCCCAAGAACTCTGGGATATTTTGAAATAATAATTGATACATGAAAAGAGCATGACTAGACAATCATGCTCTTTTTTCTATTGAATATAGATTACATCTGAACAATGATATCCAGACAAAGCTCCAAAGCCTTATCTGAAGCCTCTGAGCCCCAATCTCTTTGATCGTAATTGTCAATATCTGCAAGAGAATCTGCGGTAAAAAGGAGCAAGCCCCAAACCGCACCTCGAAGCTGGGCTACTGCTGCAAGGGAGGCGCACTCCATCTCCACCACACTACATCCTTCTTCAATACGATAGGCAACCTTGTCAGGCGTTTCTCTATAAAAGCCGTCAGTCGACCAACTCATAACCTCTTGATAGGGAATGGACGCTTGTTTGAGAACCCTTTCAATGGCAGTGAGTGCTCGACGATCCACTTCTATATACCGAGAAGGCGCCACATAATGGTAACTAGCTCCCTCATCTCGCAAGGCCTTGGTCGGGATCAAGAAGGCATTTTCTTCCATGTCCACCAAGACGCCACAACTTCCTGCGGAAATGATCTTCTTCACCCCATAGCCAATCAACCAATCCATAAATTGAGCAGCAGGGGCTGATCCAACTGGCGCTTGAGCCAAGCAAATTTCCTCTCCTTGGTGCTCCATGACATAAACCGGATAGGTCTTAGTAGATGAGACAAAGGTAGCTACTTGTTTGGCTCCGACTACTTTCGCAAAGCGCTCAACCACATCCGCTAAGAAAGCATAAACGCATCTTTCAGGCAAGTGCACATTAATCCCCTCATGAGTCGGCATAATGACTGCCTGTGGGTTGTCATCAAACTCTAAAATAGGAATTTCATGTTTATGGATCATAGTTCCACCTCCAATCTTATTTGTAACATTATATAAGTCCATCTAGCCTACGTCAAGAAGAGATAGCAAATATGGCTATTCCCTTATGAGTCATTTCAAAATAAAATGGTGTTATTCATTCCAAGGCACTAACAAACAAGAGAGAGCCTTCACCTAGAAGCAAGTGATTTCAGATTTTAAATAAGACAAGGCAAAAAGCATCCAAACTTCCCATCATACAGAAATTGGATGCTTATGTTTGTAATTTATTTAGCGCGAACTCAATCCTCTCCTCTAGCGATGAATTGCTCATCCCCTTCTGGTATACCACCTTCATCTTCTATATACCTTTCTACCTCCATTAGTAAGTCGTACTTTTTTCGGAGTTCTAGAATTTTCTGCATAGTTATTGATTTATGATGGAGATCCAGTGCTTCCTGATTGGCCCATTGGTCAATCAGGAGGACAGTTTCTTTATTCTCAATTGGAAGAAAATAATCGTATTTTAGATTCCCTTCTTTACTTCGAACCTCAGCTACAATACCACTTTCTATCATCTCTTTAGCAAAAGCAATAGCTGCCCCATCTTTTCCTTTGTAATAAATATTGACTGTTATAACCATGTTATTTCTCCAATTTCTCTTTTTTCTGTTTTAGAACCAGTCTGAGGATTGTCTCAGACTGGTCGTCTTATAAGGAGGGAATTAGTCATAAAGGGGACTGACCGTTACTTGCAATGACTTCCTTGTACTAGTCAAACGATTTCTTCTTGTGCCGGTCACTGAGCCGTCAAAATTGCAGTCTACATCGATAAATCCGTACCGTTTGCTCATTTCCGCAAGAGAGCAGACACATGGTCGATACAACCCAAAGTCTGGACATAGAGGGGACTATCGTTATCGTTTAGAAAAAAGCGCTTAAAGAAATTCTGAACCTTCCGTAACATCTTCATTTCCACTCTTTTGTTATTTTGGGGTATATCTCCTGATGAGACCTTATCTTAATTTCCTCTTATATACAGAAAAAAAACTAAACACATACCAAATAGAAAGCAAGATTTTGCTTCTTATCTCGTATAGACTTAGGTTCTGCCTGACTAGTAACAATCCATGAATAAAGTATATCACAAAAAAGTGCTTGTGCAAGCGCCTTTATAAAAGTTTAAGTTTTTGTTCGTTTTCTATTCCTTTCAATTATGTAAACCCTTGATAAATAAAGTTTTGAGCGTTTGTTCGTCATGTTAAAAACATTTTATACACCAAGTTAAAAGTCTAGTAGATTAATCTCTACTAGACTTTTTCGTTATTCTATCACAATCATAGCCTTAATGGTCTTGCGTTCATCCATGTCTTTGTATGCTTGATCAATCTCGTCCAAGCTATAGCTATGGGTAAAGACACGTCCTGGATTGATATCACCGTCAAGCACTGCCTTGAGCAAGAACTGCTTATCATAAGTAGTGACCGAGGCTGCTCCACCTGCCACGGAAATGTTTTGAGCAAAGGTTGAACCAAGGGCACGGTTATTGTAATGAGGAACACCGACAAATCCCATACGACCCCCATTGTGAAGCACCCCAAGTGCTTGATCGACGGCTGCTGCAGTACCGACACATTCAAGGGCGGCATCTGCTCCTCCTCCAAGGATTTCACGAACCTTGGCAATTCCTTCTTCACCACGCTCCGCTACGACTGCTGTCGCACCAAATTCCAAAGCCATTTGTTGGCGGTCTTCGTGACGGCTCATAAGGACAATTTGAGAAGCTCCCCGCATCTTAGCAGCAATCACGGCACATTGACCAACAGCACCGTCTCCGATAACGACGACCTTATCACCCTTTTGCACATTTGCAACACGCGCCGCATGGTAACCCGTCGGCATGACATCTGCTAGCGTCAGGAAGGATTTGAGCATGGCCTCAGTATAATCAGAGGGCTGCCCAGGAATTTTGACGAGAGCCCAGTTAGCAAAGTGGAAACGGATATACTCAGCTTGTACACCACCAGACCAGTTGTTACCAATATGTCGATCACAAGTCCCATCATAGCCAGCACGACAGGCATCACACTGACCACACCCATGTGTGAAAGGCGCGATAACAAAGTCACCTGGTTTAACAGTCGTTATTGCTTCGCCAATTTCTTCCACAATCCCAATGGCTTCGTGACCACTATTTTGGTGCCCCTCTTCAATATCTGGATTGCGGTAACTCCATAGGTCTGAACCACAGACACAGGTCCGAACAATACGGAGAATGACATCATCTGGTGCCTCGATTTCTGGACGATTGATTTCTGCTAGACCTACATTTCCAGCTTTAGTATATACTGCTGATTTCATTTAAAATTTTCCTTCCTTGTAAAGTTTAATTTTGAAATTTAAGCGATTTAAAGCCATCTGCAACTGAGACAAACGCTCCTCTAATTTTTTCTTTTCCTCTTCTAAAATACCAAGTCTTTCCTCTCTCGTTTCTTCCCCTTTTTGATAGAGCGACATATAGTCAACTAAACTATCTACAGAGACACCCGCCGAACGAAAACACTTAATAAATTCCAGCGCTTCTATATCCTGGTCTTGAAAATCACGAATTCCAGTTGCAGTACGAGTAATCGGTGGCACAAGACCAACCCGTTCATAATACCGAATCGTATCCGCTGAAATTCCCAACAAATCACTGGCGGATTTTATATTCATACGCTAACCTCCTCACATGTTATTCCTTGAGTTTAAGCCACTCTAAATCACTTATCTTATTATATAACTTTGAGTTGACTCCAAGTCAAGCATTTTGCAGCTAATTGAAAAAAATTTATAATTATCAGTTTTCTTATTAGCATACTTTTTCATCAATAAAACAAAGAGGTTAGGGAAAGTGTCTTTAAAATAAGATATCAAAACGACCTCAAGAAGAGGTCGTTTTTTCTAGTGATCATGCCCATGACTTTGACTGGCTTCCAGCTCTTCGATATTGCGCTTATGGGCTCGGTGGGTTGCTAAGTCTTCATCCACCTCAATGGTGACGTTTTGAAAGCCACAATCTTTGAGCAAGTCTCGGATAGATTCTTTGCAAACTTCCATATGTTTGACATGCTTGATACAAACATGAACAATGGCATTTTTTTCCAAACCATCCATAGTCCAGAGATTAAGCTGATTAACACTGTCTACATAGTCCAATTGCTCCAAGTCACTCTTGACTTGCTCGATATCTACACCTTCAGGCACAGCATCTAAGAAAATCTTGAGCGTAGCCCAAAAACGTGGAATGGCTTTTGACAAGATAAAGAAAGAAATGACAAGCGACAAGAGAGGATCTAAGATATACCAATCCGTAAATCGTAGAATAATGGCCATCAGGATGACTGCTA
>CAUUAM010000081.1:0-7103 GCA_963543165.1 uncultured Streptococcus sp. | reverse complement strand
AAATGTTCCTATGAACGATGAAGTTCCTGCAACCTTTGAAGATGGTTCAACTAAGAAAGAAATTCTTGGTGTTGGTATCTACACAGTAGCAGCTGATGGTACTGTAACCTTCACACCAGATCCACGCTTTGTAGGTGAAGCACCAGCAGTGACAGTGGTTCGTGAAGATGTGAACGGAACAAAAGCTTCTGCAACCTACACACCAACAGTAACTCCAATTACTCCAACAGCTGAACCCGCTACTTCAGAAGCTCCTCAAGGAATTGTTCAAACAGGCAAACCAACCTTCACAGAAGGGGATCCAGTTGCTCCAATGAACCCTTCAACCTTGAAACTTTACAATGATTCTGGAAGCCCAGTTGATCAATTGGATGCCTTCTCACCTGCAGGAGATATCATTGGTATCTTCACAGTTGATAAAGAGAAAGGCGAAGTAATCTTCACTCCAACTAACAAAGCATACTCTGGTGAAGTACTTCCTGTAGGCGTTTCAATGGAAGATGCAAATGGTACCATTGCACGTACAACGTACACACCATTCATCACTCCAGTAGTTCCAACAGCAGAACCAGCTACATCAACTGATATTCAAGGTCAAACCCAAACTGGTAAACCAACCTTCACAGCAGGAAACCCTGCAGTACCAATGGATGATGATGTACCTGCAACATTTGTTGACGGTTCAACTACTAAGGTTGTTCCAGGTGAAGGTACATACACAGTTGCGCCAGACGGAACTGTCACCTTCGTACCAGAAAAATCATTTGTTGGAACCGCAGCAGGTATCGTGGTTCAACGCCAAGATAAGAATGGTACAGTTGTGAAAGCTATGTACACACCAACAGTAACTCCAGTGACACCAACAGCTACTCCAGCAGTATCTACTGATGTACAAGGTGCAACTCAAACAGGTAAACCAAGCTTCACAGAAGGTGATAGCCGTGTGCCAATGAACAATGAAGTTCCAGCAACCTTTGAAGATGGTTCTACAACTAAGACAGTTGAAGGTGTTGGTACTTACACCGTAGCTCCAGACGGAACAGTTACCTTCGTACCTGAGAAATCATTCGTCGGAACTGCACCAGCAGTGACAGTCGTTCGTGAAGATGTGAACGGAACCAAAGCTTCAGCAACCTACACACCAACAGTAACTCCTGTGACTCCAACAGCTGAACCAGCAACATCTACAGATATCCAAGGTCAAACCCAAACAGGTAAACCAAGCTTCACACCTGGTAACCCAAGTGTACCAATGGATGATGATGTGCCAGCTACCTTTGAAGATGGATCAACTACGAAGACAATTCCAGGTGAAGGAACTTACACAGTAGCTCCAGACGGAACTGTAACCTTCGTACCAGAAAAATCATTCACAGGAAAAGGTACAGGCGTAACTGTGAAACGTGTTGATAAGAATGGAACAGCCATCACAGCAACCTACACACCAACAGTCACACCAGTAGCTCCAACAGCTGAGCCAGTTACTTCAATTGGTAAGAAGGGTGCAACTCAAACAGGTAAACCAAGCTTCACAGCAGGTGATAGCCGTGTACCAATGAATGACGAAGTTCCAGCAACATTTGACGATGGTTCAACTACGAAGACGATCCCAGGTGTTGGTACTTACACAGTAGTAGCAGATGGAACTGTAACCTTCACTCCAGAACCTGAATTTACCGGTACTGCACCAGCAGTGACAGTGGTTCGTGAAGATGTGAACGGAACAAAAGCTTCAGCAACCTACACACCAACTGTTCTTCCAATCACTAAGTTTGTTGATAAAGAAGGTAAAGAAATCCCAGGATATCCAACAGTTGATGGAGAAGAGCCAAAAGCTGAAATCCCAGGTTACCGCTTTGTGGAAACGAAGAAATTGCCTAATGGTGATACTGAACACGTCTATGAAAAAGTTACAACTTCATACGTAGACGAAAATGGTGATCCAATTCCTGGGAACCCTACAGAAGATGGGGAACAACCGAAGAAAGAAATCCCAGGTTATGACTTCGTGAAGACTGTTGTAGATAAAGATGGAAACATTCAACATATCTACAAGAAGACTGTGACTCCAACTCCAATGCCGGATCCAACTCCGACTCCAGAGCCACAACCACAGCCTACTCCACAACCACAGCCTACTCCACAACCGCAACCTACTCCACAACCAAAACCAGAAGAGCCAACTATTCCTGTCGTTCCAGAAACGAAAGAAGAAGTGAAGTATATCGATCCACAAAATCCTACTGCACAACTTCCAAATACAGGAACAAAAGAATCTTCTACTGCTGGTCTTGCAATCTTTAGTGCTTTAGCAGGTCTCTCATTATTCGGATTTGCAAAACGCAAAAAAGAAGACTAAGCTAAATGGTGGCTAAGAAAAACCGCGAAATACTCGCGGTTTTTTCTGTTTGTATTTAAAAAATATCCTCTAAACTAGATAGTTGAAATCAGTCTTTTAAAAGAAAATTTGATAAAATAGAAGTATCAGTGTAAAGGATGAGAGAATGAAAAAGATTATTGGTATCTGGGCTCAGACTAAAAATGGTATTATTGGAAAAGACCAAGTCATGCCTTGGTACCTGCCAGCAGAGCTTCAGCATTTCAAAGAAACAACCATGGGGCAAGCAATTCTCATGGGAAGAGTAACCTTTGATGGAATGAAAAAGCGGGTTTTACCAGGACGGACCAGTATTATCTTAACCAAAGATCAGGCTTATGATCCTGAAAATGATGCTGTACTTGTCATGCACAGCAAAGAGGAGGTTCTAGACTGGTATCGAAACCAGGAAAAGGATCTTTATATTATCGGTGGTAGTCAGATTTTAAGGCTATTTTCTGATCAATTAGAAGAGTTGATCCAGACCATGATTCATGCAGATATTGATGGAGACGCATTGGCACCAAAATTTGAAGAGAGTCACTATGAAAGAGTCCGTCAAGTTCCCCATTCAAAAGATGAGAAAAATCCATATGATTTCACGGTCAACTATTACAAGAGAAAGGATTTAGACTAATGGAGCGTAGTGTCTTTGGTTTTTTTACAGCTGTCTTATGTGTCATCTGTCTAATTTGTGCCTTACAAACCTTTCGTAAAAAACGGTTTGGCCTCGCTATTTTATTCTTACTAAATGCTTTTACCAATCTTGTAAATTCCATTCATGCCTTTTACATGACCTTATTTTAAACTAAATAGAAACAGAAAATGACAGAAAGAGGAAATCCATGCCAACGAATCAAAATAATGATATGATGGTTTATTGTTCATTTTGCGGAAAGAGCCAAGATGAAGTCCAAAAAATCATTGCAGGAAACAATGCGTTTATCTGTAATGAATGTGTAGAGCTAGCTCAAGAAATCATCCGAGAGGAGCTAGCTGAAGAAGTTCTTGCTGACCTTAGCGAAGTTCCAAAACCAATCGAATTGCTCAATATCTTGAATCACTACGTCATCGGTCAAGATCGGGCTAAACGTGCCCTTGCAGTAGCGGTATACAACCACTACAAACGCATCAACTTTCACGATACACGCGAAGACGAGACAGATGTGGAATTGCAAAAATCAAACATCCTCATGATTGGACCTACTGGTTCAGGTAAGACTTTCTTGGCCCAAACCTTAGCACGTAGCCTGAATGTCCCATTTGCTATTGCTGATGCAACTGCTTTGACAGAAGCCGGTTATGTGGGTGAAGACGTTGAAAATATTCTCTTAAAACTTCTTCAGGCAGCAGATTTCAACATCGAGCGTGCAGAACGTGGCATTATTTATGTCGATGAAATCGATAAGATTGCTAAGAAAAGTGAAAATGTCTCGATCACACGTGACGTTTCTGGTGAAGGGGTCCAACAAGCCCTCTTGAAGATCATCGAAGGAACCGTCGCTAGTGTACCACCTCAAGGGGGACGTAAACACCCTCAACAAGAGATGATCCAAGTGGATACCAAGAACATCCTCTTCATCGTAGGTGGGGCTTTTGATGGCATCGAAGAAATTGTTAAGCAACGTCTCGGTGAAAAAGTCATCGGTTTCGGTAAGAACAATAAAGCCATTGATGAATCCAGCTCTTACATGCAAGAAATTGTAGCAGAAGACATTCAAAAATTTGGGATTATCCCTGAATTGATTGGTCGTCTTCCAGTCTTTGCGGCTCTTGAGCAATTGACAGTTGAGGATCTTATCCGTATCTTGAAAGAGCCACGCAATGCCTTGGTAAAACAATACCAAACCTTGCTCTCTTATGATAATGTTGAATTGGAATTTGACGATGAAGCCCTTCAAGAGATTGCGTATAAAGCTATCGAAAGAAAAACAGGAGCTCGCGGACTTCGCTCGATTATCGAAGAAACGATGATGGATGTCATGTTTGAAATTCCGAGTCAAGAAGATGTCAAACTTGTCCGAATCACAAAAGAAGCTGTTGACGGAACAGAAAAACCAGTTCTCGAAACAGCATAGAAAGATTACATATGGAAATTAACACACATAATGCGGATATTCTCTTGAGCGCAGCAAATAAGAGTCATTATCCTCAAGATGAGATTCCAGAAGTTGCACTTGCCGGTCGCTCCAATGTCGGCAAGTCTTCTTTTATCAATACTCTCTTAAATCGAAAAAATCTTGCAAGAACCTCTGGAAAACCAGGCAAAACTCAGTTGCTCAACTTCTTCAATATCGATGATCAGTTACGCTTGGTGGATGTACCTGGTTATGGCTATGCACGTGTCTCTAAAAAAGAGCGGGAGAAGTGGGGCCGCATGATTGAAGAATACCTGACCAGCCGTGAGAATCTAAAAGCAGTAGTCAGCCTGGTCGATTTTCGTCATGAACCCTCTGCGGATGATGTTCAAATGTACGAATTCTTAAAGTACTATGAAATTCCAGTGATTTTGGTAGCAACCAAAGCAGATAAAATTCCACGAGGAAAATGGAACAAGCATGAATCCATTATAAAGAAAAAGTTAGATTTTGATCCAGCAGACACTTTCATTGTCTTTTCTTCGGTAACCAAGGAAGGACTAGAGAAGTCATGGGATGCTATTTTGGAAAATGCATTTTACGAAATAAATTGAAATGACATGAAAATGTCATTTTTGTTTTGGATTTATCTCGCAATTGTAATACAAGTGTAATATAAGTAGCTTTGTTTTCTTCTATTTATATGGTATAATCTCTATAAAGATAAAAGATGATAAAAAATTAATTGGAGATAAATTGTATTATGAAAAAGAAAATACGGAATAAAACGAAATTATTTGGTTTGTTCGTTTCTGTATTAGCAGTGGGGACATTTGCCGCTGCTATGAGCGAGCACGTAACATCAGTTGGTGCTAATGATGGAACTTACCAAGCATACTCAGACCCAACTGAAGCTTTCATCTCACAAATTGGTGAGTCAGCTCGTCAACTTGGTCAAGAGAATGATCTTTATGCTTCTGTTATGATTGCACAAGCAATCTTGGAAAGTGGATCAGGACAGTCTGGTTTGGCTTCTTATCCACATTACAACCTTTTTGGGATTAAAGGAAGTTATGCTGGGCAATCTGCAGTGATGCAAACTTGGGAAGATGACGGTGCTGGAAATGCGTATACGATTAATGATGCTTTCCGTTCATACCCATCTTACTATGAATCATTGCAAGACTATGTAGCAGTTTTGAAACAAGGACATTTTGCAGGTGCTTGGAAGAGTAACACATCAAGTTATCAAGACGCAACAGCGGCTTTGACAGGTGTTTATGCAACAGATACAAGCTACTATGCAAAATTAAACAACATTATCGAAACCTATAATTTGACTCAATATGATTCTCCAAATGTACAAGGCGGCATCACTGGTACGGTTTATAATCCTTACCGCCAACAGTTCACTTCTCAGGAAATCCTTAATTTGGATATCGCATGGGCTAACCGTTTGTATTAAAATGAAAGAAAAGCAGGCAGTTGCCTGTTTTTTTTTATTATTTATTTAAATCGAATTAAATCGAAATTATTTTTCCACTTTTCTCTGTAAGCCTTTTCAGAACGTCAATTCTATGATATAATGAAGAAGTTCACAAATTCAACATATAAGGAGATTCATATGGGAGAATCAAATTTTGTTCTTAAGGTAGAAGCAGCATGTCAGAAGAAGGAAGAATTGTATACTTCTTCTAAAGCTCGTTATGCGGTTCGCTCTATGTTTGCGGGTGCGTTTTTGACAATGAGTACAGCAGTAGGCGTTGTGGGGGCAGACCTTCTTAACACCTTTTTGCCAGGTTCTGGTCGTTTCTTATTCCCATTTATTTTTGCGTGGGGATTGGTTTATTTACTATTCTTAAATAGTGAGTTAACGACATCTAATATGATGTATCTTACAGCTGGTGTATATTTAAAGAAGATTCATTGGAAAAAAGCTTTAGAAATTTTACTCTATTGTACATTCTTTAACCTAGTCGGGGCTTTGTTCCTGGCATTCCTCTTTGGACAAACTAGTGCATTTTCAAATCTAAATCCAAAAGGCTTCCTTGGCACGGTTGTAGAGATGAAGCTCCAACGTTCGAATCAATTGGTCTTCTTCGAAGGAGTGATTGCCAACATTTTCGTTAACATAGCGATCTTGTCCTATCTTTTCCTTAAAGATGAAACAGCGAAAGTTCTAATGGCTTTGTCAGCTATTTATATGTTTGTATTTCTTACAGATGAACACATAGCAGCAAACTTTGCTTCTTTCTCACTAGCTACTTTTAATTCCATTTCTAAAGAGTTGCCTCACTTAGAGTTCTTCAATGTTCTTCGCCATTACGCCGTCACTTTTGTTGGTAACTGGGTAGGAGGCGGAGTGCTCATGGGATTAGCCTACGCTTGGCTCAATACGACAAAGACGGTCTATAAGGATTAAAAAATTTAAAAAAGTTTGCAAAAATACTTGCATTCTTTTTTTTTATGTGATAAACTAATTATCGGTTTGAAAAAACTGCCTAAGACAGTAGGGGAGCTCGACTCATAAAGATCCTACCGAGGACAAAACGTATCAATTAAAAGAAGCGTATTGTACTTTCGTGTCTAGGTTTGGGCGCGTTTTTCTTTTGGAAAAATTCCCCAAGCAAAATAATTACGGAGGTGAA
>CAUUAM010000080.1:0-7202 GCA_963543165.1 uncultured Streptococcus sp. | reverse complement strand
TTTTTTATTTTCTCTGTTGCTGTGCTTGCCACAATTTTCCATAAAGGAGATAGTCGACTTCTCGGAGCTCTTTCAGGTTCTCACAGCCGAGCGCACAAAGGATCAACTTGAGGTCTTCTTTCCACCCTTGGACAATAGCGATCACTTCTTCGATGCTCTTTGTCTCTACCATCTCAAGAAAAACGCGGGACAGTCCTACGCCACGTGCTCCAAGGACCAAGGCCTTGACCATATCAAGGGGATGACGGATGCCACCACTCGCAAGGATTTCGACCTGATCTATCTGATCCTGTAACTGTAAGAGACACTGCGCAGTTGATTGTCCCCAATCATCCAGATAAGCGCGATTGCCACCACGACGATTCTCAATATAGGCAAAACTAGTACCACCACGCCCAGAAATATCAACGGTTTTGATCCCAGCATCTAGCGCTGCCTGAACGGTTTTGGGATCCATACCAAAGCCCACTTCTTTCAGGACTACCGGCACAGGAAATCCCTGACCATAGACCTTGAGATGATCTTTCCAGGTATGAAACATCCGCTCCCCTTCTGGCATGAGTAACTCTTGCATCAGATTCACATGAACTTGAAGAAAGAGAGGGTGCAGCTCTTCTACTGCTCTCACACCTTGCTCTGGCTCTTTATCGATTCCAATATTGGTTGCTAACAGAAGATGGGGATGGTCTTTTTTAACGGCATACGATTGATCGTCCGGATCCTTCAGCGCTGCACTGTAAGAGCCCGTCACAAAGAGAATGCCACAGGCTTCCGCCACTGTCGCCAACTTTTGATTGATCCCTTTGGCCCGCTCACTCCCGCCTGTCATGGCATTGATATAAAAAGGGTACTCCCAATCCTGTCCTGCGAAATGGGTTGTTAGATCAATCTGCTCTAGATCCACAAGTGGGAGGGATCGGTGAATCAGCTCGATCTCATCAAAGCTATTATAGGAGGAGCTTTGCTCCAAGGCATAGCGAATATGCTGGTCTTTTCGATTTTCGCTCACGAATTTCCTATCCTTTCTTGGTAAATGATCTCGATCTTCTTTTCTGTCCAGCGGTCTATCAAGGTATGAGTCTCAACTGGGTCAAAACTAAGGGCAATCCCACAATCTCCTCCTCCTGCACCACTGGATTTGGCACAGGCAGAGAGGCCCTCTGTCGCCTGCTGAAGGACTTTTAAAGCTGGGGTATAAATCAAGGGGTTCAAGGCCTTTAAGTTCTGATCTGCACGTTGGATACTTTCTTCGATCCCCTTTTTGTTCCCCTCACGTAGACCTTTTTCAAGATTCTCCACTGCAGTTTGACTCTCCTTGAGAAAGGGTTCCTTGATCGCACCCTTGATCTGGCGGATCAAATCACTTGAAATCGCTGGTTCCTTGGTCCAACCAACCAGAAAATCATAAGAGACGGCTGGCTGGATCACTCGGATCTGGTAGCTCCAATCCAGGTCTAAAATTTGTGAAAGGGACTGGGAAGTCAAGACTTCATGCAACCAAGCCCGATCAAAGGATTGGTAATAAATCAAGTCCTCGTAGGCAATACAAGCCAAATCGCCCATGGAACCATTGTCCCCTCTTTGCACCAAGACGACTGCTGCTAGTCGAAAAAGCAGATCGGGACTTAGGTCTATTTCATACAGAGCTGCCATGGCCTTGATGACGAGCAAAACCACACTCCCGCTGGAACCAATTCCATACTTCTTTCCCTTTTCTCCCAGCGTCCCCCTAAGGTGAAGATCAAAAGGTTTAGGGACTATTCCCTGATTTTTCAACCACTCTTCCATGAGCTGAATGGTCTCTTGAATCAAGGCATAGTCCTTATTTGGCGTCAAGTCCGCCTTGTAACCAAAGAGATCTGAGACTAGCTGGTAGCTTTCAGCTTCTTGGATAGTGGCTGACAGATAAATGGGGATAAACTGAATTATTGCCCCATACCCAGGCGTTAGCACAGCGTATTCTCCGGCTAGATAGAGCTTGCCTCCGGTCTGTACCTGATACTTAGTCTTCATCTTGAGGGTCCTTTGTCTTCGATACGATGGTCCGATAACGGGCGTCAAATAAAGGCACTAGCTGATCCAAGTCTTCTTCTAAACAGATGACTTTAACATTTGGCCCTGCATCCATGGTAAAGTAACAAGCATGGCCTGCCGCACGGAGTTCACGGACATAGTCCATGGCTTTGTAACTTTCTTCTGTCAAGTAGCTAAAGGCTGGTGTAGCCGTCTTTGTGGTCGCGTGCATAGCAAGGGCATTGCGCTCTGTCAACTGACCGACCTGTTCAAAATCATTGGCCGCTAGGTAATCCAACATATCCTTGTAATCTTGCATAGACTGTTCGATCCATTCTTTGAAATTGGTCGAGGTCTCCATGCAGCGTTTCATCCCTTCCCGACTAGAAACAGGCTTTTGCTTATCATTGAGAACCAGCATGATCATGGCTAATTTCAGGTCTGTCTGAACCTTGTAAATCTCGCCACTTTCTTTGTCCCAGGCTGCTAAGGGACCAAAGAAGGAGCGTGAAGAAGACCCTGAAGCAAACTTGGCTTTTTGTGCTAATTCCCCCTGACTCAAGCCCAAATCATAATAGAGATTACAAGCCTTGACGAGAGCAGAAAGTCCGCTCGAGCTAGAGGACAAGCCGGCTGCGGTTGGCATGTTGTTGCTTGTATCCACCCGGACAAACCCTGCTTCATCAGCTGGTTTCAAGGCATCAATCACAGCTCCAATTTTGGCCTGCTCAGCTGGATTTTGGAATTTTCCATCGATATAAAATTCATGCGCTGTCGCATCTGCTGGTAAGGGAGAGAGACTCGTCTCTGTATACATATTTTCCAGGGTCAACGAAATGGAACTGGTCGAAGGGACCATCTTTTTAGCGTCTTCTTTTCCCCAGTATTTGATAATCGCGATATTGGCATAGGACTTCGTCTTTACAGGTTTTCGATCCATGTATGGTGCGCTCCTTCTTTTTCTAATGCATGTGCAATGGTTTCCGCTTCTTGAGGATCCTTGGCCAGAGCAATCACACAGCCTCCAAGGCCACCCCCGCTCATTTTGGCTCCTAAGGCCCCGTTTTCAAGGGCAACAGCAACCAAATGGTCTGCTTCAACACAGCTGACGCCAACGGCTCTCAAGTGCTCATGGCAAGCCGTCAGAGCCTGTCCAAGGACAATGAGATCTTTTTCTTTCAGAGCCCCTTCCACTTGCTGGGTCAACTGGCCAATCTCATGAAAATGGGACAAGACTTCCTGCCCCTTGGCTTCAACCTTTTGAATCGCCTCACGGGTATTGCCGTGAATCCCCGTATCCGCAATCACCAAATTCGCTTCTACACCCAGCTCCAGCGGGTAAAAACCGACATTCCGGATGAATTTTATCGCTTGATCACTCAGACAAGTCTTGGCATCGAGCCCGCTTGGATTCATATGGGCAATGGTTTCTGCTCGATTGACCAGGATTTCTAAGGTCTCATCATCCAGCTCCTCTTGATAATAGTCAAAAACTGCACGAATAGCTGCGATACTGACCGCCGCAGAGGACCCCATCCCCCGTTTTTCCGGTACCATAGACTGAATCCGGCAGCGAATCCGGGCCTCACGAATCCCGAGGTGCTCAAGAGACGCAAAAACCGCCATGGACAAGGTGTCGTCTTCAAACAAAATCCATGGGTTGTCTGCTGGGATAATCTGGCAGGTCACTTCGATATGATGGAGAGGCAGGGCAATAGCTGGATAGCCATAGACCACCGCATGCTCTCCAATTAAGATAATTTTACTATGCGCCTTTCCGACGCCTATCTCTTTATGCATATTCATCTCGCTCTATTAAGGTCATTACTATTTTAATATAAATCAGCCAAAAAAGCGATGCTTTTGAAGGAAATCCAACCTAAGACGGAGTCCAATAATGAATCACCCAGAAGAGCTCCTTTTTATAGACAGACAAGAAAAGGCCGGGATCCGTCATCCCAGCCATCCATTTCTATTTCTCACATTCTTGTTTGATCAAGTCCATCAAAGAGTTGCGGTCCAGGATCCATTGGGCCCGTTCGTCCTTCTCATAGGTCCGGTTGGACAAAAAGATCACAGCTTCCTGCTTCTTTCGATTGTACATGATAAAGGTTCCTGTATAGCCTGTATGATCCAACCAGTCCCCCTCTAGATTCCATCCGAGAGCGCGGGTCTTACCCTCTTCAGGCGCAAAATTCTGAGACAAGTCACGCGCAAAATCATCCTTCAGATAATGCTCTAAAAAGCGCTCTAGATCTGGAACCGTTGAAAAAAGTCCAGCACTTCCCGCATGACAGCCCAATACTCTCGCTTTTGGATCATGGACACTTCCAGAAGCAACCCCACGGACCGTTGGTACCGCCTTTTCGACCGGTCCAAACCGGGTTTCCGCCATCTTCCAGGGTGCAAAAATCAACTCTTCAAACAAGTCATCCAAGGACTGACCAAATGCTTCTTCTAACCAAAAACCTAGCAAAAGAAAATTGACATCGGTGTAATGAAAACTCTTGTCCTCTTTTAACTGCAAATTTTCAAGGGCTTCTTTCAACTGTCCCGCATCCAACTGGTCCCGATTGGGAATGTAGGGATCGAGCCCAGAAGTATGGGTCAAAAGTTCCCGGATGGTCGTCTTTTCATGAGCAAAGCGTGGGTAGACCTCTTTAAAAGGGCGATCGAGCGCAAGCTCCCCTTTCGCATACAAAAAGGCACAGATGGTAGCAACTCCGACGACCTTGCTGACACTGGCCAAATCATAGACCAGATTAGCCCCTACTGGCTCTCCGTTTTCAGGATCTGCTAGTCCCAGATAGTGCTCACTCCACTGACCATTTCGGTAAAGCGCAAGAGAGGCACCTGGATAGATGCCTTCTTGGATTTGTTCGGTGATTTTTTCGATGATTGCCTTCACGCTCATCACTCCATTCTTATTCTTCATAAGAAATATGGACCTGATCTTGATTGGCTTCAAACCAGAGTTCGATCTGGCTCGGATCCTTAGCAATCAAGAAAGTTCCCTTACGGTGCACAAAATCGACAGTTTCTCCTAAGCTTTCTTTCAGAACTTCTACATCAAAAGGTGCCAATTCGACCTTGATCATACTCAAATCCCAAGTCACATGGTTTCCCACTTGGAGATCTTCTCCTTGAGCTTCCTGCAAATGGATAAGATGTGCCAAAGTTGGCAAGCTGCTATAGAACTTCTCAGCCTTATCAAGATCGGCCACATTGACCTCAAGGAAGTCCACATCAAAGCTGGTCAACCCTTTGAAATCTTCGGGAAGGTCTACAAGAGGAGCACTGTCTAAAGGTGCTAGACTTTTAAGATCTTCTTCTGCGTGTACGAAAATGGTATCTCCTTGAGGAGATACAACTTCAAAGGCGCGTCCATTGGCACCTTGGTAAAGGGCTGTTGTTTCTGGCTGGCGGGCCAACAAGTAGTCAATTTCTTGAGCTTGTGCCACTTTCACCACAATGCGACCCAATTTCTTTGGACCTTCGACCTTACGCGAACGCATACTCGGTGATTCTTCTAGGACGATTTTTTCTACTTTTGAGGCATCTCCTAAAGATAGGAGAGCTCCTTCTTCTACTAATACTTTCATTCCCAATGTCTCTTCATAAAAGCGTTGATTGACATTTCGGTTATTCACTTTCAAGACTGGGATCACTCTTACGATCTGATTTGCTGTCATACTTTCCTCCAAGCACTTTTTATTGTAAAAGATTTTCTGGCTTTTTACAAGAAATTTTGCGCAGATTTATGAAAAACTCTTTCGAACAGCTCTTTCCTCATTTTCTTTAGACAATCCCTTTTTGATTCAGTATAATAGAAATTAGAACGATGAGAGCGCTTATGCGACTGCTCAAATAAACCGAGATGTGAACAAGATAGGAGAATCCACCATGAAATTTAATCAATTTAGCTATATTCCTAGACCTGATGACACGATCAAGGAAGAGTTAGCTGGACTGGGCTTTAGTTTTCAAGAAGAGAGCGATCCAAAAAGAAAGCTGGAGGCCTTTGTACGCCAAGTGTCTTTCCAATACAAGGACACAGACTACGCCCTAGCGACTCTTGTGGCAGATAAAGAAACGGATTTACTAGCCTTTTTCAAGTCTGATAAACCCTTAACAGCAGCTATCTTTTATACAGTTGCCTTTCAATTACTAGGCTTTAGTTTTTTTGTGGATTTTGATGATAGCGAAGCCTTTCGCAAGGAAACAGCTTTCCCCATCACTTATGGCTCTCTCCTAGAAAATCTCTACCAACTCCTTAACACCCGGACCAAACGGGGCAATACCTTGATCGATCAATTGGTCAGCGATGGCTTGATTCCTGAGACTAACCAGTATCACTATTTTAATGGGAAGAGCCTGGCTACCTTTACGAGCCAGGATGCTATTCGTGAGGTTGTTTATGTCGAAAGCCGGGTCGATACCGATAAGGATGGCCTGCCAGATCTGGTCAAAGTCAGCATTATCCGTCCTCGCTATGAAGGCAAGATCCCAGCAGTCATGACCGCAAGTCCCTATCACCAAGGGACCAACGACAAGGCCAGCGACAAGGCCCTCTACAATATGAATGTCGACCTCGAGGTCAAAGAACCTCATTCTATCCAACTAGAAGAACCTCAATTAGAATTGGTGGAGCCTGTCGGTTCAGCCCAACTAGTCGACGAGGCTGAAGAGCTCCTAACCCATATCAACTCCAGCTACACCCTCAACGACTACTTGCTTCCACGCGGATACGCCAATCTTTACGTATCTGGAGTTGGGACAAAAAATTCGCAAGGGCTGATGACCAATGGAAATTACCAACAAATCGAAGCCTATAAGAATGTCATCGACTGGCTCAATGGTCGTTGCCGCGCTTTTACAGACCATACACGCCAACGCCAAGTTAAGGCTAATTGGTCTAATGGAAAGGTCGCAACCACAGGGATCTCTTACCTTGGAACTATGTCTAATGGTCTTGCGACCACCGGTGTCGATGGCTTAGAAGTCATCATTGCAGAGGCTGGGATTTCTTCCTGGTACAACTACTACCGCGAAAATGGGCTCGTAACGAGTCCTGGTGGCTATCCAGGTGAAGACTTTGATTCCCTTGCCGAATTGACCTACTCGCGCAACCTTCTGGGTGGAGACTATTTGCACCATAATGCGGCCCACCAAGCCGATCTAGACATCGT
>CAUUAM010000079.1:0-7366 GCA_963543165.1 uncultured Streptococcus sp. | reverse complement strand
ATATCAATGCTCTATGAAATTTAATCAAAAAAGTTCTACTTTTCCGTAGAACTTTCAGAACGTAGACAAACCCTACCAGCAATAGAAACATTTCCATTTTGTAGGGTGGGTACCATATAACGAAAACTCTTAGGAATGCTGATGTAGCGCTATTCTTAAGAGTTTTTTACTTTTTCTATTTTTAAAAAAAGACTGAAGAAAATCGTCCAAAATGGACTTTTCTTCAGTCTGAAAGTTCTACTTTTCCGTAGAACTTTTTATTCTTTTTCAATACGAAACTGATCTTGTGATGTATTGACGAGGATATCTGCCTCATCTTCCATCGGTCGGTAATACTGATGGTATTGTTCTCGTCTGATTTGGTGAGTTCGATAGATGAAGTCAATTTCTCGATTTCGTTGGGCGACGTCTCTGCTTAATCGTCTTTCCAGCTCTGTATGATCATCTGTATAGAAACAAATGGTTTGATCAAATAAGAACTTAGGGAGAAAGGCTACCGACATCCCCTCTACGATGAGAATAGGTTTGCTTCCAGATAATATGTGACTTGGAGACCATGGCTTATCAATCGTTCGTATATCCATTCCCGCTTGAAGCGCTTGAATATCTCGCTCTAGACTAGCCAATTCGTGAGCACTTGACATGCAAGCCGTTACTTTTTGATGTGGATGATCTTTAGGAACAACGAGGCCTCTAAAAGAGCCAACGATATAAGGATCTGTCTCTAAAAGGTTTACTCTCGAGAGATCCAAGCGTTCACAGAGTGTTTTTGTAAAGGTTGTCTTTCCTGATCCACCATGACCGTAGATCCCAAGCGTTCGTAATTCTCCTGAGTGTATCCTTTTTACTAAGGAGTCTATTAATCTTCCTTGGTCCATCCTAGAAATTTCGCCCCGACTTGTTATAGCCATATTTTTCGATGAAATGCTCACGAAATTCCAAGAGATTGTCATCCATAATAGCTTGGCGGACCTGCTTCATGAGGTTAATCAAGAAGTAGAGATTGTGGTAGCTCGTCAAACGGATCCCAAAGGTCTCATCTGCCTTGAGGAGGTGGCGGAGATAAGCTCGGGTGTAATTCTTACAAGTGTAGCAATCACATTCGTGATCTAGTGGCGTAAAGTCTTCAGCAAATTGCGCATTTTTCACCACCAGGCGACCTTGACTGGTCATACAGGTACCATTTCGTGCAATCCGCGTCGGCAAGACACAGTCAAACATATCCACGCCACGAATCACCCCATCGATCAGACTGTCTGGAGCTCCCACTCCCATGAGGTAGCGAGGCTTGTTCTCCGGTAAGAGCGGAGTTGTGAAATCAAGCACCGCATTCATCTCTTCATGGCTTTCCCCAACAGCTAACCCACCAATGGAATAGCCTGGAAAGTCCATGCTGACCAGATCACGCGCAGACTGACGGCGCAAGTCTTCAAAGCCAGCCCCTTGAACAATCCCGAAAAGACCTTGATCATGAGGGCGACGGTGAGCCTTAAGGCCACGTTCTGCCCAACGGCTAGTCCGTTCGATTGATTTTTTCACATAATCATAGGGCTGATAGAACTGAGGACATTCATCAAAGGACATCATGATGTCGCTCCCTAGATTGTTTTGGATGGAAATAGCCTTTTCTGGAGAAAGGAACATTTTCGAGCCGTTGAGGTGGTTTTTAAAGGTCACCCCTTCTTCGGTGATATTGCGGGTATCTGCTAGCGAATAGACTTGGAAACCTCCACTATCTGTCAAAATTGGCTGATCCCAGTTCATGAACTGGTGCAATCCTCCTGCTTTTGCGACCAAGTCATCCCCTGGACGAAGCCAGAGATGGTAAGTATTAGCCAAGATAATGCCTGAACCCATCTCTTTCAATTCTTCTGGCGATTGGGTCTTAACCGTTGCCTGAGTCCCTACGGGCATAAACATTGGGGTCGGGAAGGTTCCGTGGGGGGTGATGATTTCTCCCAAGCGGGCTCCTGTATGCTTTTCTTTTTTGATCAATCGATATTGAATCGGTGAATCTGTCATGGTTACCTCCGTACTGGGAAAGACAGTCCCAGCCTTCTTATTCCTGTCACAGTTTTCCTGTGAGCACCTGTACGATTGTACCAAATTTTACCGGCTCTGTCACGGACTTATGTTATAATAAAAAGTACTACTATGAAGAGAGTGTCATCTATGAACCTTAAATTGATTCGCCTCCGGGCACGTACCATGCAAGTCCAGCAACCGGGCTTAGCTATTCTTTTTGCCTTGCCGGTCCTGTTGACCATTCTTGCTAACTTTCTCTTAAGTGGGCAAGATCTGGTCGATCTACTACCGGATATGACCTTGCAGCAAGCAAGTGTCTACATGATCCAGCGGCAGATCTTTCCTTCTGTTGTCTCCTTTGTCATCTCCATTTTAGTGGTCGGTGCAACTTTTAGCTATTTAGATACGATCAATCCCAAAATCGAACACCGAACACGCGTGTTAGATATCTTTAAACAAGATCGCTTTACCTCTGTATTTGCTACCCTGGTCTTGAAGCAAACCCTTCTCTTTTTATGGGGACTCATCCTCTATGTAGGGAGTCTCATCAGCACCTACGCTAGCATTCGATTTTTGGCGATCTACGACAAGGTAAGCAACCCTAGTACTTTGAGTGCTTCCAGTCCGGAATTCCAATCTCTCATGCAACAAATGCCTCTGATGACGGCCGGTGTCGTACTGGGCCTACTCGGCCTCTTCTTTTACCTGCCACAATACTACAGTCTCAGTCTGGTCGAATTGATCCTCTACGAACAACTACGAGACGGCGACTACAAGGGAGCCTTTGGAGTGCTTCGCCAAAGTCGTGAAACCATGAAAGGGTTCCGCAGCAATCGCTTGGTGCTCGATCTAACCTTGATTGGTTGGTACTTCCTGAATTACTTCACGCGCGATGTCATCGGCTTTTATACCATGCCATACTTTATCAACTGCCAAATTGCATTTTATGATCAAATCAAGCAAATCAAACAAGGGCCGCGCCATTTTACAGGCCATCCAAGCCATGAACATGACTAATACTATAGAAGAAGACCCCAGTTTCCAACTGGGGTTTTCTTCTATAATATTGACTGTCAAAGACGGAGGGGTTATATCTCATTTATAAACCGTATAGGGAGTCCCCTAGGATCAGTCGGGTGTGCTCGCGTTTGATACAGCGGTTCATCACAATATCTTCTCGTCCAGCTCCACGAAGGATTTCTTCTGCTTCTTGATTTTCCAGCTCCAATTGTGCCCAAAAAATCTTCGCGTCTGTCTCGATGAAGTCACGCGCCACATCTGGCAAAAATTCACTGCGACGGTATACATCTACGATATCTACTGGGAAAGGGATCTCCTGTAAGCTAGCGTACACCGTCTCCCCAAGGATCTGACCACCAGCTGCACGAGGATTAACGGGAATGATCCGATAGCCCCGCTCTTGCATCTCCTTGCTGACACGATGGCTGGTCGTCTCTTCACGGTCAGATAATCCAACTACAGCGATGATTTTGCTTGTTTCTAAGTAATGTTTGATAATGCCATCACTAGGATTGCGAAATGAATAAGCCATAAGAATCTCCTTTTGTATGCGTTTCCTTTCTTTAAATAGTATAACAATCCAGAGGGCATTGCAAGTGTTTGTCGTTAAAAGCGGTAGGAAACTAAAAAGTCTCCTACCGCTTTCTATTTTGAATAAACTCAATCTTATTTGGCTTCATACCATGTTTTACCTGCATTCTCATCGGCTTCCAGTGGTACCGCAAGCTCAATAGCGGATTCCATGGTCTCTTTGACGAGTTCTTTGATCGCTGCCAGCTCATCACTTGGTACTTGCAGAACAATTTCATCGTGCACTTGAAGAAGCATCTTGGTCTTGTATGCCCCTGCTTCTAAGGCTTGGTCCAAGTGGATCATGGCAATTTTCAAGATGTCTGCCGCCGATCCTTGGATCGGTGAGTTGATTGCCGTCCGCTCCGCAAAGCCTCGAACATTGAAGTTGCGAGAATTGATATCTGGAATCTCCCGACGACGCTTGAAGAGGGTTTCTACATAGCCTTTGTCACGCGCTTCCCGCACCACTCTCTCCATATAATCCTTGATACCCGGATAGCGTTCAAAGTAGGTCTCAATGTAGGCTTTGGCTTCCTTTCGACTGATCCCTAGGTTGTTAGACAGTCCAAAATCGGAAATTCCATAAACCACGCCGAAGTTTACTGCCTTGGCATTGCGGCGGTCATTTGGTGTCACATCTTCTGGTTTTTCAATATTGAAGACCCGCATAGCAGTCGATGTATGGATATCTGCCCCATGCTTGAAGGCATCAATCAAATGCTCATCTCCCGAAATATGAGCTAAAACGCGCAATTCGATCTGTGAGTAGTCCGAACTGAGCAAGACACTGTTTTCCTCTTCTGGGACAAAGGCCTTGCGAATAAGACGGCCTTGTTCCAAACGGACAGGGATGTTTTGCAGATTGGGGTCCACACTGGACAAACGGCCTGTCTGCGTCAAGTCCTGCACATAGCGGGTATGGATTTTCCCATCTTCCAAAATCCAGTCTTGAAGCCCGATGACATAAGTCGACTGGATTTTTGCGATTTGGCGGTATTCCAGAATCTTAGATACAATCGGTGCGATGGGAGCCAGGCGTTCCAAGACATCGACAGCAGTTGAATAGCCGGTTTGGGTCTTTTTGGTATATTCAAGAGGAAGTTCCAATTTTTCAAAGAGGATGACCCCCAATTGTTTTGGAGAATTGATGTTAAATTCTTCTCCAGCAAGCTCGTAAATTTCTTGGGTCAGGCGTTCCAATACTGCTTCGTTCTCCACCTGCATGTCTTGGAGAGTCTGGCGTTCCACCTTAATCCCCGCGATTTCCATCTTGGCTAAAACAGCTGCTATTGGTTGCTCCATATCATAGAGCAAATCTAGTTGGTCGTGAGCTTTTAGTTGCTCCATCATGGGCTCTTCCGTGTCTAGTAGAACAGCGACTTTTCGTGCCAAATGCTCTAATAGGACCGCCTTTTCTGGAATGGCTTTTTTTGCCCCCTTGCCATAAACAACTTCGTCGAGTGGTAGCGCAATCTGACTGAAGAGGCTCGCAATCGTTGAAATTTCATTGTCCTCTACGGTCGACAAGAGATACTTGGCCAATCGACTGTCAAACGCGGGATTTTGAAGGGTAATGCCCAAGTGGCTGAGTAAGACCTTGGCCCGCTTGAAGTCATAGACCTTGAGTGGCGTTTTTTCAAGAAATTCTTTAAAAATCGGTGCTTGTAAAAGATTACTATCTGTACTAGCGTAGAGCTGATCTTTTGTCCCCCATGCAAAACCAATGATAGGTTCTGTATGGTAATTATCCCCAAAAATCTCAAAATGGAAGAAACTATCTTCTGTGAGCATATCTGAAGCGACCTGCTCTACCTCCGTGTAGTTAATGGCTACGGGAGCAGCTTCTTCTCCGCTTAGATCCAAGGCCTGACGGAGTTGCTTGAAGCCCATTTCCTCATAAAACTTGGCGAGATTTTCTAAATGAGGTCCCGTATAGGTGATATCATCCAGGCCAATTTCAATGGGCGCATTGGTATCGATGGTCGCAAGGGTCTTGGATAGATATGCCTGCTCCTTATCGTTGATGAGATTTTCCTTCATTTTGGAAGCCTTCATCTCGTCAATATGCTCGTAAATGCCATCGAGAGAGCCGTATTCTAGGAGTAGTTTGATCCCGGTCTTTTCTCCAATCTTGGTAACACCTGGAATATTATCCGACTTGTCTCCCATCAAGGCCTTGAGATCGATAAATTGCTCTGGTGTCAGTCCCATCTTCTCTTTCAGATAGGCTGGAGTGAATTCTTCAAACTCCGCTACCCCTTTTTTGGAGATTTCAACCACCGTGTTGTCATCCGTTAGTTGGATCAAGTCCTTGTCCCCAGAGACAATGGTCACATCAAAGGGCACCGAGGTAGCTTCTGCCATCTTATCTAGCGTTCCAATGATATCATCCGCTTCATACTGGGCCAGCTCATAATGGCGAATGCCCAGATGGTCCAATTGCTCACGGATAAAAGGGAACTGTTCGCGAAATTCATCTGGTGTCTTTGCACGCCCTCCTTTGTAGTCGGCGTACATCTCCGTCCGAAAGGTCGTCTTTCCTGCATCAAAAGCAACGAGAACATGGGTTGGCTGGATGCGCTCCAAGAGATTGCTCAACATGAGATTAAAGCCATAGACCGCATTGGTATGCAATCCATTGGCATTTTTGAAGCGATCAATTTGATTATAAAGTGCGAAAAAGGCACGAAAAGCGACGGAAGAGCCGTCGATGAGTAGTAATTTATTCTTTTTTTCCATAGGCCTATTATACCACGAATCGCAAGGTCTCTGGTACATAAAAACTCTACCCTTTCGGGTAGAGCCTTCTTTAGGAGTTCCTGATGAAAAATGAAGAGAAGCGTTTATTCGCCGTAACAAGAACCTTGTTGTGGCAATTTCTTAAAGCGTTTTGGATAATTTACTGAGATTTTCATTTTCTGTACCTCATTTCTTATTGGATGAGTACAGTATACAAGAGAAACCTAAACGATTCCTTATAGAAAGCTTCAAGAAAACTAAAAGCTGATACGCAAAACACGTGGTTGTTTTTGACTGCAGGCCGATAGTTAAAAACGAGTCTTTGTCGCCCTAGACCCAAGAAAAGGGTAGTAACTTATTCTTTTTTTCCATAGGCCTATTATACCACGAATCGCAAGGTCTCTGATACATAAAAACTCTACCCTTTCGGGTAGAGCCTTCATTAGGAGTTTCTTATGAAAAATAAAGAGAAGCGTTTATTCGCCGTAACAAGAACCTTGTTGTGGCAATTTCTTAAAGCGTTTTGGATAATTTACTGAGATTTTCATTTTCTGTACCTCATTTCTTATTGGATGAGTACAGTATACAAGAGAAACCTAAACGATTCCTTATAGAAAACTTCAAGAAAACTAAAAGCTGAGACGCAGAACACGCGGTTGTTTTTTACTGCAGGCAGGTAGCCGAAGATGGAGCCCTGTCTCATCTTGGCTCCAAGAAAGGGGCTGACTTTCTCCAAGAAGCTCTACCTCTCGAATGCGCGCATGAAGAATTCTCGGTTGCTTGAGATCATAGGTGAGAGACGGCAAGGTCAGCTCTTCTGTACTTCCACTTGGTTCCAACTGGATAGCATAAAGAAGCCCCTCACGCATGGTATAGCGGAAATCTTGGCTGGTATAGAGTGGGGCTTGTCCATCTGAGAAGGAACCTTCCTGGGCCTGAGTTGGTCCGTCCGACGACACCCGCCAAGGCCGACTCTGATAAATAGCTTCTCCATTCACCGCAAGCCAGT
>CAUUAM010000078.1:0-7448 GCA_963543165.1 uncultured Streptococcus sp. | reverse complement strand
TCTTAGAAAAACACATAGATTTTTTAAATCAGTATTATACAAAAGGTCATTTTATCGCATCTGGAAGGAAAAATCCAAGGACCGGCGGTATCATTCTCATGAGAGCAAAAAATAAAGATGCTGTCCAAGAAATCATTGCACACGATCCATTCTATCAAAATGAGATTGCTCAATATGAGATCATTGAATTTGAAGCAAGTAAATATTGTCCAGAATTGAAAACCGTCCTGAACAATCCAGTGGACAAAATTAGATAAAGGAACTCAAGGTCAACTCAATACTGCGTAGAGCCATTGAAAAAGTGTGACCACGCCTCATTAGAGCATCGGTTGCTATCTAGAGGCTCTTTTGTTACACTACTAATATGAATACACCGATCAAACCAAAATTACAACGATTTCAAACAGCCACTGCTTTTGCCTGTCCCATCTGTCAACTGGACTTGGAACTTGTGGGTACTAGCTTTAAATGTCTGAACAATCATTCTTTTGATTTGGCGAAATTTGGCTATGTCAACCTGGCTCCCCAGATCAAGCAATCGAAGGACTATGACAAAGAAAATTTCCAGAATCGCCAGCTGATCTTAGAAGCAGGGTTTTATGAGCCGATTTTAACAGCAATCGGACAAAAAATTCCGACCAGTGATGCCAAGATTCTAGATATCGGTTGCGGGGAAGGCTATTACTCCCGAAAACTACAAGAAGCCTATCCCAAGGCTACTTTCTATGCATTTGATCTTTCAAAGGAATCCGTACAACTAGCTGCCAAGAGTGACGCTAGCTGGCAGGTCAATTGGTTTGTCGGAGACTTGGCTCATTTACCCATTCAATCTAAGAGTATGGAGGTCATTTTGGACATCTTCTCCCCGGCTAATTATGCTGAATTTGAGCGTGTCTTACAGGCAGGAGGGGTCATCATGAAGGTCGTCCCAACCTCTTCACATCTAAAAGAGATTCGTCAGTTGGCTAAAGATCAATTGACGAAGCAATCTTACTCCAACCAGGAAATTTTGGAACACTTTGAAGAGCACTGCCAGGTCCTCTCATCCGAAACAGTCAGTCTCACCAAGAGGTTAACTCCTGAAGAACGTCAGGCGCTCCTCGCTATGACCCCCCTTCTATTTCATGTTGACCAAGAAAAAATCGACTGGACCCAACTCACAGAAATCACCATCGAAGCTGAGCTGCTGGTTGGAAAAATCAAGATACAAAGAACGTAAAATGAAAAGTAAAAAGGCTGAGACAAATCGTCTCAGCCTTTTACTCATCTTCTGTATGCTCTGTCATGACTTGTAACGCACGTTTTTATATCCTTTTGGCTATCTGTGCGATTTTTTCGAGTTCTTCTTTCCGTTGACGATCACTCATATACTCCACTCGTGTAACTTGTGTCATTTTAACCGGTTTAATACCACAGGGTTTCAAGATTTGAGATTTTAGAACCTTTGCGTAGTCTTGAGAAAAAGGAAGAAAAATTTTTGGCGTATTATGCGTCGTAATGATCCACGCTTTTCCATCTAGTTTCCCCACCGGACCTCGAGGTCCATTCTGATAAGCAAAACCTGCAACAAAAACACGATCAATAAAACCTTTTAAAATAGCTGGCATTCCACTCCACCAAGTAGGGAAAATAAAAATCAACTGATCCGCCCAACTCAATAAATCTCTATATGGTTTCATGTCTTCATTATGCTGCAAATCTCTCCTTTTATGCGTTTCATCAAAACGTAAAACCGGATCAAAGTTTTCTTTATATAAGTCTACTATTTTAACTCTATGCTCTGGTGCTAAATGCTTTTGCACAGTTTGAAGGATTGATGCATTATAACTTGTTTCATTCGGATGTGAATAGATTATTAAAACATTCATCAGCTATCTCCTTTTATATAAATATCAAGCATCGTTCTGACGGTCTTTTGAACATCATTTTCTTTAAAGCTTTCTCCAACAGGACTCCTTACCAATAGAGCCAAACCAGCAATAAAACTCCAAAAATGGATCAAAATTTCTGCGTCACCACTAGAAAGATTTTCCTCATCTTTAAGTCTTAACGCTACCGACTTAAAATGTTCAAATCCTGGTAAAGAGGAGTTGACTGAAATAGTTTCCTGGGACAACTCCATATAGTTATATGGAAATTTGATAAATAATGCTTCAAATAGATAGGTTTCCTCTTGGGCAAACCTTACAAAGTTACAGCCCATCAGAGTTAGTTGAGTTCTTGCATCTATGGAAGTATCAATTCCAAGTATCATATTTTTCAAAAAGAACATTGATAAGTCTTCCATAACAACTTGAATATATCTATCTTTACTTCCAAAATGCTTATAGGGAGCTCCATGAGTCACCCCACATTTTTGAGCTATTGTACGCATAGACATCCGGTCAATCCCGTTAGTTCTGATTTCTTCAATGCCGACCGAAATTAACTTTTCTTTCAGTTCTTCCGTATTCCGTTTCATTTGACCACCTTCCCTTATCGAAGTATACGTTGTCTACTTTTTGTAAAGTATACACCGTCTACTTATATTTGTCAAATAAAAAAATACTCAAAACTTTCCTTAGGAGAGCCCCTAACCTTCTGTTATGTACTCTCCTAAGGAAAGTTTCTAAGAAGATTTTATCTTCAATTAAAAGGCTGAGACAAATCGTCTCAGCCTTTTAGTCATCTTCTCTATTCTCTGTCATGACTTGCAAACGATAGGTTTTAGGGGATTTGCCACAGAGTTTACGAAAGACCTTATAGAAATAGCCAACATTACTGTAGCCGACCTTGTAGCAGATATCTTCAATACTATCATTGCTCGATAAGAGGAGCTGTTGGGCAGCCTTGATCCGCTGTTTGTTGAGGAGTTCTGCAAAAGTCGCGTTGGTTTCTCGTTTAATCAATTGACCTAAATAGACTGGATTGATAAAGAGTTCACGACTGATGTCTTTGAGCGACAGCTCTTTTTGGTAATCACGGCTAATCAATTGGAGGACACTCTCTACATTTTCATTCATCCGGTAGTGGGATAAGAAGCGGGACAATTCTTCCTGAATAAAGGCAATCATCTCACTAAAGGTGGCAGCTTCTTGGACTTTCTTGACCACATCGGCTAAATTGTCACCTTGCAGGTATTCAAACAAATGAAAGACATCCATCAAAAATTGGATAAAGAGCTGCTTGGTCAGTGAAACCTTGGGTGTTTTCTCAAGGATCATGTTCTCTAACCAGTCCAGTTCCTCTAAGATCTGTTGGATATTTCCTTGCAGAATGACCCGGTAGGCCGGCTCGTAATAGCTGAAGATCTCCTCGTCTTGATTGAGAGGAGTCGCCCCATAAAAGAGGCTTCGCTCTACTCGGTCTTTAAATTGATGAAAGTGCTCCTTATAAGGGGCCTCGAAGGCTGTTATGATCAGGGCTTCTTCTTCCTGATCCGAGATAAAGAGTTGAAGATTTTGTCCGAGGACTTGGTAAGATGAGCTGATAAAACCTTTTTTCTCCTTGGCAACACCAAGCCACAGTACATCCCGGCCTGCCATATACCGACAAAACTCTTCCTCAGAGATATCATCATGAATCAAACGGTTGGCCAACTCTTGGCTTGGTTGCTGGATTTGTTTCCGAATTTTTTCCAGGATATGGCCCATCTCCACCTTATTGACAGGTTTGAGCAAATAGTCTGCCACACGCAAATTGAGGGCTGTCTTGACATATTCAAAATCCTGATAGCCTGACATGATGATAAAAGCAGCATCTGGAATCAACTCCTTCATCTCAGCAATCATCTGAAGTCCGGTCTTTCCAGGCATATTGACATCCGTGATCACCACATCCACCGGATGCTCGCGAACATAATCAAGGGCCTGGTCTGCATCTTCTGCAGTTGCGACCACTTCCATATTCCAGTGGTCAAAGGGGATTAATTTTTTTAACCCTTCTGTAATCATATACTCATCGTCTACTAATAAGACTTTGTACATTCTGTCTCCTTTATTCGTCTTGAATGGTAATCGTATAGGTCACTCCCTGGTGAGGTTGGGAGAAGACTTGGATCTGGTAGCGATCTCCAAAATAGAGCAGCAGGCGCTCATGGACATTGACAATTCCGATGGACTGCCGACCACTCTTTTCTTCGATTTCTGAGCGTGGATTGCGATTGGCTAGCATTTCTTGAATGCTTTCTAGCTGTTCTTCTTTCATCCCGCGCCCATTATCAGTGATCAAGATGATGACCTGCCCTTCTCCTTGCAAGACCTTGACACTGATCACATTGTCCTTGCGTTTATGGTCCACCCCATGCGCAAAATAGTTCTCGACCAAAGGCTGGATGGTGAATTTTGGAATCTTCATTTTTTCCAAACCTGGATCGATCTTAAAGCCATAGGCAATCGATTTGGGATAACGTACCATGCAGAGGTAGCTGTATTTGCGACAAAATTCGAGCTCATTTTCAACCGTTGTCACTCGCTCATCTGAGATATTGTTGCGCAAAAGACTACTAAACTCATAGATAATATCACCCAATTCATCCTGCTCTTGCATGACGGCATACATCCGGATAAATTCCAGTGTATTGTACATGAAATGGGGATTGATCTGGGCTTGTAGGGCCCGCATATTGGCATCTTTTTGGCTGAGCTGCAGCTGGTAGATATCCCGAATATTCTTGTCCATATTGTCTAACATGGTATTGATCATATCGGCAATCACTAGCAGTTCTTGATCCTTGGTGGAGGTATCGATTCGTCGTTCACTTTCCCCTTGACTGATCTGGTTCATGGTATCGACCAAATCGAAGACTTGACGACGGTAATTTTTGAAAATCTGCCGCAATAACAAGTAAAGGATCAAGAAAATCAAGAAGGCTAGAAAGAGAAAGGTGGTCAGGTTAGTCAACCCCTTTTTGACCAAATAACTTTCAGAAACAGCGACATCTACCTGATAACCATAGATCGTATTTCGACTTTGCCACTTGACATCTTTTGGTAAGTTCTTCTCCCCTTCATAGTACATCTCTTTCCCGAAAGGTGTCGAGATCCGCACAGCTATCGGAAGCTCTCCTCTGGCATTGTCAATCGCCGAAGTCAGGATATCTTGATCCAAGGTCATATAAGCAATCCCAATTCCCGCACCCGTGGTCGGATCTGTCAAAGAAACTGGAATAGCGGTCGCAGGTGCCTTGTAATGATCTGCCGAGACCTGTTTACCGCCTTTGGATTGTCGCGTAGAAACAAAAACTGTCTTGTAGTCAGACAAGGTGATATCGATCCCCTCGATGTTTTTATTGCTCAAATAAAGGCTATCAATATTCTTATGTAGGGACAATTGGATATAAGAAGGGAATTGGGCATTCAACCGCCAGGTCTCATACTCTGAAGGAGACAAGGTAAAATAGCGGTAAACTCCTTCTAATTTTGCAGGATTTTCAACCAGGCTACGTCCTTCTTGGGTAACCCGCTGGTAAGAGGTCTCAAGATCCGTTACGACTTCTGTCAAGACCCGTTGGGCGATCCGATCAGCTTCCGCTTGTTGGTTTTTCCAAGAGATCCCTGCTACGACCAGGCCCATAATGGTCAAAATAACCACCATGACATAGGCGTAAAATTTTAAAAGCGTACTTAACCAGATTTTTTTCATAGCTAGGATACCAATTTTTCATGAATACTTTGATAAACAGGATCAAAGATATCATTGACAAAGAAATGCCATAGGCCGATCAAGACAAAAAAGAGAAGGGCGGGCATATAGTAACTGATAACACCTAGTAAGGCTGTCCCAAGAATCAGCTTGAGAATCGGACGAATATCCAGCAACATTCCAATTAAACTCAGCTTGATACTATTGGCATAGGAGAGATCGAAATGCACTTGCAATTTCAAATAAACGGCGTAAGCTAGAGGCGCAATCAAGAGGAAAACCAAATTAAATAAGAGGACCAAAATTTGGAAAAAACTCAAGTGAGGAATTTGGATCATGAGGTACATGCCATAGATAAGCACTCCTTCAACAGCGAAAAAGGTGTAAAAGACTTGATTGGCTGAGACCAGATTTTCTTTGAACAATTCCCATGCGCGTGACCAATGGTAGTCTTTGTAGTTCATCCCATTTTCTGCATAGAGGCTCATGACAGTCGCACTGGCCGGTCCCACTCCCAAAAAGACTCCTCCACAGATCGTCAAAACCCAAAAAATCCCTGTTACCAGCATGGCAACATAGACTCTCGTAAAAATGAACTCGATGATTTTCCCCATCTTTCAACCTCTTTTCCTATTCGTCATTCTATTATACCATAAAAAATAAAACGCTTTCCTATATTTGCATTGGTAAATTGAAATATTGATTTTCATTTACAGGATTCATTTTCATAAAGAAATAAAAAGGCTCTGGAGATGACTCCAAAGCCTTTTCAACCTACTTGCTTCTTATTTTTTAGAAGCAAGGAATTCGTCGTATTGTTTTTGCATTTCGTCAAGCACTTTTTGGTAAGCACCTTCTGATTTCAATTTTTCAAGCATCTTAGGAACTTCTACTTCAGGATCCACAGTACCAGTATTGATCGCACCTGCGAATTGATTCAAAGTATTTGTAAGAGCAGTGATTTCAGATTTCACGTTGTCAGTGTTAAAGATAAAGCCAAGTGCTGGAGATTCTTTTGCAGTTTCCAAGTCTTTCTTAGATTGTGCAATTTGCTCATCTGTAACGTTTTCGTTGATGTAAAGAATCCAGTTGTTACCAGTGTTCCATCCAGACATGTGTGTGTTTCCGTTGTAGCCATCCAAGACTCTTACACGGTTTTCTTTACCTTCAACTTTTTCCCAGTTCTTGCCTTCTGGTCCGTAAACAAGGCCATTCAAGAGTTCTGGATTTGTATTCAAGAGGTTCAATACTTCCATTGCTTTTTCTTTGTTCTTAGAGTTGTTTGAGATAACAAAGTTAGCTACTTGAGTGGTATTGTTCTTCTTGTAAAGTTCAGTAAATGGTTTGATGTCGATCTTACGGTTTGCTACACGAGAAAGCAAGCTGTTACCGTAGTCAGCTGGTCCTACTGTTTCTTCACGAACCAACCAAGTATCTTGAGAAAGATCATAACCAGTATCGCTTGTAGCTACGTCTTTTGGAATGTATCCTGCTTCGTAGTATTTGTGAAGCGTCTTCAAGTTTTCTACATAACGAGGAATTGTGTAACGATCCACGATCTTCGTAGTATCACCTTTCAAGTCAACAACGAATGGAAGTCCATCAACCGCCACATAGTCGAAGTCATCTGAAGGTCCACCATAGCTCTTGTTCATCGCAAATGGAACAACGTTTGGATCTTTTTCTTTAATGGCCTTCAAGACTGGTTCAAGAGAAGCATAGTCTTTTACGTTTGAGATGTCGATACCATATTTTTCAAGAAGTGGGCCGTTGAAGGCAAAGTTTTGTGAAGATGCAACGTTGGCTGCAACTGGAACAGCGTAAAT
>CAUUAM010000077.1:0-7874 GCA_963543165.1 uncultured Streptococcus sp. | reverse complement strand
TCGGTGCGGGACCTTCTGGACCAGATACAGAAATCTTCTTTGACCGTGGGGAAGCCTTTGACCCAGAAAACATCGGTATTCGCCTTCTTGCGGAAGATATCGAAAACGACCGGTACATCGAAATCTGGAATATCGTTTTGTCACAATTTAACGCGGACCCAGCGGTTCCTCGTAGCGAGTACAAGGAATTGCCACACAAGAACATTGATACGGGCGCTGGTTTGGAGCGTTTGGTAGCCGTGATTCAAGGGGCTAAGACCAACTTTGAAACGGACCTCTTCATGCCAATCATCCGTGAAGTTGAGAAGTTGTCTGGTAAGGTCTACGACCAAGATGGCGACAACATGAGCTTCAAAGTCATCGCTGACCATATCCGTTCACTTTCATTTGCCATCGGTGATGGAGCCCTTCCAGGAAATGAAGGTCGTGGTTATGTCCTTCGTCGTCTCCTCCGTCGTGCTTCTATGCATGGTCAAAAGTTGGGCATCAATGAGCCTTTCCTATACAAACTGGTTCCAACTGTTGGTAAAATCATGGAAAGCTACTACCCTGAAGTGCTTGAAAAACGTGATTTTATTGAAAAAATTGTCAAGAGTGAGGAAGAGTCATTCGCTCGTACCCTTCACTCAGGTCAACACTTTGCAGAAACAATCGTAGCAGACTTGAAAGCCAAAGGCCAAACGGTTATCGCTGGTCAAGATGTCTTCAAACTCTACGATACATACGGATTCCCAGTGGAATTGACAGAAGAAATCGCTGAAGAAGCTGGAATGACAGTCGACCGTGACGGTTTTGAAGCAGCTATGAAGGAACAACAAGAACGTGCGCGTGCATCAGCTGTTAAAGGCGGATCCATGGGGATGCAAAATGAAACCCTTCAAAACATCACAGTTGAAAGTGTCTTTAACTATAATGCTAGTCAATTGTCTTCTAAGTTAGTGGCTATCGTAGCGGATAATTCTGAAGTAGAAGCTGTTTCAGAAGGAACTGCATCACTGATCTTTGCAGAAACTCCATTTTACGCTGAAATGGGTGGACAAGTTGCGGACCACGGTCAAATCTTGGATGCTGCAGGAAATGTCGTAGCGACTGTGACAGACGTTCAAAAAGCACCAAATGGACAAGCACTCCATACTGTTGAAGTCCTTGCTCCTCTTGCCTTGAACCAAGAATACACCTTGGCCATTGACACGAATCGTCGTCACCGTGTTATGAAGAACCACACAGCAACTCACTTGCTCCATGCGGCTCTTCACAATATTCTTGGCCACCATGCAACTCAAGCAGGATCTCTGAACGAAGTAGAATTCCTTCGCTTTGACTTTACTCACTTCCAAGCCGTAACTCCTGAAGAATTGCGTGCCATTGAGCAACAAGTCAATGAGAAGATCTGGGAAGCAATCGCAGTAGAAACAATTGAAACAGATATCGATACTGCTAAAGAAATGGGAGCGATGGCCCTCTTTGGTGAGAAATACGGTAAAGAAGTCCGTGTTGTCACTATCGGTGACTACTCAGTGGAACTCTGTGGTGGTACCCATGTAGGCAATACTTCTGAAATCGGTCTCTTCAAGATTGTCAAAGAAGAAGGTATCGGATCAGGAACTCGTCGTATCTTGGCAGTGACTGGTAAGGAAGCCTTCGAAGCTTATCGTGATCAAGAAGATGCTCTGAAAGCAGTCGCAGCAACCTTAAAAGCCCCTCAACTTAAAGAAGTCCCTCACAAGGTGGAAGGTCTTCAAGAGCAACTTCGTCAATTGCAAAAAGAAAATGCAGAATTGAAGGAAAAAGCAGCTGCTGCAGCAGCAGGTGATGTCTTCAAGAATGTTCAAGAAGCGAACGGTCACCGTTACATTGCGAGCCAAGTTTCAGTTTCAGATGCAGGTGCTCTTCGTACCTTTGCGGATAACTGGAAACAAAAAGACTACTCTGATGTCCTTGTTCTTGTCGCAGCAATCGGTGACAAGGTGAATGTCCTTGTAGCCAGCAAGACAAAAGAGGTACACGCAGGTAACTTGGTTAAAGAATTGGCCCCAATCGTCGATGGACGTGGTGGTGGTAAACCAGACATGGCCATGGCAGGAGGAAGCAACCAAGCGAAGATCCAAGACTTGTTGGATGCCGTAGCAGGTAAATTGTAATCAATAGGAGAGGTTGGACGATTGTTCAACCTCTTTTTTTAAAAAAAGAGGAACCAATCAGAAAAAGATTGCAACAAAAAACCCTTTCCATCTGGAAAGGTTTCAGATTGAAGATAAAATCTTCTGAAAAACTTTCCTTAGGTGAGTACGGACGTCATGGAACTTCATAGAAGTTCCATGACTTAGTTTTGAGCCTAAGGTCTCAAAACTCCCGAGTTCTAGAAACAATAGTGTTTCTAGAACTTTTCTAACAGCGGAAAGTTTTTAATCTTCAAAAAATAAAAGTCATTTTTTGAAAATCATCTAGCTGTTTTATGTAAAACAATAGTTTGTATACATTCAAAAAACCTTTCCGTCTGGAAAGGTTTTTGTCTTATAATCCGTAGTTGTAATCGTCATCCTGCATGGCTTCTACTTCACCGAGGAGGTAACCATTTCCGACTTGAGAGAAGAAGTCGTGGTTGGATGTTCCGGTTGAGATTCCGTTCATGACGATTGGGTTGACATCATCTGCTGAGTCTGGGAAGAGCGGATCTTGTCCCAAGTTCATGAGGGCTTTATTAGCGTTGTAACGAAGGAAGGTCTTGACTTCCTCTGTCCAGCCAACACCGTCATAGAGGCTCTCTGTATAGCCTTCTTCGTTTTCATAGAGGGTGTAGAGTAAGTCATACATCCATTCTTTGAGTTTTTCCTGTTCGTCTTCTGGTAATTCGTTAAATCCGAGTTGGAACTTGTAGCCGATATAGGTTCCGTGAACAGATTCGTCCCGAATGATCAACTTGATGATCTCAGCCACGTTGGCCAACTTGTTGTTTCCAAGATAGTAGAGCGGTGTGAAGAAACCAGAGTAGAAGAGGAAGGTTTCAAGAAAGACGCTGGCTACTTTCTTTTCTAGAGGAGTGCCATTGAGGTAGATCTCATTAATGATCTCTGCCTTCTTTTGAAGGAAAGGATTGGTATTGGTCCATTCGAAAATCTCTTCGATTTCTGACTTGGTATTCAAGGTAGAAAAGATGGAAGAGTAGGACTTAGCATGGACAGATTCCATAAATTGGATGTTGTTAAAGACAGCTTCTTCGTGGGGAGTACGGATATCTGCACGAAGAGCTTGCACACCTGTTTCTGACTGCATGGTATCCAACAGAGTCAATCCACCAAAGACTTTACCAACGAGGTCTTTTTCTTTATTAGACAACTTTCTCCAGTCATCTAGGTCGTTTGACAAAGGAATACGTGTATCCAACCAGAATTGCTCGGTTAGCTTTTCCCAAGTAGATTTATCGATGACATCCTCGATGGCATTCCAGTTAATGGCTTTGTAGTATGTTTCCATTTGCATCACTTTCTTTTTCTATTCATTCAATCGTTACTATTCTACCATAAATGGATAGAATACGCACAAAAAGTCGGCGAACCGACTTTTAATGGCGAACCTCGGGGCTGTCTTAGATGACACAACTTTCACATTGGTTAGCACCGACTTCTCCACCATCATCTGTAAAGGTACGGACGTAGTAGATAGACTTGATACCCTTGTTAAAGGCGTAGTTACGAAGGATAGACAAGTCACGAGTGGTTTGTTTGTTTTCAGTTTTCCATTCGTAGAGACCTTTTGGAATATCGCTGCGCATAAAGAGGGTCAGTGAAAGGCCTTGGTCTACGTGCTCAGTTGCAGCCGCATAAACATCAATCACCTTACGCATATCCATGTCGTAGGCAGAAGTGTAGTAAGGGATGGTTTCGGTTGATAAACCAGCAGCAGGATAGTAGATCTTTCCGATTTTCTTTTCTTGGCGCTCTTCAATCCGTTGTGTAATTGGGTGGATAGAAGCAGAGACATCATTGATGTAGCTGATAGATCCATTTGGTGCGACAGCCAAGCGATTTTGGTGGTAAAGACCATCTGCTTGAACTTTAGCACGCAGTTCTGCCCAATCCTCTGCACTTGGGATGAAGATATCTTTAAAGAGTTCTTTCACGCGATCAGATTTTGGTACAAATTCTCCACTTGTGTACTTATCGAAGTAGCTACCGTTGGCGTAGTCTGATTTTTCGAAGTTGTGGAAGGTAACGCCTCGTTCACGCGCGATGTTGTTTGATTCTACAAGAGTCCAGTAGTTCATGAGCATGAAGTAGATACTTGTAAACTCAACAGACTCCGGTGATCCGTATTCGATCAATTGTTGCGCAAGGTAGCTGTGAAGTCCCATGGCTCCAAGTCCAAACGAATGAGCCAGTTTATTTCCATGATCAATAGTTGGAACGGCCACGATATGGGAGCTATCTGTAACGAAGGTCAAAGCACGAACCATGGCACGAATGGAACGACCAAAATCAGGTGAAGTCATCATGTTGACCACGTTGGTTGAACCAAGGTTACATGAGACGTCTGTTCCCATTTGGACAAATTCTTGGGCATCGTTGATCAAGCTTGGTTCTTGAACTTGTAGGATCTCTGAACACAAGTTACTCATGATGATTTTCCCATCAACTGGGTTTGCCCGGTTAGCAGTATCGATGTTGACTACATAAGGATAGCCAGATTCTTGTTGCAATTTAGAAATTTCAGTTTCCAAATCACGTGCCTTGATTTTTGTCTTACGGATATTTGGATTAGCGACTAACTCATCGTATTTTTCAGTGATGTCGATGTAGTTGAATGGTACTCCGTATTCACGCTCAACAGAGTATGGGCTGAAGAGGTACATTTCTTCATTTTTACGCGCTAACTCATAGAATTTGTCTGGTACGACTACCCCAAGTGAGAGGGTCTTAACCCGAACTTTTTCATCGGCGTTTTCTTTCTTAGTAGAAAGGAAGGCGATGATGTCTGGGTGGAAGACGTTCAAGTACACCACACCAGCCCCTTGGCGTTGTCCCAATTGGTTCGAGTAAGAGAAGCTATCTTCAAACAGTTTCATAACAGGTACGACCCCAGAAGCGGCTCCTTCATAGCCCTTGATCGGTGCTCCAGCTTCACGAAGGTTGCTGAGGGAGATTCCAACCCCACCACCGATACGTGAAAGTTGAAGGGCAGAGTTGATAGAGCGCCCAATCGCATTCATATCATCGGTTACTTGGATCAAGAAACAGGAGACCAATTCTCCACGGCGGGCCCGTCCAGCGTTTAAGAAAGAAGGAGTAGCTGGTTGGTAACGTTGGTGGATAATTTCGTTTGCGATATCTCGCGCGATAGCTTCATTTCCATCTGCAAAGTAGAGAGCATTGAAGAAGACGCGGTCTTCCATATTTTCGAGATAGTACTCTCCATCATTTGTTTTCAGAGCGTATTGGTTATAGAATTTATAAGCCGCCATGAAGGACTTGAATTGGAAGTTTTGGTCTTTGATAAATTGGGCCAATTCCTCTAAAAATTCAGAACGATATTTCTCGATAAAAGCTCTCTCAATGTAATTGTGCTCGAGAAGGTACTGAATCTTGTCTGTAATCGAGTCAAAGGCTTTAGTATTTGGTACAACATTTTCTTTAAAGAAGGCATCTAAAGCTTCTTTATCTTTATGAAGCATGATTTGGCCGTTTACTGGACGGTTGATTTCATTGTTAAGACGAAAATACGTCACATCTTCAAGAGATTTTAATCCCATAATAATCCTTTTCTAGTTTAAAAAATGAAGAGGAGAAGTCCTCTCTTTACAAGTAAAAAGTCTAGTGTTAGGTTGCTAACGCTAGACCCCTATTTAAGCAAAATACTGTGTTTATTAAGAAAGTTTCTTCAACTTAGCTGGTTGAAAACCAGAAAATACTTCATCCGGTGTTTGAATAACTGGAGCAGCATTGAAGCCAAGGTTTTTAACATGTTCTACAAATTCTGGCTGTTCATCTAAGTTAATTTCGCGGTATTCCACGTGATTGCTATCGAGGAATCGTTTGGTCATTTTGCACTGAACACAATTATTTTTTGAATAAATGGTTACCATTTCTTTTTCGTTCTCCTATCGAAATATAAATCTGTAAACAGTATAAACAAAATCCAGCAACTTGTCAACAAAATAAAACTAAATATTGTGCAAAGAGATGAAATGGGGTTTTTAAAACACAATATATTGTGGTGGACGGAAATTGAGAAATTCCAAGAAATGGGATAGGAATAGGCTTTAAAGCATCTTTAATTAGTTATAATTTTTTGGTGAATCAATATCCTGTGGTTCAGTTGCATCTTTTTATTTGAAAGCGGAGGAAAATGTTACTTATAATATAGTAGAAAATTGAAAGGATATTTTCTCCGTTCTTCAGTAGCTTCTTAGAATGTATCTAAATTGGGATTTTTCGCAGTCTTTTTCTGTAAGTCAGTGATAAAAATCTTGAAAAAAATTTCAAAAGATGATATAATACCAAATTGTAAGGGTTATCAAAAGGTAACTCAAAAACTATTTTTTAAAAGGAGAGTCCAATTATGGCTTCTAAAGATTTCCACATCGTGGCAGAAACAGGTATCCACGCACGTCCAGCAACTTTGTTGGTTCAAACTGCTAGCAAATTTGCATCAGACATCACTCTTGAATACAAAGGTAAATCAGTTAACTTGAAATCAATCATGGGTGTTATGAGCCTTGGTGTTGGTCAAGGTGCTGACGTTGTAATTTCTGCTGAAGGTGCTGACGCTGATGATGCGATCGCAGCTATCTCAGAAACAATGACTAAAGAAGGATTGGCTTAAAAATATGACAAAAATGCTAAAAGGAATTGCAGCATCTGACGGTGTTGCCGTTGCTAAGGCATATTTGCTCATTCAACCAGACTTATCATTTGAGACTGTTTCAGTCGAAGATACAAGTGCAGAAGAAGCTCGTTTGGATGCAGCTCTTGAAGCTTCACAAAACGAGCTTTCTCTTATTCGGGAGAATGCAGTAGCAAGCCTTGGTGAAGAAGCAGCGCAAGTTTTTGATGCGCATATGATGGTTCTCGCTGACCCTGAAATGATTGGTCAGATCAAAGAAACGATTCGTACGAAAAAAATCAATGCAGAGGCTGGCTTGAAAGAAGTCACTGACATGTTCATTGCAATCTTTGAAGGAATGGAAGACAATCCTTACATGCAAGAACGTGCAGCAGACATTCGCGATGTTACCAAACGTGTCCTTGCCAACTTGCTTGGTAAGAAATTGCCAAACCCTGCTTCTATCAATGAAGAAGCAATCGTGGTGGCGCATGACTTGACACCATCTGATACAGCTCAGTTGAACAAAAAGTATGTAAAAGCCTTTGTTACGAACATCGGTGGACGTACTAGTCACTCAGCTATCATGGCGCGTACACTTGAAATCGCAGCTGTTTTGGGTACAAATAACATCACAGAACTTGTCAAAGACGGTGATGTTTTGGCTGTTTCAGGGATCACTGGTGAAGTGGTGATCAACCCAACTGAAGAGCAAATCGCAGAATTCAAAGCGGCTGGTGAAGCTTATGCAAAACAAAAAGCTGAATGGGCTCTTTTGAAAGATGCTAAAACAGTGACTGCTGATGGCAAACACTTCGAATTGGCTGCTAACATCGGTACTCCTAAAGACGTTGAAGGGGTGAATGATAACGGTGCAGAAGCAGTTGGTCTCTACCGTACTGAGTTCTTGTACATGGATTCTCAAGACTTCCCAACTGAAGACGACCAATACGAAGCCTACAAAGCAGTTCTTGAAGGTATGAACGGTAAACCTGTTGTCGTTCGTACAATGGATATCGGTGGGGATAAAGAACTTCCTTACTTTGATCTTCCTA
>CAUUAM010000076.1:0-7896 GCA_963543165.1 uncultured Streptococcus sp. | reverse complement strand
ATCCGTAGTAAGCTAGCTTCTGAAAAATTATTTCTTAACTATCCAGATGTGCCAAGTATTATCTTACGTCCGAGAGGATTATTCGGTGTGGGAGATACCAGTATCTTGCCTCGGGTTTTACGCCTCAGTCGAAAAATTGGGATTCCGCTGATTCGAGGGGGAGAGCAGGTCATGGATATGACCTGTGTGGAAAATGTTGCCCTAGCCATTCGTTTGGCTTTGGAAGCAAAAGAGGCACACGGACAGGTTTATAATATTACAAATGGAGAACCAAAGACCTTTAAGTATTTGATTGAAACGACACTAAAAGGATTAAGAGAACCTATCCGCTATCGGAAACTTCCAGCAGGTCTCGTAGCAGCTGCGGCTTATAGCCTTGAAGGGGTGTATCGATTTTTTCATCTGAAAGCTGAACCCCCGTTGACGCGCTACACCTATTATCTCCTCCGCTATAGCCAAACTCTCGATATAAAAAAAGCCCAAACAGAACTTGGCTACTATCCAAAAATGACCATTGAAGAAGGGATTGACAAGTATGTCCAACATGATCAAGCACATTGATTATTTTCCAGCAGGTTATTGTAGCAGTCATTCTGGACTCTTATTTAAAGGGATTCCAAACGAAAAGATGCAATTTCCAGCAGGTGTCTTTTTGATTCATCATCGTGAAAAAGGCTATATCTTGTACGATACTGGCTATCATTATGAGATTAAGAAAAAAGCACGGTATTTCTGGTACCGTCTAGCAACGCCTATGCAGATGAAAAAAGAAGACCAGATTGACTACCTATTGCAAGAGCGTGGGATTGATCCAGCAGCCATTTCCTATGTGATTCTCTCGCATTTGCACCCAGATCATCTGGGAGGAGCAGCTCTTTTTCCAAATGCTCATTTCTTTGTCACTCAGGAAGTCTACGAAGTGTATCAGAAGCCGAAATTCAAAGATCTAATTTTTAAAGAGTTTCTTCCAGCTGATTTTAAAGATCGGGTGACTTGCCTCAAAGCGGATCAAACGCATCCTACTTTCCCTTACCGCCCGACTGCAGACCTATTTGGGGATGGGAGCATTCTTGTATCGTCTATCGATGGGCATGCAAGAGGGCAGGGCTGTCTCTATATGGATGAGCTCAAACTCTATATCGGTGCAGACCTATGCTGGGGAGTGGATCTCTTGCCTTACATGCGGAATATGCGTCTCATTCCTTCCCTTGTGCAGGACAATAAGAAGGCCTATCTCCAGGGGGCAGATTTGCTAGAAAAACTTTTACAAGAGGGCATTCAAGTGGTGGTCAGCCATGACCCCCAAGAACGGATTGAGAGGATTTTAAATGAAAAAAACAGTCTTTCTGAAAACCTTTATTGAAACCAGATGGTGCCATCGATTCCGTTCAAAGGAAACCTTAGAAAAGTACCAAAAACAGCAATTGGCTCGCTACCATACTTTTATCACTTCTCACTCCCCCTATTTTCAAACCCATTCTCCTGAATCCTTTGGGACTATGGATAAGAATTTCATGATGACGCATTTCAACGAACTTAATACCCTGGGGGTGGATAGAGATCAGGCATTAGAGATGGCTATACGTGGGGAACAAACACGAGATTTTACCGAGATGAATGGAGAAGTAGCAGTAGGCTTGTCCTCTGGAACCTCCGGTCACCGAGGCGTCTTTGTCACTACAGAAAAAGAAAGAAGTATGTGGGCTGCAGCAATCTTAGCAAAGATGCTGCCAAAAGGAAATCTGTTTGGTCATCGCATTGCCTTTTTTTTACGAGCGGATAACGAACTCTACCAAACCATTAATTCGTCCCTTATTCGATTAGAGTACTTTGATATCTTCAAGGATAGCAAGGAGCATTTAGAGCGTCTCAAAAACTATCAACCAACCATTGTGGTGGCGCCAGCTTCCACCTTGATTGAGTTAGCTCACTATGTCACTCATCAGCAACTTTCGATCCAACCTGTCATGGTTGTCTCTGTCGCAGAGATCTTAGAGGATAGAGAAGCTCAGACAATTGCTAAAGCCTTTCACTTAGACAAGGTTGATCAGGTCTACCAAGCGACAGAAGGATTTCTTGCTTGTACTTGTTCGGAGGGTAATCTTCACCTCAACGAAGATATTTTGTATGTCGAAAAAGAGTATCTTGATGATAACCGCTTTTATCCGATTATTACAGATTTTAAACGAACGAGCCAACCCATCTATCGCTACCGACTTAATGATATTTTGGTAGAAGAAAAGTCCCCTTGCCCTTGTGGATCCGTCTTTACTCGAATCGCAAAGGTCGAAGGACGATCGGATGATATCTTCTATTTCAAAAAAAAGGATGGAAGCAACCAAACCATCTATCCAGATTTTATTCGCCGGTGCATTTTGTTCGTCGAAAATATTCAGGACTATCAAGTGACTCAGTTGACGGATGGATCGATTACCATCGCCTTGAGTCATCGTTCCGAGTTTATTGAGAAAGCGATCTTTGCCCAATTTGAACTCTTAGCTCAACAAAAACAATTCATCCTCCCAAGTATTCAATTTATCGATTACCAATGGGACCCAACACGTAAATTAAAACGTGTGCAACGACTTCAATAAAAGGAGAATCCTATGACTACTGTAAAAAGACATCTGCAAATTAAAGGATATGGAACAGCGCTTCCAGCTCATACAGTGACCTTCAAAGACCAGACTCGTTACCGTGTGAAAGAAGGAGAAGAAACACAGATTGATCTAGCAGCGCGTGCAATTGAAGCTGCTTTAAAACATGCGGGGCTTGAAATGACAGACATCGACTGCCTGGTTTCGGCTAGTGCGGTTGGCGTTCAACCGATTCCTTGTACAGCTGCTTTGATCCATGAGCGCGTGGCCAAGGGACTTACGATTCCAGCCATGGATATCAATACCACCTGTACCAGTTTTGTATCATCTTTGAGCACCATTTCTTATCCGATTGAAGGTGGTGAATACCAACGGGTTCTTATAGTATCCAGTGAAGTAGGAAGTCTTGGGCTTAATCCTAAACAAAAAGAGAGTTTTGAATTATTTAGCGATGGAGCAGCGGCCTTTATTTTTGAAGCAACAAGTCAAGACAAAGGAATCATTGCTAGCATGCAACGCACCTGGTCTGAAGGAGCTCATGATACCGAAATTCGTGGTGGTTTGACAGCCTATCATCCGAAATTGTACTCTGAAGCAACCAAGACTGATTTCATGTTTGATATGAAAGGGAAGAAGATCCTTTTGCTTTCTGCCCGTGTTATTCCAGAAATGTTCCAAGAATTCCAAGAGAAATCAGGCATTTCAAAAGATACAGTAGACTATGTTATTCCCCACCAGGCTAGTCGCGCCTTACCACTCGTCATGGATAAATTGGGAGTTAGCAAAGACAAGTACCTCAATATTGTCAGCGATTATGGAAATATGGTTTCAGTAGCTGTGCCTTTTGGTTTAGCCTATGCGCTTGATCATGGCTATGTGAAGGAAGGAGATACCATCTTCTTAATGGGAACTGCAGCAGGGATGACGGTCAACATGTTGGCACTGAAACTCTGATAATTCATCCTCTCATTTCAACTCAAAAAGCATCAAGTCCCGCTAGTCTTTAGCGGGCTTTTTTGATATAATGAAAGGTATGGAAATTGAGAAAACCAACCGAATGAATGCTCTCTTTGAGTTTTACGCAGCACTTTTGACAGACAAGCAGATGAACTATATCGAGCTCTATTATGCAGATGACTACAGCTTGGCTGAGATTGCTGAAGAGTTTGGTGTGAGTCGTCAAGCTGTTTATGATAATATCAAACGAACTGAAAAGATTCTGGAAGACTATGAGATGAAGCTTCATATGTACTCGGATTACATTGTCCGCAGTCAGATTTTAGACCAGATCCTAGAGCGCTATCCAGAGGATGCTTTTCTACAAGAGCAAGTTGAGATTTTAACAAGTATTGATAATCGGGAATAACCATGGGCAGTCTTGTCATTTACCAAGGAATAGCTTGCACACTATTAGCCGCAGAGGAACCATTTCCCACTCGACTACAGATTATTTCGCCCAATGATATCTCCAAAGCTATGCAAGTAGGTTTTAGCTGTTGGGGATATCCAAATGAAATCATGAAAGAAGTCACACCCGAAGAACTAGAGTGTTTGCAACATTTCGGACGATTTCCACTGAATTGAAAAATAGGAGAAAATAATGGCATTTGAAAGTTTAACTGAACGTTTACAGAACGTCTTTAAAAATCTTCGTAAGAAAGGGAAAATCTCTGAAGCGGATGTCCAAGAGGCAACCAAAGAGATTCGTCTAGCCCTCTTAGAGGCCGACGTTGCCCTTCCTGTTGTAAAAGACTTTATCAAACGCGTCCGCGAGCGGGCCGTAGGGCATGAGGTCATTGAAACCCTGAACCCTGCCCAACAAATCGTGAAGATTGTCGATGAAGAATTGACAGCCATTTTGGGTTCTGAGACAGCAGACATTGTCAAATCACCTAAGATTCCAACCATTATCATGATGGTCGGTCTTCAAGGGGCTGGTAAAACAACCTTTGCTGGTAAATTGGCCAACAAATTGGTCAAGGAAGAAAATGCACGTCCTTTGATGATCGCGGCCGATATATATCGTCCAGCAGCCATTGACCAGTTGAAGACGCTTGGTCAACAGATCAATGTCCCTGTCTTCTCATTGGGAACAGAAGTCCCTGCAGTAGAAATCGTTCGTCAAGGTTTGGAACAGGCAAGAGCCAACCACAATGACTATGTCTTGATCGACACGGCTGGTCGTCTGCAAATCGATGAGAAACTCATGGGCGAATTGCGTGATGTCAAAGCCCTAGCTGAGCCAAATGAAATCCTCTTGGTTGTCGATGCTATGATCGGTCAAGAAGCGGCCAATGTGGCGCGTGAGTTTAACCAACAACTCGAAGTGACTGGGGTCATCTTGACTAAGATCGATGGGGATACTCGTGGTGGTGCCGCCCTTTCTGTCCGTCAAATTACTGGAAAACCAATCAAGTTCACCGGTACTGGTGAAAAAATCACGGATATCGAAACCTTCCACCCAGACCGCATGTCTGGTCGGATCCTCGGTATGGGGGATATGCTGACGCTGATAGAGAAGGCGTCTCAAGACTACGATGAGAAACGCTCGCTTGAACTCGCTGAAAAGATGCGGGAAAATACCTTTGACTTCAACGACTTCATCGATCAGTTAGACCAGGTCCAAAACATGGGACCAATGGAAGATCTGCTCAAGATGCTTCCAGGTATGGCCAACAATCCAGCCATGAAGAACCTCAAGGTCGACGAACGAGAAATTGCTCGCAAACGCGCGATTGTATCTTCTATGACCCCAGCTGAACGGGAAAATCCAGATCTTTTGAACCCTAGCCGTCGTCGTCGAATCGCTGCTGGATCGGGAAACAGCTTTGTCGAAGTCAACAAATTCATCAAGGACTTTAACCAAGCCAAACAGATGATGCAAGGCGTCCTCTCTGGCGATATGAACAAGATGATGAAACAAATGGGGCTGAATCCAAATAATCTGCCGAAGAACATGCCTGGGGGAATGCCCGATATGTCTGCCCTCGAAGGGATGATGGGACAAGGTGGGATGCCTGACTTATCAGCTCTTGGTGGAGGCGCTGGAATGCCGGATATGAGCCAAATGTTCGGTGGTGGTCTCAAAGGAAAAGCCGGAGAATTCATGATGAAACGGGCTATGAACAAAATGGCCAAACAAATGCGCAAAAATAAGAAAAAACGGAAATAACCGTTTCGAATAAGGGCCTGGAACATTGTTCCGGGTTCTTTTAGAAAATAGTACTAGAGAAAACATGTTAAAAAAACTATTTCAACAATTCCTTCGTTTCTTTGTAAGATTGTTATCTTCCAACAGCAAGCCCTTTGTTTTTCCAAAAGGGTCGAAGAAACCACCAATCAAACCAATCATCTTTGTACCTGGAAGTTCAGCCAGTATTCAGCGTTTCAATGGAACCATCCGCATGCTCCATCGCTTTTCTAGAAAAAAAAAGAGTCTCTTAAAAATAAAAGTCAATAAAGATGATTCTATCGAGATGGAAGGAAGACTCAATACCAAAGAGCCGAATCCTATGATTGTGATTGGCTTTGAGAACAATCGAGACGGCTACAGCAATATCAAGCAGCAAATCGAATCCCTTAAACTGGCTTTAACCTACCTTCTTGACCACTATTATTTCACAGAATTTAAGGCAGTAGGGCACTCCAATGGTGGACTCGTTTTGACTGGTTTATTGGAAAGTGGCTTTTTAGAGAAAAAGAAGTTAACTGTAAGCAAGATGGCCATTATTGGAAGTCCTTACAAATTCAACCAAGAGATGTATGACGATTTTCAAAGGTGGAAACATCGCTTAGAAAAAGAAGTAGAGGTCCTTAACTTTGTCGGTAGCTTTGCTGGAAAATCAGACGGCATCGTTCCCCTCTCTAGTGCACAAGCAGCAAAATCAATTTTTGAGAATCAAACTTATTCAGAAGTGATTTTAAAAGGTCGAAAGGCTCATCATTCTGCATTACCCACTAATCCTGAGTTGGTTAAACAATTAAGTCTATTTTTGAATCTATAATTAAATTACATAATTTCGGTTATGTAATTTTTATTTGTCTCTTGCAATCCTTACGTAAATATGGTACATTTTTGGTAGCGATTACATATACCTGAGGAGGATTTTATGAAAGATCCTAAATTACTAGAATTAATGAAAGATTACAGGGGACGTGATGAAGTTCCGGCAGACTTTGATGCTTTCTGGGATCAGGCCTTAGCAAACCTTACTGAACTTCCTGAATACAAACTCAAAGAACAAGATTTCAGCATTCCAAATATTGCTTGTTATGAATTAACCTTTAAAGGAACACGTGATGGTCTTGTTTATGCACGAGTTGTTTTCCCAAAATCAGCTCAAAAGGTTCCAGTTATTTTCCATTTTCATGGCTATATGGGCCGTTGTTGGGATTGGTCAGACATGCTTGCGTATACAGTAGCCGGCTATGGTGTAGTCTCTATGGACGTAAGAGGTCAATCAGGCTATTCAACAGACGGAGATCGATCACCACTTGGAAACACTGTAAAAGGACAGATTATCCGAGGAGCTGTGGAAGGTCCGCATGAGCTTTTTTATAAGGATGTCTACTTAGATCTTTACCAGTTAATAGAAATTGTAGCTAGCTTTCCTCAAGTTGACGACAGCAAACTCGCCAGCTATGGAGCCTCTCAAGGTGGTGCCCTGGCCCTGGTAGCTGCTGGATTGAATCCAAGAATTCAACGAACGGTAGCTATTTATCCATTCTTATCGGATTTCAGACGTGTATTAGAGTTTGGAAACACCAGTGAAGCCTATGACGAGCTTTTCCGTTATTTTAAGTTCCATGATCCATTCCATGAAACGGAAGACCAGATTATGGAAACATTAGCCTATATTGATGTGAAAAATTTTGCCCATCGCATAAAAGGACAAGTTTACATGATTACAGGACTAGATGATGATGTTTGTTATCCTGTGACACAGTTTGCCATATATAATCGATTAGAGTGTCCAAAAGAGCATTTCATCATGCCAGAATATGCCCACGAAGCTATGAACGTTCAAGTCAATGATCGAGTCTATAATTGGCTCTGTGGTAGCAAGATTTCCTTTCGATATGTAGAAAAATAAAGTACAGAAGAAATACAATCAGTAGATCCGTGAGATTTGCTGATTGTATTGTTTTTAAAAGGGATAGAATATAGAAAGGAAACAAAACAATCCTATATATCCCCTATGACATCTTTCCGAAAAACTATAATTTTCTTGAAAAATATATCTAGCTATGCTATACTACTAGTATAGAAAGATTTGGAGAAAAACATGAAACGTGAGAT
>CAUUAM010000075.1:0-8185 GCA_963543165.1 uncultured Streptococcus sp. | reverse complement strand
TTCACATCAATGAAGAGAATCGGGAAGATATCCACGGGATTTTGCAGCTGACCTTTAAAAATGCAGAGGATCAAGAGCGGGCTCAAATATTGATCAGCCAGGCGACATCTTATACCGTCCTTGCCCGCTAGGTCTAAAGTGGGATTTGCAACCAAATGCCTGCTTCATTTTAGGAATTTATAGGGAAAAGCAGTATAATAGAGGTATCTTATCAGTAAAGGAGCCCATAAAATGGCAAATATTTATGATCTAGCAAACGAACTCTCTCGGACCCTTCGAGACCTTCCTGAATACAAGGCGGTTGTAGAAAGCAAGGAAGCAATCGAAGCAAATCCAGAAGCGAAAACACTGTTTGACGAATACGTCGCTTTTCAAAATCAACTGCAAGGCTTGATGCAATCTGGTCAACTTCCAACAGAAGCTGTGCAACAAGAAATGAAGGACTACATGGAAAAAATCCAAGCAAGTCCAATTGTGAATGAATTTTTCACCAAACAACAACAATTGTCTATTTATCTTGCAGATCTTGAAAAGATCATCTTTGAGCCGATTCAAGATTTATACAAATAAGAAGGATGAACAAAAAGGGGAAACGGGTGTCTCCTTTTTTTTACCTCTGCATCCATTGGTATATGATATATGTTTTTTAATTTGTCAATAAATTTGTCTGAAAATGTAGACGGGACTGGTAGAAGATGATATAATTGGTTTTACATAATAAAAATATTCACAAAGTTGGGATGCTTCACGATTGTTCTTTTGTTGACTAAAGTGTCTAATGATTGAGTAAACCGAGTATTTGTTTTCCGTTTTTTTGAACTTGAAAGGAGATCATGCAAAAAAAACAGCAATATATTTCGCTTATTGGAAGCTTGTATGTCAATTATTTATTTCAAGGGATTGCTACGATCGCTATTGCTCAGAATCAAGATTTTTTTCAAGCTCAATGGTCCGCTAGTCTCAGCCAAGTAACCTTAGTCATTAGTGCCTTGGGCCTGGGCAGAATTATCAGCTTAAACTTTTCAGGTTGGTTTTCGGATCACTTCGGTCGAAAGAAAACTGTTCTTCTTGGAGTCCTGTCTTATATTCTCTTTTTCGTTGGGATTTTGTTTACAAGGGATTTTCGGTGGGCCTTTGTCGTCACTGTCTTTGGTGGGATAGGAAATGCCTTTTTAGATACGAGTACCTATCCAATTGTCGTGGAGGCTTATCCCTCAGAGAGTGACAACAGTTCACTGAGTGTCCTCAATAAATCCTTTATTTCAATTGGTCAGTTTATTCTGCCTTTTGTCACTCGTTTGGTTATTCAGACTGATTTTTATTTTGGTTGGCCTTTTGTGATTTGTGCACTGTGTCTAGGTATTAACTTCTTTTTCTTAAGTAAGTTTCGCTATCCTAGTGTTCAGGCCAAAACCATCATCGAACAAGAAGGAAACACATCTAGTCGAAAAACTTGGAGTGCAGAAGGGGTTGCCCTAATGATCTTCTCTTTTGTATCTGTTTCTTTGTTTAATATTTTTATCTTATGGATTCCAACTTATTCAGAAACCATTCTAAAAATTTCTAAAGAAAATAGCCCACTTTTCGTGAGTGTCTATAGTATCGGCTCCTTTATCTCTGTTTTTCTCACTTCTTACTTAGTGCGGAAAAAATGGGATATTCCAAACTTGATGCTGGTTTGTCTCTTGTTGACAGCAGCCTCTATGCTCTATATGATTGTCTCCCCATCGATGCTTTCCGTCATTCTAGCAAGTATCGGCGTTGGTTGCTTTTCTGCCGGAGGAATTTGGCAATTGGGGCTTGCTTTGCTCTTGGAATTTTATCCCCACCATAAAGGGATTGTCACAAGTTTCTATTCCTTAACGACTTCGATTTCCGTCATGGTTACCCCGTATCTTACAGGGTTGATGGTAGAGAAGTCTGTCGTCTATGTCTTCATCTATAACATTCTGCTTGCCTTGCTTGGTTTCCTTGCGATAGCAGTGGTTCAGAGAAGATATCGTGTTTTAAAATTAGAAAAAAATAAATGAGGTGTTCTTATGTCAGAACGTATTACTGGTCATACTTTACTCGTTAGCTTGATTGCCACTCCCATCCGTCATAGCTTGTCACCGACTATGTGGAATGAAGCTTTTGCGAAGAATGGGATGGATTATGCCTATCTAGCATTTGAAGTGGGCAATGAAGAATTAGCCGATGCTGTTCAGGGAATTCGTGCTCTGAAAATTCAAGGTTCTAACGTTTCTATGCCAAATAAACAGGCCATTCTCCCTTTGTTGGATGAGTTGTCACCAGCAGCCAAATTGGTCGGTGCTGTCAATACTGTGGTGAATGTGAATGAAACTGGTCACTTGGTCGGTCATGTCACAGATGGGACAGGTGCGATGTGTGCCTTAGCTTCTGAAGGGATCGATATCAAAGATCGTATCGTGACTATGACAGGATGTGGTGGAGCTGGTACAGCCATTGCCATTCAAGCTGCCTTAGATGGTGTCAAAGAATTGCGTATCTTTAACCGTGACGATGAATTCTATGCTAACGGAGAAGAAACCGTTCGTAAAATTTTGGAACATACCAATACGAAGGCTACTCTTCACCATTTAGAAGACCAAGAAGCCTTTAAACAATCGATTGCCGAGTCTTCTGTCTATATTGATGCGACAAGTGTAGGGATGAAACCACAAGAGGATCTTTCTTTGATTACAGATCCAGCTGTGATTCGTCCAGACCTTGCGATTATGGATGTTGTTTATGCACCTGCTGAAACAAAATTGTTGAAATTTGCCCGTGAAAATGGAGCAACTATTGCCTTTAATGGTTTGAAAATGATGTTGTTCCAAGGGGCAGAAGCCTTCCATTTGATTACAGGTGAAGAAATGCCGATCGACCATGTTGAATCTGTTTTGTTTAAATAAAAAAATATAGGGAGATATTTGTGTATGACTAAGAAACATTATTACTTTACAGCCCTGGCTTTGTATATCAATTACATTGTTCACGGGATCGGTGTTGTGATTATCTCACAAAATAAGGCGGCGCTTGGAATTCAATGGAATACCAATGAAGCCGGAGTGATGACCGTTGTATCTATGCTTGGGATTGGACGGTTGATTGCGATCGTATTTTCAGGCTACCTATCAGACAAATTTGGACGCAAACCCTTTGTCTTACTAGGTATGGCAAGCTACATCCTCTACTTTGTTGGCTTGATTTATGCACCAAATACAACAGTTGCTGCGATTTTAACTGTCATTGCCGGAATTGCTAATTCCTTCTTGGATTCAGGAACCTATCCAGCCTTGATGGAATCTTTTCCTAAAAAAGCTGGTACAGCAACAGTCTTGATTAAGGCAGCTGTTCAAATCGGTCAATGGATCCTTCCATTTATCTTGATTTTGGCTTCTGCTATGAAGAGCTACCAGTTGACCTTCTACATTGCAGCCGTTGCACTTTTAGTGAATGCGGTCCTGATTTGGAAAGCGCCATTCCCTGACAAAGATATGAAAGTGGCTGAAGAAGCAGGTGAAGAAGTTGTCGAGGCTACAACGGTCTTCAAAGCACAACCGAAAATGTGGTTGGAAGGTGTGGCCTTTGTTGTCTATGGATTTATTTCTCAAGCGACCTTCTATACAATTTCTCAATTTATTTCAACCTATGGGGTGAAAGCTGCTTCTATGAGTGAAAAATCTGCATCTTTGCTTCTTTCAACCTACTCAACAGGAACTCTTATCTGTGTGGCCTTCACTGCCTTAGTTGGGATGAAGATTCGTCCCGTTAATTTGGTCTTGCCATACACCTTTATGTCAATGTTGGCAATTGGTATGATGTATCTAATGCCTAATCCAACTGTGATGCAAATTGGTGCGGCCTTAGTTGGATTCTTTGCTGCTGGTGGAGTGATGCAACTTGGATTAACAGTGATGGGGGAAATGTTCCCAGCAGGTAAAGGAACGATCACCTCTATCTTTTACACATTTGGTTCTATCGCATCCTTTGCGGTTCCATACTTCGGTGGCCGTATGAGTGTTCAAAATGTGATGCTCATGAATACCGTATTTGCTATGATCGGTTTTGTCATCGCCATTATCGTATTTGTTCGTTACTATCAAACAGTTGACACATCTAAATAAAAGGAGACGACTATGACCTATACAGTTACGGTTGGAAATGTCACTCTTGGTGAGGGACGTCCAAAAATTATTGTTCCACTGGTTGGACAGACAGCAGATTCTATTCTAGAAGCTGCAGAGCAAGCGCGTGATTTGGATTGTGACTTGATCGAATGGCGGATTGATTTTTATGAAGAAGTGGCAACACCTCAAAAAGTGGCTAGCTTGTCTCATCAAGTCAAACAGGCTGTTCAAAAACCGCTCTTGGTGACTTTCCGGACCAAAAAAGAAGGGGGAGAGTTGGAACTCCCTGATGACCAATATTTTGCTATTTATCGAGAGGTTCTCACTCAAGGAGCAGCAGATCTTCTTGATCTTGAGCTCTTTATGCCTGCAGAAGAAGTGGCTGCGACAATAGAATTGGCACATGAAAATGGGGTCAAAGTGGTGATGTGTAATCACGATTTCGATGCGACACCAAGCCAAGAAGAAATTGTCCGTCGCCTCAGTTTGATGGAAGAAAAAGGTGCTGATATCTGTAAGATTGCTGTGATGCCACAATCGAATAAAGATGTGCTGACCTTGTTAGCTGCGACAGCTGAAATGAAGGACAAAGCAACCCGACCATTGATTACCATGTCGATGGGAGCGCTTGGAATGGTTAGCCGTGTGAGTGGAGAGGCTTTTGGTTCCGCTGCAACCTTTGGGGCGGCTAAACAAGCTTCTGCGCCAGGTCAAGTTCCAGTTTCAGTTTTGAGAGAGATTCTCTCTACCTTAAAATTAGGATAAGACTTGGGAGGTGACACTTCTCTTCATACATCCATATGTTTGAAAAGAGGGCCCTCCTTTTTATAAAGGAAGAAGTAAGATGACAGAAAAATTATTTGATCAAGTGACCTTTCCATCCGGGGGTCATCTGAAAAATCGGATTGTGATGGCTCCGATGACAACGGAATCTGCTTATTATGACGGAACTGTGACAGATGAATTGATCCATTATTATGCCCATCGCTCTGGCGAAGCGGGTGCAGTCATTGTGGAAAGTGCATTTGTAAGGGATGAAGGTCGTGGATTTTTTGGGGCGATAGGGATCGATTCCGATGATAAAATTGAACCTTTAAGATGCCTAGCAACTGCCATTAAAAATAAAGGTTCAAAAGCCATTATTCAGATCTACCATGCTGGCCGGATGGCTTTTCCTGATATGAACAAGGGACAAAATCCGATTTCTGCTAGTAGTGTCGCGGCCCTTCGTCCGAATGCACCTGTGCCCACTGAAATGACCCACCGGGATATTTTGGATATGATTGAGGCTTTTGTGCAAGCAACCTCTCGTGCGATTAAGGCTGGATTTGATGGAGTGGAGCTCCATGGTGCCAATACCTACCTCTTGCAACAATTTTTCTCTCCCCATTCGAATTGCAGACACGATGCTTGGGGAGGAAGCCTTGAAAAGCGGACGAAGTTCCCATTAGAAGTGGTTCGTGCAGTTAAAAAAGTCATTGCAGAAGAAGCGGAACAGCCTTTTATCCTAGGCTATCGTTTTTCACCAGAGGAGCTAGAGGAACCTGGGATTCGCTTTGACGATACCATGTATTTCTTGAACCAATTGGCAAAAGAACAGCCAGATTATGTGCATTTCTCCATGGGGATTTATACGCGGAACTCGATTGTGAATCCAGCTGATCCAGAAATGTTGATCGCTAAATACAAGGCTAGTCGAAGTGAAGAATTGGCTAAGATCCCGGTGATCGGGGTCGGCGGGATCTTGCAAGCAGAAGATGCCAAAGCTGCCTTAGAATTAGGCTATGATTTGGTTGCCGTCGCTAAAGGTTTCTTGGTAGAACCTCACTGGGTGAGCGCTATCCAAAATGGTCGTAAAGTCAAGGATTTTGCGGATATTCATGATCGGGAGAATTTAGTCATTCCCGTACCTCTTTGGAAATTTATGGATACCAGTTTCCAATTGGTTAAAGACGCGGATGCTGAACTCAAGAAACAAGCACGCTTGATCGAATTGATGGGGAAAGATCTGGTCTTTACGCCTGGTCAATACAAAGTTGCTGCCAAAGGTCACAACAGTGATCTACCAATGGTGGTCACCTTCAGTAAGGATAAAATTACCAATATCGAGATTGATAGTGCCGGAGAGTCAGAAGGACTCTCGGATATGGTCTTTGAAAAATTGCCTCAGCAGATTATTGATTTCCAAACCTTGAATGTGGATGCTGTGTCTGGTGCTTCTACAACCAGTCAAGGGGTTGTGGATGGGGTAGCAGATGCGGTACGTCTCGCTAGTAATGAAGACAATGTTGAGGTTCTCAAAGCCCGTCACAAACCAACGATTGAACAATCAAACGAAGTGGTCGAAGAAGAAGTAGATTTGGTGGTTGTCGGTGGTGGTGCAGCTGGTATTGCTGCGGCGCTCCGTGCAGACGAACTCGGCTTATCGGTTATCTTGCTTGAAAAATTAAGTTTCATCGGTGGGGCCATTTCTGTATCTGGTGGAAACCAAGTTGTCATGGGATCTAAACTGCAACACCAGGCAGGGGTGACAGATGATACGCCAGACTTGATGATTGAAGACTTCCTTGAAAATGGAAACCATGCCAATGTCATGGACTTGTTAACTCTTCTTGCCAATAATGTCGGGCAAGCAACAGACTGGGTACACGACTATATCGGCGTGCAATACGATATGAAAGGCGGCCTCCATGTGCTTGCGGAATACCAAAAGGATCGTGAGTTGGCTTATGATCATGGTGGGCATGGTTTTGCAGCAGCTGTTCGTGAAAAACTTTCTCAATCACATGTCCGTGTCCTTCTTCAAACCAAGGCTCAACAATTGTTATCAGATGGAAAAGGTGGCGTAAACGGGATTGTTGCAGTCGAAAAAAATGGTCGTACACACCGGATCCATTCGCGGGCAGTGGTCTTGACAACGGGTGGATATGGAAACAACAAAGACTTGCTTCCACCACGTCTGCGCAATGTCCTCTTTTACGGTACCCGTTCTTCTATGGGAGAAGGATTGCAAATGGCACAAGCCAAAGGTATTGATGCCGCTACCTTGATGTTGGATCAAGGAAAGATCTATCCAAATGGAATCGAAGTCGCTCCTGGCACTGCCAAATCAACCATTGGTGGAAATATTGCAGTTCTGAAAGAAAATGGTTTGCTCCTAAATGTAGACGGGAAACGCGTTGTCAATGAGCGGGCAAGTAACCATACTATTCTGGATGTATTGATGAAGCAAGAATCGAAGATGCTCTACTTGCTATTAGACCAAGAGCATTTTGATATCTTCCGTGAAGAAGTAGCTGAGGGAGGAATTTCTCAGGCAGATATCGATCAATGGGTGGCCCAAAATGGTAGCCAAACTCCATATTTCTATCATGCTTCTAGCCTCAAAGAGTTGGCTGACTTGGCTGGTATGGATGGAGATACTTTGGAAGAAACTGTCGCTCGATATAATCAGTTTGTTACTGAGGGTGAGGACAAGGAATTCCATCGTGAACTCCGCTTCCTGCAAAAACCAGTTGGAGAAGGTCCATATTACTTGATTGAGCAAAAACCTCGTTTTGCTACGACCATGGGTGGATTGGTTGTTAATACCGATCTCTCTGTACTCAATACAGAAGGTCACGTTATCAAGGGACTTTATGCCGCCGGTGAAGTGGTCGGAGGTGTCATGGGAACAGACTCTCCATCCGGTGCCAATAATGCTTGGGCCTTGACTTCTGGTAAGTTAGCAGCCGAAAGCATCGGAGAAAACTAAAAAAACTAATGGGAGTGGGAAAGAACTCCAACTAATTAAAAAGAGTTCGTCTTCCCACCCCCGCACAGTTGATTAGGTCATCTTTGGAGCTTGAAAATCGAACAAAGATGCCAATCGCTGTTATTCTTATCAAACATCAAAGGCTGGACAGTTTTTGCCCAGCCTCATTGTTTTTTAAGATTCGTTCGCCACTAGAAGAATAGAAGCTCAAAAAAGCTTGGAAACATTCGTTTTTTGTTCTAAATTTTTGATCAAAAATTGAATTCATGTCCTATTTATGATAGAATATGTGGAAAAG
>CAUUAM010000074.1:0-8357 GCA_963543165.1 uncultured Streptococcus sp. | reverse complement strand
TAGTGAGCAGAAAACTCAATCTAGTGGAAGCTAGTCCAGTATATGAGATTTACCGAGTCCGTTTTGTAGATGGTTCTCCCTCGGTTATTGAAAAGACATATATGCCTTTGGATGTCATTTCAGGCTTGACTAAAAAAAATGTTGAGGGGTCTATCTATGAATACATTGAAGAAAAGCTAGGATTAAAAATTGAGAGTGGTCATAGAACGATTACTGTACGTAAGGCGGCAGACTTTGAAGCAGATGAGTTGGCTTTAGAGTACGGCGATCCAGTTGGCATTGCGGAGCAGATTGGGTATTTAAATACAGGTGTTCAATTTGAGTATTCCATTAGTGTTCACAGATATGATCAATTCTCAGTTGAGATGATGGTAACACACCACTAAGGGAGGTACTATGGCGTTACTAGTATTTGACATGGGAGGAACAGCTGTAAAATACGGTTTGTTTAAACAAGGTACCTTACAGGAAGTCAGTTCTTTTACAACACCTACTACTTGGGAGGGATTAAAAGAAGAGTTACTGACTGTTAAAAATCGATTTTCAATCGAAGAGTTAGAAGGAGTAGCTTTTAGCTCCCCTGGTGCTGTAGACTCAGAATCAGGTGTTATCTATGGTAGCAGTGCTATTCCTTATATTCATCGTTTTGAGATTGTGAAAGAACTAGAAGAAAGATTAGGTTTACCTGTTTCAATCGAAAACGATGCGAATTGTGCGGCTCTAGCAGAAGTTGAATATGGGGTAGCAAAGTCAGTTCAAAATGCAGTCTTCTTTATCATTGGTTCTGGTATTGGTGGTTCTGTTGTGCTGAATCGTCAACTTCATAAAGGAAACAATCTTTTCGGTGGCGAATTTGGACGAATGAAAATTGGAAGTAATGCGACTTTAAGTATGTTGGCGAGTCCGGTACAAGTCGCAAAACGGTACGCAGACTCTCAGTCTATTCCTTCTTCATTTTCTGGTAAAGATTTATTTTCCTTAGCAGATCAAGGGATTACGATAGCTCAACAAGTAATTTCAGATTTATATGATAGTTTGGCTACTGGAATTTACAATGTTTTAATGGTATTGGATCCAGAGCTTGTTGTGATTGGTGGTGGTTTGTCTAAGCGAGAAGGCTTGCTGGAGGAGATCGATAAGCGTGTTCAGATCTTGCTAAAAGAAAATGATGTGACAGACTTGCAGTTCCAGCTTGAAACATGTCGCTATTTTAATGATGCCAATTTACTGGGAGCAGCAGTCCATTTTCAATCAAAAGGGGTTTCCTATGAGGTTAAGGAATAGAGATCGTCTTGTCTTTTTTGGAGATAGTATTACTGAATGGGGGCGAGATAGAGAAGAAGCAAGTAGCCTAGGGAATGGTTATGTGGCCTCACTCAGTCAGCTCTTGGATGAAAACTATCCTGAAGCAGACTTGATTTACTTTAATCGAGGAATTGGTGGTAATCGAATTCACGATTTAAATGCTAGAATTAAAGACTGTTTAGATTTGAAACCAGATGTTGTCTTTTTACTTATTGGGATTAACGACGTTTGGCATCAAGTAGGGCAAAAAGATTTTGGATCTGAAGAGGAAGCGAATCGCTTTGAAGCAGAGTATAGAAAATTATTAGAACAATTGCAAGAAGCAGGGACTCAGCGAATACTACTAATAGAACCATTCGTTTTACCTCAAGCAAGTGATCGGTTAAGCTGGAGAGTGGATTTGGATAAAAAGATTCAGGTCGTTCGTAAACTCGCTCAGGATTTCCAGTTAGAATTTGTCCCTTTAGATGGCTTGATCAATGAAAAAGCTATCAAAGTTGGAGCCAAATCACTGACTGGTGAGGATGGGGTACATCCAACTCCTCAAGGTGCTCAGTTTATTGCAGATGAAATTTTGAAAAGAATAGAAATAGGCAAGTAAGATGTTAAAAGAGGATGCATTTTCTAAATGGGGGACTTACAAAGGGACACAGAAAAAGCCGGTTGATTTTGATGCTTTTTGGGATCAAGCTAAATACGAGGTCGAACGATTAGGAATAGACTATCAACTGGAGCCGGTTGCGATTGCTTCCAATCAGGTAGACTGTTTTCTTCTCACCTTTGTAGGAGTTGGTGGTGCAAAGATTTCTTGTCAGATGATTCGCCCAAAGAAAAGAAAAAGCATCTTGCCAGCTTTATTACAGTTCCATGGTTATCATACTAACTCTGGTGACTGGAATGACAAGATAGCGTTAGCAACAGAAGGAATGTGCGTGTTTGCCATGGATGTTCGTGGGCAAGGCGGTCTATCAGAGGATGCTTCCCTAATCAAACTTGCAACTCTGCGAGGACATCTCATACGAGGAGTCGAAGAAGGACCAGAAAAACTTTTTTACCGCTCGGTCTTCCAAGATGTATATCAGTTGACGAGAATAGTGATGGGAATGCCTGAGATCGACTCCAGTAGACTGGTTTCTTATGGGGTATCTCAAGGGGGAGCATTGGCGTTAGTCTGTGCAGCTTTGTCTCCTCTTCTTTCTCATGTCTTTGTCCAGTATCCTTTTCTGAGTGATTATCGTGAGGCTTATCGACTGGGTGTCAATCAATCAGCCTACGAAGAGTTAGCCTACTGGTTTCGGCAGAGAGATCCACGCCACGAACGTGAAGAAGAAATTTTTGCCACTTTGGACTATATAGATATTCAATATTTAGTACCAAGGATTGAAGGGAAAATCTATTGGGCAATGGCACTGGATGATTTGATTTGTCATCCCAAGACTCAGTTTGCCGTAATTAATCAAGCAAAAACGATTCAAGAAATATCATTTTATCCAGAGTATGGACATGAATACTTACCAGGGTATCAAGATTTTATTAGAGAAAAATTATTTGAAAGAGAAGTGATTCTATGAAACAGTTTCCAGAAAATTTTTGGTGGGGGGCAGCGACATCGGGTCCTCAAAGTGAAGGACGTTTTGATAAACAACATAAAAATATGTTTGACTACTGGTATGATATTGAACCAGAAGCTTTCTATAATTATGTAGGTCCTGATACAGCTTCAAATTTTTACAACAGCTATGTAGATGATATTGCAAAAATGAAGGAAATTGGTTTGAATAGTTTGCGGACCTCTATCCAGTGGACGCGCTTGATTGATGATTTAGAAACCAATACGGTTAATCTTCAAGCGGTTGCTTATTACAATCGTGTGATTGATACGTTTTTGGAGAATGGTATTCGTCCAATTTTTAACCTCCATCATTTCGATTTGCCAGTAGAACTTTATCATAAGTATGGCGGTTGGGAATCTCGTCAGGTTGTTGATCTTTTTGTTGGTTTTGCAGAGAAATGTTTTCAATATTTTGGAGATCGAGTAAAAGAATGGGTCGTTCATAACGAACCGATGGTTGTTGTTGATGGGGAATACCTATATCAATTCCACTATCCAAAGCTAGTGGATGGTAAAAAAGCAGTACAAGTAGCTTATCATTTAAATTTAGCAACAGCAAAAACGATTCAGCTTTACCGCGAAAAAGGATTTGCCAAAGATGGTGGACGCATTGGGACTGTTCTCAATCTAACGCCTACCTATGCTGCTTCTGAAGAAAAAGAGGACCAAGATGCCGCTCGATTCGCAGAACTTTGGAATAATAAAATGTTTTTAGAGCCTGCTGTCCATGGGCATTTTCCTGAAGAGCTTATTGCAGTTCTTGAAAAAGATGGTGTTCTTTGGCAAACAGAAGATGGTGACGAAGAACTTTTTGCTACTAATACAGTTGACTTTTTAGGAGTGAATTTCTATCACCCAAATCGTGTGAAAAGACCAGATATTTCTCCAGATTCGGTTGGAGATTGGCTTCCGACTCGCTACTATGATCACTATGACATGCCTGGACGTCGGATGAATATCGATAAAGGGTGGGAAATTTATCCTAAGGCTTTATACGATATAGCAGTAAATGTACGGGATCATTACAAAAATATTCCGTGGTTTGTCTCTGAAAATGGCATGGGCGTCTCCAGAGAAGAACGTTTTATGGATGAAAATGGACAAGTCCAAGATGATTATCGTATTAACTTTATCAAGGAACATTTGGAATGGCTTCAAAAGGGAATCCAAGAAGGATCAAACTGTTTTGGTTACCACTTGTGGACGCCTATTGACTGTTGGTCTTGGACAAATGCTTATCGAAATCGCTATGGATTGATTTCAAATGAAATCCATACACAAGTCAAAACAATTAAAAAATCGGGTTACTGGCTCAAAGAAGTCATTGAAAAAAATGCAATAGATTAAACAGAAGGGAAACTGATACAGAAGCGGATGCTTGGTAGAATCTGCAAGGAGCATCAGTTTCTCTTTTTAAAAATAAAAAGGAAGCGTTTTATGAAAAAACAAATTATTTTAGGTCTAACATTGGGAACTAGTTTACTACTAGCTCCAGCTGTCTTGGCATCAGAAAATTCAGTTTCAGATGCTGTTGATACTAGCGCGACTGTAGCAACGCTAGTGAATGAGGAAAAATCAGTGGAGAAAGAAATTGCAGAGGGAAGTGAAAAGAGTAGTGATTCTGTTATAGAAAAAACGAAAACGGACGTTGATACTCTAACTTCCAAGGAAACAGCAGAGAATAAGATAGCTATTGTTGATACCCAAGCAACACAAGAAACAAAAGAGTTGTTCAGCTATCTGAAAGAATTAAATACTAAAAAAGAAATTTTATTTGGACAGCAACATGCCTTGGATGAAGGTGTAACTCTGACAGAAGAAGGAAGTAGAGTTGCTTCTGAACAGTCAGATGTTAAGAATGCAGTAGGCGATTATCCAGCAGTATTTGGTTGGGATACATTGTCGCTTGATGGGCATGAAAAACCTGGTATAGCAGGAGATATCCAAAAGAGTATCCAAAATTTAAGTGAGTCGATGAAAAAAGCACATGATTTAGGAGGTATTCTAACTCTCAGTACTCATCCGTATAATTTTGTGACTGGTGGAAACTTCAATGATACATCTGGAGATGTAGTGAGTGAGATTTTACCAGGAGGGACAGCAAATGAAAAGTTTACTGCTTGGCTAGATAATATAGCAACGCTAGCTCATAGCTTAAAGACGGCAGACAATCAGTCTATTCCCTTTATTTTTAGACCATTTCACGAACAGACAGGCAGTTGGTTCTGGTGGGGAGAAAGTACGACTAACCCAGAGCAGTACAAAGCTTTGTATCGTTATACTGTAGAGTACTTAAGGGATAAAAAAGGCGTTCATAATATTTTATACGCTTACTCTCCTGGAGCAGGAAATGATCGCTATTTGGGAACTTATCCGGGTGATGCTTATGTTGATATTTTTGGTATTGATAGTTACGATAACAAAGAAAATGCTGGATCGGAAGCTTATATTTCATCCTTGCTAAAGGATCTTAATAAAATTGTTTCTCTAGCTGAGTCTAAGGGCAAGATTGCTGCATTAACAGAGTTTGGCTACAGTGCACAAGGACTGAAAGAAAAAGGAAATACACTGGATTGGTACACAAGGATTTTTAAGGCTATTAAAGGAGATTCGGAAGCTTCAAAGATTGCTTATATGATGACTTGGGCTAATTTTAATACCGTTAATAATCTTTATACTCCTTATAAAGATATTAATGGAAACTTAGGTGGAAATCATGAGTTGTTGAAGGATTTCCAAGATTTTTACAAAGATAATCATACTCTTTTTCGAAATGAAGTTGGTAAGATTTATGGGACAAATAAAACAATACCTGTAAATGAAAGAACGAGTCAACGTTATTTGATTCGACCGGCAGATCATTCTCTTATAGAGTCAAGAAAATCAACTATAGTTACCAAGGCCCTTTCTGAGGACAGTCGAGTAACCTATGTATTTGCTGGTGAGGAAAGGGAATTATCAAAAGTAGGTGATTATTTCCAGGAGGAATTGCAGATATCAGATAGTATGGATAAGAAAGCTCATACTTTGACTTTGAAATACTATAATAAAGATGATTTGGTAGAAACTCAATCCTATACACTTTTTGTAAATACTAAGAAAGTGCAACCGTCACCCTATTTAGTAGATGATTTTGAAAATTATCTGGGAGAAGATAGTCTGTTAGAAAAAGCTTACTCTTCAAATGGAGATCCCATCTCACTTTCTCTGCAACCAGCAGCGGAACAAGGGAAGTATAAGATGCGATATGACTATACGATTGCAAATAATGGTTATGCAGGACGTCAACTCTCTTTTGATAAAAATTGGGAAGATCGGAATGCTCTTACTTTTGAAATGAAAACAGAAGCCCATCCTAAACAGCATTTGACTGTTCAAGTTCAGATTGGGGGAGTTAGTTTTGAAAAAGATATCGATCTCTCTCAAGCAATTGATGGAAAAGTGACCATTCCATTTTCTGAATTTAAACCAGCCGGTTGGGAAAGTCATCAAAATGCCCAGATTACAAAGGAACGATTGAAAAAAGTAACTCAGTTTGCCTTTTATGTAGGAGGAGAAAAAGGAGTAGGTAGTATTGAGTTTGACACCATTCAAGCAATCAAAGATTCTCAGTTACCACCTGTTCCAGATAAGGAAAGTGAGAAAGAATACCAACCTTTGACCTATACATTTGAAGGTGATTCATTAGATTGGCAGGGAACGGATATTCAGGTCAAAGAAAAACAACTAGTAGCTCAGTTAAATGCTGAATCAGGTGAAAAGACTGAGGTGAAACTGACAAAAGGTCAGGACTTGAGTAGCTATGATTGGTATGTTGCACGTGTGAAAACAACAGTGCCTGTATCAGCTAAACTATACTTAAAAGTTGGCGACAGTTGGCAATGGGTGAATTCAGAACCCCAAAAGGTTACAGATGAGTTAATAGAATTAAGATTTGATATCAGCGGAATTAAAAATCGTGATAGTGTTAAAGAAATCGGTATTGAATTTACTGGTCAGTCACAACAAAAACAAGCTGGTTTCGCTAGCATAGAGCTGGTTACTTTTGTGAAGAATTTATCCGAATTGACTCAGGAGCAAAAGCCTACGGAAGACCATGACATCCCTTCGCCTACTGAAAACAATCAATCGAATATAGGTGAAGGTAAAGAAAATGAGGAAAATAAAGTAGAGAAACCTGATGCTTCTATCTCGCCTCTAGAAATAGATAATACACAAATAAAAGGGAAAGAAAATAGTATCGAAACAAATGATTTGAATAAATCAGAACAAAAACGAAATCTCTCAAATAAAGTAGAGAAACCTGATGCTTCTATTTCTCCTCTAGATGTAGATAAAATACAAATAAAAGAGAAAGAAAATAGTGTCGAAACAAAGGATTCGAATAAACCAGAACAAAAAATAAATCTCCCAAATACAGGAGAGAAGAAAAGAGATGGATTATTTGAGTTAGGTTCTATTTTCCTAATAGTTCTCACTTTTTTGGTAGCAAGAATGAAACGACTAACCTCTGGGAAAATGTAGAGAGCAACAAGAGGTAGTGATAGAATTGAAATGTACTATAAAAGCAGGGGTCAGCCAATAGAATAATTAAGGTGGCTCACCATGAATTGGTAGACTCGGCTATGGAGACTAAGGTTGCCCACGAAATTGATCTAGAAAACTATGTTGGTGGCAGAACAATACTATCCTAACATAGACCATCCGATAGACTACAACCATGGAGGGAGAACGCAAGAGTTACTTCTTCATTGATGTTCAAGCGCGTAGGAGGATCGAGATAGAAAATGACGACAGAGGATCTAGACTTGTTGAAGAATCACACTGTTAACTTTGTTTCCTTCTTTTACTCTGCAAGCCGAGTAGTCTCAGGCTATCCAAAAGTGAGGAATCTAAGCGCTGGAAATGTCTTAGACTCTATCAAAAATCCTTATCTTGAATCATCAGAATGGGCTCGGTACTATTGACAGGCCAGATGAAGATGGCTATGTAGCAGATGACTACCGATTGCTTATCTAGAGGCTCCTATCAAGGTTATGCGATACGCCATCTATCAAGATGGGGTTGACTTGCTTGGTTATACGACATGGAGGTGTATTGATCTGGTTTCAGCTGGAACAGGCGAAATGAATAAGCGCTATGGCTTTATCTATCTAGACCGTGATAATGCAGGCCAAGGAAGCCTTGAACGTAGCAAGAAAAAATCCTTCTACTGGTACAAGGATGCCATTGCTAGCAATGGTGCAAGAATTGAGTAGAGTATATTTGTTTACTATTTTTATAAAATCTTCTCCTTACTTTGTATAATAGGAAAAAGGGTTCAATTAGATGGGACATTTTGCTATAATGAGGGGAGAAAAATTAGACAGGAGATAGACATGTCAGAACCATTATTTTTACATTCAGTCATGCAGGAAAAAATCTGGGGGGGAACTCGTCT
>CAUUAM010000073.1:0-8384 GCA_963543165.1 uncultured Streptococcus sp. | reverse complement strand
CGTTCCACACGCGCATTGATCTCACCCAAGAGATCATCCATTTGTCCCATGGTAGGACGTACTTCGACCTCGGGATCCAGAAGGCCGGTCGGACGAATGATCTGCTCGATCACGGTATCTGTCTGTTCCATCTCATAATCTCCTGGTGTCGCAGACACATAGACAATTTGGTGTACATGGCTTTCAAACTCCTCACGACGCAGAGGCCGGTTGTCCAAAGCAGACGGCAAACGGAAGCCATAGTTGACCAACATTTCCTTACGCGAGCGGTCTCCATTGTACATGCCCTTGATTTGGCCCATGGTCATGTGGCTTTCGTCAATCATGATGAGGAAATCTTCTGGGAAGAAGTCCAGAAGAGTGTACGGAGGTTCTCCTTCGCTCCGTCCGTCCATGTGACGGGAATAGTTCTCCACCCCATTGGTGTAGCCCATCTCCCGTAACATTTCAATGTCATACTCGGTCCGTTGCTTCAGGCGTTGAGCTTCCAAGAGCTTGCCTTCTTTTTCAAAGACCTTCAACTGCTCTTCCAGTTCAGCCTGAATCTTAGCAATGGCTACTTCCATATGGTCGTCATTGGTCACAAAGTGAGTCGCTGGGAAAATGGCTAAATGATCCACTTCACCAAGAACTTGACCAGTCAGAGCTTCAACCTCGCGGATGCGGTCAATCTCATCCCCAAAAAACTCAACCCGGAAGGCATGCTCATCACGAGAAGCTGGGAAAATCTCCACCACATCGCCACGGACACGGAATTTCCCCCGTTGAAAGTCAATGTCATTGCGCTCAAACTGGATATCCACCAAATCGTTGAGCAATTTATCACGAGAAATCTCCAGACCTGGACGCAGACTTACAACACTGTCGGCATACTCCTTAGGAGAACCCAAACCATAGATACAGGAAACAGACGCGACGACAATGACGTCATTACGTTCTAAAAGAGCGGAGGTTGCTGAATGTCGTAGTTTATCAATCTCGTCATTGACCGAGCTATCTTTTTCGATGTAGGTATCGCTTGATGGCACATAAGCTTCAGGCTGGTAGTAATCGTAGTAAGAGACGAAATACTCGACCGCATTTTCAGGGAAAAATTCCTTAAACTCTCCATAGAGCTGACCTGCTAGGGTTTTATTGTGGGCGATGACCAGGGTCGGCTTATTGACCTGGGCAATGACCTGACTCATGGTATAGGTCTTCCCCGTACCAGTCGCCCCCATCAGGATTTGGGCCTTCTCGCCCCCCTCAATATTATCCACCAACTGCTCGATGGCCTGCGGTTGATCTCCAGATGGTTGGTATTTGGAGACCAGTTTAAATTTGTTATCTGTAATTCGGTTAATCATCTCTTTGTCCTCACATATATAGACCTTATTTTACCATAAATCACCAGAATTCTCTGAGATGAGGAATGAAGAGGAAAAACATCATGTTTCAAAATGATCCATTATATCGGTAGATGACTAAATTAAAATATAATGAATTGGACACGTATTAGCATGAAAACTAAATAAGACTTTCGAAAATCCTTGGAAAGTCTTGTCTTTTATTCTAAAACAATACAATACGTCATAAACATCAGTATCATTTTTTTGGAATCGCTTTACTACTTAACTTCTTGATTCCTTACCAAGAGGTAGAGAGTTACTCCAAGTGAACAAACCAGTCCAATAACGTAAGTACAGAGTTGCAAATAGGAAGATCTCCCTAATATGGTATCTGCAACAATATTATAAAATAGGTAACTAGTCAATGGTTCCACTACTCTTTCTATGAATGGTTGTACTAAAATAGGAAATAGCAGCAAAATAGCTAAACTCCCCATTGGACTTTTGAAAAAATAACTTAAAAAGTAAGAGATCAAAAAGTATTGGATGGAGCCAATCAAAAAGAAACTGAAAATTTCTAAACTGACACCATTTTCGCTCCTGAAAAAATGAAACCATATAAGCAGTACAAGGTAATATAAGGTTGATTGTAGTAATACATCAAATAACTCTATGAACAGGATCCTAATTGAACTGAAAATCCTTTTTCCGCTTACCAAGTAAACTAGTCTTGTTTCGTGCGATTGTAAGTCAACAAATGCATTAACACACCCAATACCAACAGAGAGCATTGATGCAAAAACAAGAACTTGCTTTAAAGATAATTCTACAATTGTCCCATTAATTGCAATTGGTATCACACCTAATTGACACACAAAAAATATCAAAAGTAACTGTATGGCTATCTGGTACTTTACGGGTTTTAAGCTATATTTTTTGACGATAAGACTCCTAAATAGACTTGCCATTCTTTCTCCTCATTCGAATCTTTTCTACAACAATTATGAATACCAAGAACAAGATTCCTTCAACTACTAAAAGAGTAAATCCATACAATTGACTCGTTTGAGTCCCTTCAATTCGGCCAAAAGCAAATGATTTTGCTCCGATCAAAGGCAATAGATTCTCTAATTTCGAAGAAATTCCTCTTAAAATACCTGACAAAGTGATAACTAATAATAAAACATTTGCGATTAATGAAGTAATTGATTTTTTTGTTACGATTACTAAAAGTAAAGCTAATAAAGTAAGAACGATTGCAAATATCATCACTCTTACCGTTACATCTAAAAACAATGTAAATTCTAAAAAATTCTTTAAAGTCGAATCTAGAAAAACGAGTAAGACAACAGCATTTACAATAGATAAGATTAAAGTAGAAACTAACGATAGGACAATCGAACTAGCAATAAAACCATTAAGACGAACTTTCCAGTTGGGAATCAATATCTGAGTAAAATTATCATCACCAAATTGATAATGTGTTGAATAAACAAGTGAAACTAAGATTGGCAAGAAAATAACACTTGCTTGGTAGGGAGAGGATAAGAGGGCATCCCTGACTGTATAGACTGGATTCGAGGATAAGATAGATGGATCAAGGTTAACCGCCCGGCCATTTCCTTCTACTAAGGCATTTATTACCTGGATATTTTGAATTGAGAAAAATATGCTGACTCCCAAAATAAGAAAAAATGTGAATTTAAAAGTAGGTAAACTACTATATTTATAGAGATCACTAAAAAAGGAACGCTTTGACATATTATTCACCCTCTTTCCCTTCGAGCGCCTTAAAATATGCTTCCTCAAAAGATCCAAACTGTTTCAAAATATCTTTTGTAGGAGCATCAAGAACAATTTTCCCATTAGAAATACCAACCAGATGATCTACAGTTAATTCTAACTCACTCATATAGTGACTTGTCATTAATACAGTTTTACCTTCATTGACAAAAGTCTGCAAAAAATTGCGTACCCAGCGTATTCCCTCTGGATCTAGTCCATTGATTGGTTCATCTAAAATTAAGATGTCAGGATTTGCTAATAAGGCTGTCGCTAAACCAAGACGTTGCTTCATTCCTAATGAATAGTCTTTTACTTTTTTATTTTTAGCTTCACTTAACCCCACCAACTCTAAGCATTCCTTGCACCTATTTCTGTCAACGCCACAAGCTAATCCAATCCACCGAAGATGCTGGAAACCTGTTCTTGTTGGGTAAGGTTGGCAACTGTCGAGGAATGATCCGACAATACCAAAAGGATTATCTCCCAATTGAGAGTATTTTTTGCCATCGATCAACGCCATCCCCATTTGACTATTTTCTAAACCAAGTAAAATTCTAATTAAAGTTGATTTTCCAGATCCATTCGGTCCAATCAATCCAGTAATCTCACCTTTCTTAGCTTTGAAAGACACGTTTTGAAGGACAATTTTATTATTATATTCCTTATGTAGATTTTGAATTGTTATCATTTATTCTGTTCCCTTTCTGACTTTTAGTGAAATTCCTCCTTCACTTGAAGCAAGTATAACAGGAGAAAATCAGGAAAATCTCAGAATAATTATTTTTTTCATTTTCAACAAATTGCATTCTATATTTGCTATAATATGCTCATATAATTGGAGGAACTATGAAGTATAAAATTTTAGCCATCGACGATGATGAAAAAATCTTACGATTAATAGCAAATACATTAAAAGTGAACAACTTTGATGTGGAAACTCGTAAGAATATAGAGGAAATCAATATCTGTGACTTTACTGGATTCGATCTAATTTTACTTGACGTCATGATGCCTATCTCTGGCTTAGAAATTTGTCGTTCCATTCGTTCACAAATTACTACTCCAATCCTATTTCTAACCGCTAAAGATTTTGAAGAAGATTTACTAAAAGGAATACAAGCCGGAGCCGATGATTACATCACAAAACCATTCAGCATTAAAGAATTGATTGCAAGAATTCAAATGCATCTTCGTAGAGAAGAAAGATCTCACGATTCCTCTAAAGAAGAAATGAATGCAGATATAACTTTTTATCGAGATCGTCAAGAAGTTTATTATCAATCAAAGAGAATATCGCTAACTAAGCGAGAGTTTGATTTACTTTATCTTTTAGCTAAAAATGAGAACCGAATATTCACCGTAGAAGAACTTTACAATTACCTTTATCCTGTAAGCTCCGACTCTCAACTACGGTCAATAACCGAATATATCTATCAAATTAGACAAAAATTTAAAATTCATCAAATCGATCCAATCAAAACAGTATGGGGAGGAGGATACAAATGGAAAAAGAATTGACAATCAAGCAACTCATTAAGCGTACCTACCTTACAATCATTTGGCAATTTCTTCTATGTCTTATACTTTTTTACATAGTTCCAGCTCTTCTATCTTCTGTATCAGGAATTAATGAAAAAAATGCCAATCGCTTTGCTTTATTTTTTAGCGTCAGTTCTTGGATTTATCTTTGCATCATTTTAATTGTTATCATTGTAATCAATATTAGACAATTATTAACCAAGATTCAAAAAGAAATGAAGATGGTTTATCATAGCAGTCTATATTTCAATAAAAATGACAATCCGCCTTTACAGATTAAAGAATTTATTGAAACAAATGATCTGATCGAAAAAATGCAATCTGATATAAAAAATAGAATTCAAAATGAAAAAGATCAAAAAAAAGAACTTATGTTTCAAGTATCTAGCGCTGCACATGATCTTCGAACCCCTCTAACTGTCATCAGAGGAAATGCTGAATTCTTGCAATCCACCGAACAAACACCTCAAGCAATGGAATGTCTAAAAGATCTTGAGCAAGCAAGTATTCAGTTAAACGATTATTTTAACCACTTTATCCAATACTCCAAAACCTTTTATGACCATGATATTCAACTTGAAAACATATCAATTAAACAAGTATCTTATCAATTACAGGAACATATCACACCTTTACTCCCCAGAAATACACAGTTTGTTTTTACAAGCACAATAACCCCATCGACACAAATTGCAATTCATTCCAATCTATTTTTCCGGGCAATCACAAATATTATTACGAATGCAGTACAACATCAAAAAGAAAATGATGCACAAATCCACCTAACAATTTCACAAGAAAATAGTCAATTAGTTCTAACGATATGGAATAACCAATCTAGTTTTTCAAAAAATATATTAGAACATGCTGGAAATCTTTTCTATAAAGATGACCAAGCAAGAACACCTTCACATGAAAGTCACTATGGACTTGGTTTATCTTTCGTGAAACGCGTCATGAAACTTCATAATGGAACGATGCATTTAGAAAATATTAATCATGGTGCACAAGTCAAGCTAATTATTCCCATTATATAGAACAGGCCGAACTCATCAATATGTGTTCGGCCTTCCTTTATTTCTCTTCATTTTTGGATCAAAAAAATCTGCTTTACAATAATTCTTATGTTATATTTTCTAACATGAAAATATATAATATTTGCCGTATTAAATTTTTTGTGTTATAATTTGAGAATACGCTAAAAGGAGGCATCATATGAAGAAAAAAATCCTAGCATGTTTGCTTATTTTATTTCCTATACTTTCACTAGGAATAGCAAAAGCTGATACTGAGAAAACCAAATATGTTATCGCCAGTGACTCATCTTTTGCTCCATTTGTTTTCCTGGACTCAAGCAATCAATACACTGGTATTGATATGGATTTGATCAAGGCTATTGCTGAAGATCAAGGTTTTGAGATTGAAATTACCAACCCTGGTTTTGACGCTGCAATTAACGCTGTCCAATCTGGTCAAGCAGACGGTATCATTGCAGGTATGTCTGTGACTGATGCTCGTAAAGAAACTTTCGATTTTTCAGATTCATACTATACAGCAAATACTATCCTCGGTGTTAAAGAATCAAGTACCATTTCCTCTTATGAAGATTTAAAAGATAAGACTGTGGGCGTCAAGAATGGTACAGCTTCACAAACCTTCCTAACAAAGAACCAAAGCAAATACGGGTACAAAATCAAAACCTTTTCAGATGCTGCATCTATGTATGATAGTTTAAATACTGGTTCAATTGATGCCGTCATGGACGATGAGCCTGTTATTAAATATTCTATCAGTCAAGGACAAAAATTAAAAACACCAATCGCAGGTACACCAATTGGAGAAACTGCTTTTGCCGTCAAAAAAGGAAGCAATCCAGAATTGCTAGAAAAGTTCAATAAGGGACTTGCAAACCTTAAGGCGAATGGAGAATTCCAAAAGATTCTGGATAAATATCTAGCAAGCGATTCGACTACCACAACCTCAACTGCTGATGAAACGACTATTTGGGGTTTGTTGAAAAACAACTACAAACAATTGTTAAGTGGTTTGGGCGTAACTCTTGCCCTTGCTCTTCTGTCCTTTGCCATCGCTATGGTGATTGGTGTTATCTTCGGTATTTTTAGCGTCAGCCCTTACAAATCACTCCGAGTGCTTTCAGAGATTTTTGTCGATGTTATCCGTGGTATCCCACTTATGATCCTTGCTGCCTTCATCTTCTGGGGAATTCCTAATCTGATCGAGTCCATGACTGGTCACCAATCCCCAATCAACGACTTTGTCGCAGGTACTATCGCTCTCTCCCTCAATGCTGCAGCTTATATCGCAGAAATTGTCCGTGGTGGGATCCAAGCTGTACCAATCGGACAGATGGAAGCCAGCCGAAGCCTCGGAATCTCTTATGGCAAGACCATGCGTAAGATTATCTTGCCACAAGCAACTAAATTGATGCTTCCAAACTTTGTCAACCAATTTGTCATTGCCCTGAAAGATACAACTATCGTTTCTGCCATCGGATTGGTTGAACTCTTCCAAACTGGTAAGATCATCATCGCTCGAAACTACCAAAGTTTCAAGATGTATGCGATCCTTGCCGTCTTCTACCTCGTGATTATCACCTTGCTAACACGATTTGCAAAAAAATTAGAAAAGAAGGTTAACTAATGGCTAAATTAAAAATTGATGTCCATGACCTCCACAAATACTATGGTGAAAATGAGGTCTTAAAAGGAATCTCAGCAAAATTTTACGAAGGAGACGTAGTCTGTATTATCGGTCCATCTGGTTCTGGTAAATCTACTTTCCTTCGGAGTCTCAACCTCCTCGAAGAGGTTACAAAAGGTCAAATTACTGTAAATGGCCACGACCTAACAGATCCTAAAACAAATGTCGATCTGGTTCGAGAAAATATCGGAATGGTTTTCCAACATTTCAACCTCTTCCCTCACATGAGCGTTCTTGAAAATATTATGTTTGCGCCAGTAGAGCATAAACTGATGACCCGTGAAGAAGCTCAAAAGGTTGGGATGGAACTCTTGGAAAAGGTTGGACTTGCAGATAAAGCCGATGCCAATCCAAATAGTCTGTCTGGTGGTCAGAAACAGCGGGTAGCCATTGCGCGTGGACTCGCCATGAATCCAGATATCATGCTCTTTGACGAACCAACTTCTGCCCTCGACCCTGAGATGGTTGGAGATGTACTCAACGTTATGAAAGAATTGGCAGAGCAAGGCATGACCATGATTATCGTAACCCACGAGATGGGATTTGCCCGCCAAGTGGCCAACCGTGTTATCTTTACCGCTGATGGGGAATTCCTCGAAGACGGCAAACCAGACCAAATCTTCGATAATCCCCAACACCCTCGATTGAAGGAATTCTTGGATAAAGTGTTAAACGTTTAAAAAAGATAAAATACCCTCGTGGTTTCTGAAACATCTAGCAGGTTCGCTAGATGTTTTTTTGAACGATAAATTGTAATATATAGTGCAATAAAAAATGAGGCTGGGACAAAAGTCCTAGCCTCTCAATTGTCTTTGGATTATTGAGCAAGACGCAGTGGTTGAGTAGGCTGTAAAAGTTGATTTGATCAGTTTTTACAGCCCTGCTCAACTGTGCGGAGGTGGGACGATGAAATCGAATTTTAACGAATGACCGTTTGTCCCACTCTCTTTTCATCCTAACTAATCTGTTGCTGAGCGGTCTGCATCTTATAGTAGACACCTTGGGCTTGCA
>CAUUAM010000072.1:0-8421 GCA_963543165.1 uncultured Streptococcus sp. | reverse complement strand
AAAACCAGTATCCCACAGGACAAGCAAGCAGACCTGGTTATCGAAGGAAAGATTGGGGAAGTATTTTCACAATTAAGACAATAAAAAAATCTGAGTGAACGTGGATCACTCAGATTTTTTTTACTTATCAAACTTCACTTCCTCTAGCAAGTACTCGATGAATTTTTCTCCCATTTTTGAGAGGGCAGTTTTCTCATGTTTGATATAGACCAGCTCGATCGGGTCTTCGATATCAAGGGGAATGGAGACAATGTTATCACCATTGAGATTGCTATTGAGGATCCCGGTCGCAATGGTGTAGCCATCCAGACCAATCAAGAGATTAAAAAGGGTAGCCCGGTCGCTCACGACGATAGATTTCTTATGGTGTTCTTGGGAGAGAATTTCTTCTGAGAAGTAGAAGGAGTTGTGGGTCCCTTGATCATAGCTGAGGTATGGGAAATCTTCCAGATCTGACAGATGGACGATCTCCTTCTTGGCAAGGGGATTGGTCTTGCTGACAAAGATATGGGGCTGCGCTGTAAAGAGGTGGGTAGCAATCAGGTGATTATCATCCAGCATCTTAGAGAGCACGTCTCGGTTGTAGCTATTCAAAAAGAGGACGCCAACCTCGCTTCGGAAATTCTTGACGTCATCAATGATCTCCCAAGTCCGCGTCTCCCGAAGAAAGAGCTCGTATTTTTCCATATCGCTTTTCTTGAGAAGAGAAACGAAGGCCTCGACAACGAAGGCGTAGTGCTGTGAAGAGACACTGAAGAGTTCACGAGAGCCCACAGGATTTTTATAGCGCTCGGACAAGAGGTCGATCTGCTCGATTACCTGGCGGGCATAGGAGAGAAACTCCATCCCATCACGAGTCAGAGTGATTCCTTTGGGATTGCGGATAAAGATATCAATTCCCATCTCATTTTCCAAGTCTTTGACGGCATTAGAGAGACTCGGTTGCGTGATAAAGAGTTGTTTTGCGGCCTCATTCATAGAGCCGGTTTCGACGATTTTGATAATGTATTGTAATTGTTGTATTCTCATGCTTATATTTTAACATAAAAAAGCGCGTTTTTCCCGTAAAATGTGGACATTTCAAGTACTGGATAGAAGAATCACACAGGCTAAGTTAGGTAATAGGAAGTAGGGGAGATCAACTATTTTAAAAAATAGAAGATCTGAAACAAATCTCCATCTGAGGTCTGATTTTGATGCAAAATTACAGTTTTGCCTTGCTCAAGCTGAGATTTGATTGATAGAATGATAAAAAATGGATTGAGGAGATCTTATGAAAAAACTAGTTTCCTGGTACAAGAAAAAAGATAAAGAATTAGAGACCCATTTCACTGCCGGACTCTTGCAGATTAATTTTGTCACCAATGCCTTGATTCTATTGGCCTTTTACCTCTATTTTGTCATTAGTGAATCGCTCTATGCCCTGTCGGATCGATTTGTTCAATTTAGTTTTTTTGCCGTATTTACCTTTACGATGGAGGTACTGCCCTATGGTATAACCTTAGCCCTCTTTATCCCCAATATTTTTGTCATCATCTATGGGATTGGGCGGTGGTCCAGTATCCAGTTCAAAGAAGCAGAGGAAGAAGCTCTCAAAGATCCGGATCTGTTTGAAGATAGAGGACCAGTGAAGGGAGAAGAGCTGGTAGAAGAGGACACATGCACAATTGAAGCACCGAGTCCTAAGGTTGTCAAAAAGAGGAAACATCCACCAACAATCATTCTTTGGTTTGGGCTCTTTGGCTGTTTTCTAGAAGCGATTTTCATTTTTATCGTGAAAGATATGACCTTTTACGATTGGACCGAACGCCTGGTTAATTCGCAGAAGCATGCCCTGATCTGGTCAGGTGCTTATCCGACCTTCTTCACCCTTGCAGCTCTTACTTTGCTCGCCTTGATCATCTATTCCTATCGGGATGCTAATTCCCTTTCTCCCTTGGCCAATATCTTTTGTATTAGTGGCATTCTAGGAGGAGTGGTTCTCTTATTAGTTTTTGATCAACAGTTGCAGGTAGCAAGTTTTCACACCTTTTTCTTACTGATTTATTCCTTCCATCTCTTGTGGGTTCGTATCAAGGAGTGGCAAGAAGATCGAACAGAGATAAGATATGAGAATCGCCTGCTTCAGTTTTTCCATCAGCTCTTAAACAAGTCACGTAACTGGCCTTGGCTGGCGGTTTTGCTTGCTCTTCCGACGTTGGCTCTCGTCGTCCTCATTCTTATGCTCTTTGGCCAACAACCGGATTCTATGATCAAGGCCTGGACCAATACAGCAGACTGGGCCTTCTCACAAAAGATCCCTCCTCAGAATCTCATGATTGATGAGCACTATCTCTGTACAGTTGCGGCTGGTGGCCATGAAAAAGTCGTTAAACCCCAGCGGATGGGAGTCCGTCACGGCCATCCAGTCGTCGTCAATCGTCAGCTCTGTATTGCCAATGCTTTTGAGCAAGTACTGGAAGAAAAGACGCCACGTTTCCATCGCTTCTTACGTCGCGCTTATGACTGCTATGGCTATCCTTTTGCTAAACATATCAAAAAGAAATGGGCTATGGACCTAATCTACTACTTGATGAAACCCCTGGAATGGATCTTTTTACTGGTTCTTTATCTAGTCGATCGCAAGCCTGAGAACCGAATCGCCATGCAATACATCAAACCGATCCCAGAGGATTTTGATCCCAAGAAAACTTCTTAAGTCACCGATTTCTACTTGACAAGCGTCAAGTAGCGCGATATAATGAGACAAATTTAACCTTTAAGAGGTCCAGAGAGGCCTGCAAGGAAAGACGAAAAAAAGTTCAGCGGACGGAGTCTAGCTGATCATTTGTGGGACCTTGCTTTTGTGAGGTCTTTTTTGCTGAAAGAAAGAAGAGGAAACCAATGGTCAGTGACAGTTGTAAAAAACGCTTTGGCAAGATCATGATGGAGGAGATGGAGCTGGTTGCTCAAGAAGAGATCGCTCCTCGCATCTATTCTATGATCTTAAAGGGGGAAATGGTGGAGCAGATGCTTCCGGGTCAATTTCTTCATATCCGTGTACCTGATGGGTCTAAGCTTCTCCGTCGTCCGATTTCAATTTCTGAGATCGACCGTAAGACACAGACTTGTCGCTTGATCTACCGCATTGAAGGGGGCGGGACCGCTATCTTTTCTCAATTGCCACTTGCTAGCAAACTCAGTGTAATGGGGCCTCAAGGAAATGGCTTTGATCTCACCAATCTTGGCCAAGGTCAGAAAGCCCTGATTATTGGAGGCGGGATCGGTGTTCCTCCTTTGGTCCAAGTGGCCAAACAACTTCACCAACAAGGTGTGGAAGTCCAAGTGGTCGTCGGTTTTGCGACCAAAGAAGCTGTCATTTTGGAAGAAGAGCTTTCTCAGGTAGCTCATGTCACTGTGACAACCGACGATGGGACTTATGGTACCAAAGGCTATGTCTCAACCATCGTTGATCAGATGGACCAAGAGTTTGATGCTGTCTATTCTTGTGGGGCGCCTGGCATGCTCAAATATGTGAATACCAAATTCCATGATCACCCTCGTGCCTATATTTCAATGGAATCCCGCATGGCCTGTGGGATGGGAGCTTGCTACGCCTGTGTGGTGCATCTAGAAAATGCAAGCCAAGCAGCCAATAAGCGCGTGTGTGAAGACGGACCGGTCTTTGAAACCGGTACGATTGTGATGTAGGAGGGAAAGTATGACTAGTAATCGTTTAGCTGTATCCTTACCAGGATTAGACTTGAAAAATCCCATTATTCCTGCATCTGGTTGTTTTGGCTTTGGTCAAGAATATGCCAAATACTATGACTTGGACTTATTAGGATCCATTATGATCAAGGCAACGACAGCTGAGGCTCGCTTTGGCAATCCGACACCACGTGTTGCTGAGACTCCTGCAGGCATGCTCAATGCCATTGGTCTCCAAAATCCAGGCGTAGACGTGGTCCTAGCAGAGAAACTCCCTTGGTTGGCCCAGAATTATCCAGAGCTACCGATTATCGCCAACGTAGCTGGCTTCTCCAATGAAGAGTATGCGACGGTTTCTAGAAAAATCTCCAAAGCACCAAATGTCAAAGCCATTGAGCTCAATATCTCCTGTCCCAATGTGGATCATGGCAACAATGGTCTCTTAATCGGGCAGGTTCCAGAATTGGCCTATGATGCGGTAAAAGCTGCGGTAGAAGCATCCTCTGTTCCTGTCTACGTTAAGTTGACCCCTAGTGTGGCAGACATCACTCAGGTCGCAAAAGCAGCAGAAGACGCAGGAGCGACTGGCTTTACCATGATCAACACTTTGGTCGGGATGCGCTTTGACCTCAAGACTGGTAAGCCCATCATTGCCAATGGTACAGGAGGGATGTCAGGACCAGCAGTCTTCCCCGTCGCTTTAAAACTCATCCGGCAGGTTGCCCAATCCACTAAACTTCCGATTATCGGAATGGGGGGTGTAGATTCAGCCGAGGCAGCCATTGAAATGATGATTGCTGGTGCCTCTGCGATTGGAGTCGGTACTGCCAATTTCACCGATCCTTATGCTTGTCCAACGATCATCGAAGACCTGCCACAGGTCATGGATCGATATGGCATTGATACGCTTGAGAATTTTCGAAAACATGTAAGGGAAAATCTACTGTAAATCCTTGACTTTTCCCAAATATCGTACTACAATAAATAAAAACCTTTAAAGCAGTCCAGAGAGGCTCCTAAGGTCTAGACGGTGAATCGTGGTAGTTGTTTCTACCTAATTTTCGTGTAACCTTGCCTCGGGCAAGGTTTTTTTGTGAACAAAATGATCAATCTTAAAAAGGAGTAATCCATGCGTGAAGAACGTCCAATTATCGCCCTTGACTTTCCAGCTTTCGAGGATGTCAAAAACTTTTTAGAGCATTTTCCAGAAGACGAAAAACTATTTGTAAAAATCGGAATGGAATTTTTCTATGCAGTTGGTCCTGAAATTGTACACTACCTAAAAGGGCTTGGACACAGTATTTTCCTTGATTTAAAATTGCACGATATCCCAAATACGGTTAAGTCAGCAATGTCTGTCCTTGGCACCTTTGGTGTGGATATGGTGACAGTTCACGCAGCGGGTGGAGTAGAGATGATGCGCGAAGCCAAGGCAGCTCTTGGTGAAGGAGCTAAATTAGTAGCCGTTACCCAGTTGACTTCTACCAGTGAAGAAGATATGCGCGATTGTCAAAACATCCAAACAACCGTCCAAGAGTCTGTTGTAAATTACGCCCGCAAGGCGCAAGAAGCTGGTTTGGATGGCGTTGTCTGCTCAGCCCATGAAGTAGCCTTGATCAAGGATGCTACTTCAACAGACTTTGTCTGTGTGACACCAGGGATTCGTCCTGCTGGAGCTGAAATCGGTGACCAAAAACGGGTCATGACCCCACAGGAAGCCCATGCTATTGGATCTGATTACATCGTGGTTGGACGTCCAATTATCCAGGCAGAAAACCCATGGGATGCCTACCATGAGATTAAGAGACAGTGGAACTCGTAAGAGCTACTAAAAGTGAAACTTTTGTAGCTCTACGGGAAGTCCTATAGGATCTTCCCTAACGAGTTCACTAGATCTCAGAAGAGAAAATAATCGTTTCTCTTCTGAGATCGTCGGAATAATCGGAATCCGATAGAGCCTTCTCTAACGCCTTCACTAACCTGTAATGTTATTATTTAAATCAATTTCTGATTTAATTCGTATATGATTAAAATCGTAAATTAAGGAGTTATCATGTCATTAGCTAAAGATATTGCCAGCCATCTTCTAAAAATTGAAGCCGTTTATTTGAAACCAGAAGAGCCTTTTACTTGGGCTTCTGGAATCAAGTCCCCTATTTATACAGATAACCGTGTAACCCTCGCTTATCCTGAAACTCGTACCTTAATCGAAAATGGATTTGTAGATAAAATCAAGGAAGCTTTCCCTGAAGTAGAAGTGATCGCAGGAACAGCAACTGCGGGGATTCCTCATGGGGCCATTATCGCCGATAAGATGAACTTACCTTTTGCTTATATTCGTAGCAAACCAAAAGACCATGGTGCTGGTAACCAAATCGAAGGCCGTGTACCACAAGGTCAAAAGATGGTGGTTGTAGAAGATTTGATTTCTACTGGAGGATCTGTCTTGGATGCTGTCGCAGCTGCGAAACGTGAGGGTGCAGATGTCCTTGGTGTAGTGGCTATCTTCACCTACCAATTGGAGAAAGCCGATAAGAAATTTGCAGAAGCTGGCGTTCAACTCGAAACCTTGTCCAACTACACAGAATTGATCCATTTGGCAGAAGAACAGGGCTACATCACCTCTGAAGGTTTAGAGTTGTTGCACCGTTTCAAAGAAAACCAAGAAACTTGGCAAAATAACGAATAGAACTGAAGCGTTTCTAACGCTTCTTTTTTATCCTCTTTTCACTAGACGTTGCTTAACTTGAAACTCAAAGTAAAATCCGGTATGATAGTAGTACTTGTTTTTAACAGAGGACGGATAGAAACGATTTTAAGGGAGATTAAGATGACAAAAGAACATTATTTGCAAATGAAAAAGCAGGGGAGAGTTTGGTTTACCGTTAATATCATCATAGGCTTGATTGCTATTGTTTGCGGAGTTTTAGTGATCATTAGTAAATCACGACATATTCCATTTTTACTGATGACTTTGGGAGCACTGACCATGATGAACCGGATCTTGATTTATCCCGTTTTCAATGGTAAAAAAGCAGCTGAGGAAGAACACCCAGAGTGGAAGGAATTGTCCACGAAAGGAACTAAAATACCAGTGGAAGATCTGCAGAAAGGCTTTCTCGTATCGGTTGCCGCTCTTCTGGTTGTTATTGTAGGTTTCTTTATGTTCTATCGTCCTCTGCCAAAAGCAGACCCTACAATTTCGAATTTGACACCTGAAGATGTTCAAATCTTACAAGAATTGGAAGTAGATGGTGAAAACAACACTTCCTCAGATTCAAATTCACTGGATCTTGATAAAGCAAAAGATCTTGCAGAAAAAGCACAGCAGCAAAATTGGTTGAAAAGAGATAAATAAACGTTAATTTGATCCCTTTATTGAGATCTATAAACAAATATTGGTGTAAAACTTCTTTTAGGATTATCGATGGTTCCAATAACTGTTACAGTGGTGACAAACTATTTTCATACCGGAAATTATTCTTCCTATGGGATTGGCTTGATGACTTTTGCTGGATTTTATATCGCTATTATCCACTGTCGATTATTCAGACAATTTTTATTATTAAGAAAGATTACTCTAAAAAAATAAATTGGTTTTCTAGAAAGGATTTAATGGTTTTGTTTTGGCTTATTTTGGGAATGATGACCCTTGTTTTCCTGATCATACTGCTGATCTTTTACACTTTTTATCGTTGTGAAATGAAGGTGAAAACAGAATCAACTGCAAAAGTTATGGGAGAAGTCGTTGCTTTTGATTCCAAAAATCAACTCCTTGTATCCTTGCCTGTGGTGGAGTATCAAGTCGGCAACGAAAGCTACCAAAAGACCTTTAGCTATGCTTATTTTATAGAGACCTCTTCTAAGTCAAAACAGACAGATATTTTTGATAGAAGCTACATTCTTGGGTCGGGCAATAATCTAGATTTACGAAAGATCTTTCCAATTGGTTCTCCCATGACAGTCTTTTATCATCCAGATGACCCCCAGATGGGTTTTGTCGAACGCTATGCCGGCTTAGTCGGTTTCTATAAAATCGGAATGATTCTAACAGTTATTATCTATCTTGTTTTATCAGGTATTCTAGTTGTGGTATTTTGAAATACTACCAGTTACCCGAATTACAAAATACTGAACGCACTTTTAAACTTTTAATTTAACAAGAAGTTATTCGTTGATCAAAAAAGGAAGATGTTTTACTATCAGTTTGAATAGTAAAATCCCTTTTGACAGATATCGAAAAGTGTATCAGACCAAGTACTCGTTTAAAGATCAAATTTTTTTAAAGAAAGCACCAGCAAATGTTTATTCCTTGATGGGTATCCCACTAGGACTCCTCTTAGCAAGGATTTTTAGAAAGATCCTTCCCCTGGACCTTTTCTTTGGGAAACCGAATCTTGATTTAAATGTTAAAGAAGGAGTGCCTATTTCTTGTAAGCAACCTCTATTTTTTCTTGTTTTCACGACATTTTTCGAAAGACTATGTTAAACTATATAAGTAATTACCTGTATAAAGGAGACTTTCAATGAAGGCTATTATGTCATGGACTAGTTCTTTGTTAGAGTTGTTAGGTCGCTACGTGGGGCTCGTCTTATTCGGGGTGTTCTTTGTAACAGCCATGATTATTAGGACCACTATGATGACTGGTTACTTTGAGTGGGCTGAGATTAGTAGTGTGCCGTGGTATGTTTATGTTTCGGGTGGAATTATTCTGCTTTTGACTCTTCTCT
>CAUUAM010000071.1:0-8511 GCA_963543165.1 uncultured Streptococcus sp. | reverse complement strand
TCTGTCCCACTCTCTTTTTTACTGCAAGGAAGGTTCGTTGAGTCTATGCAAATGCGAGTCCCGATCATTAAAAGGAAAAAAATGTAAAAAAAGCTTGACAAAGTAATTCATTAGCAGTATTATTAACTAGTTAATTAACCGATTAATAAACCGGTTAATAAATCGAAATAGAGGTGAAGGATAATGAGGAGAAAAATGAAGGTGCTGGGACTCTTGTTCCTCAGTTTCTTTCTGCTGACAGCTTGTGCTAGTCAAGGAAATGCAGGAAAGCCCCCTTCTAGAAAAGGCCTTAAAATTGTTACGAGTTTTTATCCGATCTATGCCCTGGTCAAGGAAATTTCTGGAGATCAAAATGACGTCTGGATGGTTCAGTCAGGTGCTGGGATTCATGATTACGAGCCCTCAACCAAGGAAGTGGCTCAGATCTATGATGCAGATGTTTTTGTCTATCATTCTCAGACCCTGGAATCATGGGCCGGTCGTTTAGATCCTAACCTACAAGGTTCCAAGTTGCAGGTGATCGAAGGCAGCCAAGGAATGACCCTTGATAAGGTAGCTGGCTTAGAGGATGTTGAGGCTGGTCAGGGAAAGGAAGCCAAGCATTTGTATGATCCGCATACTTGGTTGGACCCTGTGAAAATCGCAGAAGAAGGAAAGATCATCGCTCGGCGCTTGGGAGAGATCGATCCAAAGAATAGAAAGCTCTATCAGGCCAATGCTCAAAAGCTTGAAAAGCGCTGTGAGGAACTAGTTGCCCACTACCAGCCTCTCTTTGACAAGGCCAAGCAAAAGACCTTTGTAACCCAGCACACAGCCTTTTCTTATCTGGCCAAACGCTTTGGTCTCAAGCAGTTAGGGATTGCGGGGATTTCCCCTGAGCAAGAACCAACCGCTCGGCAATTGGCGGAGATCCAGCAGTTTGTTAAAGATTATCAGGTGAAAACGATCTTTGTGGAGAAGCACACGTCATCAAAGGTGGCAGATAGTATTGCCAAGGCAACAGGGGCACGTGTCAAGGTATTGGATCCTCTGGAAGCCGATCCGCAAAACGATAAAGATCTATTAGAAAATTTAGAAGAAAATATGGCGAGTTTAGCCAAAGAATTAGAGGAGTAAATCAAGAATGAAGAAAAAGGGAACGATTGGAATTGTAGCGACTTTGGGACTGGGACTCTGTGCTTATGCACTCAGTCAGCAGCCACAAGTCAAGGAAGAGAAAAAGAATCAAATTCAGTATCTACAGGCAGAAAAGAAACCGTCATCGACTGCCTCTAGCAAAAAGGAAGACAGCATCCAAGCAGTCAATGACAAGGAAAAGACCCAGGCGGAGCAGATTGTCATCAAAATTACGGATGAAGGCTTTGTCACTTCTCATGGGGATCATTTTCATTACTATAGTGGCAAGGTCCCGTTTGATGCGATCTTTAGTGAAGAGTTGATTTTGCGAGATCCAACCTATCAGCTCCAAGAAGCTGATATTGTTAGCAAGGTCAAGGATGGCTATATCATTAAACGCGCTGGTAAATACTATCTCTACTTAAAGGATGCTCAGCATACGGTTAATGTGCGCTCGATTGAAGAGATCGCTCAACAACAAAAAGGAGGCGCTAAAGAAGAAGGGGAAACGGGATCGGTACAGGCGAGCTCCTCTCACAAAGGGGTCAAAACCCGAGATTTTCGTCAGCCAAGTCAAGCGCTAAAAGAGGGAAAGACCCTTGAAACGCTGACTGCTAAGAACCATACAGGTGGAGGCTATCGTACAGACGATGGGTATGTCTTTAGCCCTGGAGATGTCATTTCAGATACAGGGGATGGCTTTATTGTTCCCCATGGCGGACATTACCATTATATTCCAAAGAGTGCCTTATCTGCTGGCGAGTTAGCAGCAGCCCTATCAGTATTAGGAGGTCAAAGTGGCCATCAGGCTGGAAGCTCGAACTTAGCTAGCCCAATTGCAGAAGCAAGCAAGAATCAAGGGACTCCAGATCAAGCCTCTCCAAGCTCAGGAAAACAAGCTAGTAGCCAGCTGGCAGCCAGTCCAACCCATACACAGACGACTCCAGTACCTTCTAGTCCGGCAAGCTCGAAACCGAGTCCAACACTCAGCAATCTGATGGAAGAATTGCAGAAAACACCTCTGACTTCTCGTCATGTGGAATCTGATGGTTCTGTCTTTGATCCGAGTAAGATTACCAAGTGGACCGATCAAGGAATTGTCTACCCTCACGGGGATCATTTCCACTTTATCCCTTACAGTTCCCTATCTCCTTTAGAGCGTGAATTGGCTCGGCAATTCCAACTGCTTCGGGCCCAAGGTGCTACCACACCTGCAGAAATCAGTCCAAGCCTCCCTTCAAGTCCAAGTACAAAACCAGTTGAGCATGACCACGAACATGAACATGAACATGGGAACAGTCATGACCACGAGCACGAAGAGGAGCACGATCATGGCTTCCACGCAGAAAAGGTCATCAGTAAGGACGAGGACGGCTACATGGTCGCTCATGGCAACCACGCCCATTATTTCTACAAGAAAGATCTTTCTCCTCAAGAGATTGCAGCAGCGGAGGCAACTCTAGCTGGCAAGAAGGAAGAGGATAAGGGACAGCCACTGACAGATGATGTTGCCAGCTATTCTCGCGATGCATCAGATGAGGAAAAGATCCAGTATATCAGCCAGACCTACGGCGTCCCTCGCGAGGCTATTAAGATTTCCAATGGTTTCTTTGTCTTTAACAACCCAGATCAAGAATACGATCCGACCCACATCCACCCTTATGCCGTTCGTAAGGAACATGTTCGGATTCCGCTTGAGACTGGCAATCCTGAACTAGACTTTATCAATGAACTCTATGCAACCGCGCTTCGTTCAGGAATTTCTCCTTATAGCCTCCAGATTGAAAATGGCCAGTTTGTCATCCCACATGGCGATCACAACCACTACATCAAGGTGCGCTCAGCGGGACTAGCAGACTACTTAGCCCATCGTCTACCGACGATCCAATCGCCATACAAAAAAGGTGACTTGGACAAAAAAGCAATAGAGGACAGGGTCAACCAACTATTAGCAGAAAGCCGGACTCTTTACGCTTCTGATCCATTGCAGCAACGACGGATTGAGCTTATTTTGGGCCACTTCTTGGAAAACGTCAAGAGTTTCCCAAGCAACTCTACGGAAGGCTACCTAGCCAGTCTCAACCAGGTTGACCAGCAATACATCCATGCGACCCAAGCAGTCAAACCAAAAGAAGAGACAGCCTTGGACCGCCGCTACCAGGAATTGCTGGAACAAGTGCGCTTGCTAGACACAGAAGCTTTCCAACTGAAGAAGGAAGGATTGGTCTCACAACTGCAGGAAGCCTATGCTGCCAAGGACAGCAAGCGTTTAGAGCAGGAAGGGAAGCTATTAGAGGCTGTTCAGGAGATGCAAGATCGGACGGGTGTGACATCGGTAGACTATCTCAAGTACTTCTATCAAAGCTTGAGCGATGCACGTTTGACACCAGAATTGCGCACCAAGGCGGCTGATCTAGCCTTGAAACTCTATCAGGCCCAAGCCTTTGAAGAAGCCTGGGATTCTAGGGCTCACTTTATGGAACTCTACCAAACCAAACAGGCAATAGACCAGCTATTCTCTCAAGAAAAAGGCCAAACCTATCCTATTGAAAAAACAGTGTTGGATCAAAAAGGAAGTCAAGCCCCATCTTATAACTTAGCGGTCTACGATTTCCTCAAGGGCTTGTATGGAGAGTTGGACAAGGCGACAGAAGCCCGTCAACGAACCAGCATTCTGACAGCCCTCTCGGAGCAAATCCAGTCTCTCTTGCCACAAGTCGAAGACCAAGGCAAACGAACTGCATTTGAAGCAGGTTTGACTCAGCTGGGAAATGAGACGGATCCAGACAAGGCGATTGCAAGTGGGCAAGCTCTGTTACGTGAAATCAGTGACACCATTGAAAAGCAAAAACAAAAGCAAACGGAAGTGCCTCAGATTGAGGATGTCGCACTGTATCAACAGCTCTATAACCAATTGATGGCTCTTCACCAACAATTGCAGGATAAGGGGGCTAGTGATGCTGTGTTTGATCGTTTGGAAGCTCTCTTTGACCAATTGGCGAATCCAAAGAGTGATAAGGCGGCCTTACTACAGGCTATCCAAGCCTTTCAGGCAGAGTTGGCAGCAGCGCCATCTGCTACCGAAGTGACCAAACCAGCTACCACAGCTGAAACGCCGGTTGAAACAGAAGCACCCGCTTCAGAAGGAAACAATACTGCCACAAGGGAGACAGAAACAGAGCCTGCAAGCCCAGCTTCCACAGAAGCCAGCCAGCCAGATGCTCCATCTTCTCAAAACCAATAGAAAACAGAAAATCATCTGAAAGACATTTCAGATGATTTTTGCGTCATAGAAAGGAGTAAGGATCCTACATAGCCAGTCCGATTTATTTGAAACTGAATCCTTCATAGATGAGTTCTGCTTTTGGATTAATCTTACTAAAGGTTTGGGCAAAAGCATGCATCATTTTTGTCGGTCCACACATAAAGATCGTAGTGTTATCTGTTAAGGGGTAGTTGCTGAAGTCTAAATAGCCCTCTACCTGGCTATTAACCAGATGAAGATCTAAATTTGGATTTTGCTCTGCGTATTCTCTGAGGAAATCAAGGTAGACGGCATTTTCTTCACCATTATAGGCATAATAGAAGCTAACTTTCACTTGGAGGTCTTTCTTTTCACGAAGGTAGGAAATGAAAGGAGTAATCCCAATCCCTCCAGCGATCCAAACCTGCTGGTCTCGACCTTCTTTCAGCAACATATGCCCATAGGCACGGTCGATACTAACCCGACTGCCTAGTTTTAGTTCATTGTAGATTTGCTGGGTATGATCTCCAGAAGCCTTGATTGTAAAGAAAATTCGATTGCCTGACCCACCTGAAATGGAGAAGGGGTGGGGAGCCTTTTCAAATCCTTTTTGATGGATTTTTAGAAAGGCAAATTGGCCGTATTCGTAGCTAAAGTCTTGGCTAAGTTGGATTTCGATTTCTGTGGTGTCCTTGTTGAGGTGTTTGAGGCCAATGATTTTCCCAAGATAAGGGAAGGCAATGGTTTGGTAGAGGAAAATGATATAGAATCCAGCTACAAGACCAAGGATGGCAAAGAGGCCAACGACCAAAGACAAAAGGCTAGGTTGAGTCAGGCGTGCCCCCATCATCATGTAAACGTGAAGGAGACCAAAGATATAGGCTAAGTAAACCAAGCGATGAATCCAGCGCCAGGATTCATACTTGAGAAATTTTCCAAGAAAAGCAACCAAGACGATGCTGACAAATAGAAAAATCCCTATGTTTCCCAACTGAGCAGCTAAGTGAGATCCCCACAGACCGCCCATACTGATATTATGGAAAGCCAGAAGAATCAGTGAAAAAACGGCCATGACTTTGTGAATGGCATACATGTTTTCAATTCCATGAAAGAGAACTTCCAAATGCGCTGAGCGGGTTGCTAATAAGAAGGTCCAAGAGAGGGTCGTTAAAGCTAGTCCAGGGATGATAAAATTGGTCATTCCGGAGGTGAGCCAAGCAAAGATGGTCAGTGCTAAGCTAGCTATGATCAGGGTTATTCCTTTAATTGATTTCATATGATTCTCTTTCTATATAAAAAATTTGGTCACACCATTTGATGTAAACTATATTATTACATTTTATAAAATAGAGTTGAAATGGTCAATCTTTGTGCTCAAGGAGCAGAGGTGAGGAGGGCTCAATTCCTTTTTTTCGCTTGAAAAATGCAGCTATTTGAAGCAGAATACGGGGAAGCGTCTGCCAGTTTTTCCAAGCTTGGACACGGGTGTTAATGAGCTGCTTGGCCAAGCGTTCCAGCATTTCTCGCTCTGTAGGATCCAAATCCTGGGCGTTTTGGAGGATTTCTTTGGCCTTAGCGAGCTGTTTAAAATCCGTTAGATCATTGATTGAAGTGATACCTGCATCTAAGAAGAGGCCGAAGAAGGTGTCGAAAAATTTCTTGAGTTGGCTATCAGGAACCTCTCTTACCCATTGCTTCAGAGTCTCGTCGGTTTGTTGGCTATCGGGACTGGTTTGATCCAGGGTCACAAATCCATCCCTTTCAACCTTCCACGTGAAGGCGTTATGCTGAGCAAAGCCACCAAAAACTCGGCTTTTAACGATTGTAGCAGGCTCAGGAACTTCCAGCATCATCCCAACGATGGATCCTTGTGGGACAAAACGGTGAATTTTAGGTGATGTACGCTGGTAGCCTTCTGTTTCAATAATGGACTTGTTGAGGCCAGGAGCATCGTAGCTATAGATGGCGTCGACCCGTTCAAACAGATGGTCTGGAAGATAAGAGCAGGCGTAGGCTGCGAGATTGCCTCCTTTGGAGTGGCCGGCCACCATAAAGCGCCCTTTAGGAAATTCCTTCATGACGTTTTGCAGGTAGCTGGCTGCCCGTTTTTGGGCTGGGACATGGTCCATATAGGTCATGTGGAAGTCTTCCTTCCAGCCGATCAAGGTATCATCCGTCCCTCTAAACACAACTAAATATGTATTCATAGTCAGTCGATAAGTCATCGCCGCAAATTGCTTCTGAACATCAGGATCGTACTCATCGACATAGTTGAGGAGTTTGATGTTCTTAAAACGCTTAGAACTAGCTAGCTCATCGACTAAGTGCAGGTGTTGATTCGTCACGATGAAATTGGTCGTTCGATCGACCAGCTCTGCCGCATCAGACAAGCGGACTTCAATATTGGTCGTATCTCCTTGAGGCACAATATGTCCAAAGGGCAGATAAGTCAGCTCTGTCAATGCGAGGACATCCAGTTCCTTGAAGGGACGGTCATAGATGGAATCGTAAGTCACTTCTTTTAGGTAATCAAAAATCGTCGACATCTGTGCCTCCTGTGTCTTATTTCTTTCAGTATAGCACAAAAATGGGAGTAGAAAAAGTAGCTCATATTAAGAAGGTTAAGCTCGATCTTTTTCTCTGCTTCTTAATCTGTTATAATAGGAAGAAGAAAAATAGAAGGAAAGAAAGCCATGCATAAAATTTTCTTAGTGGAAGATGATGAAATTATTCGCCAACAAGTCAAACAATTATTGGAACAATGGGGCTATGAAGTGGTCGCAGTAGAGGATTTTATGGATGTTCTTGGGATCTTCGTAGAAAGTGCCCCCCACTTGATTCTCATGGATATTGGCCTTCCACTCTACAATGGTTACCACTGGTGCCAGGAGATTCGCAAGGTGTCAAAGGTTCCGATCATGTTTCTTTCTTCACGGGACCAAGCCATGGATATTGTCATGGCCATCAATATGGGTGGAGACGACTTTGTCACCAAGCCTTTTGATCAAAATGTCCTCCTTGCCAAGGTCCAAGGACTCTTGCGCCGCTCTTACGAATTTGGGACAGATCAAAACCTGCTGGAGCACCGTGGGGCTATTCTCAATCTCAAGTCCACAGACTTGGTGTATGAGGGTAACGTCATCAAGCTGACCAAGAATGAATTTCAGATTTTGCGGGTCCTGTTTGAGCATGCGGGCAGTATCGTGGCACGGGATGATATGATGAAAGAACTCTGGAATAGCGACTTCTTTATTGATGACAATACCTTGTCTGTTAATGTAGCTCGCCTGCGAAAGAAACTAGAAGAGGTTGGCTTGTCAAACTTCATCGAAACCAAGAAAGGCATCGGTTACGGGTTGGTCCATGAATAAATTTGGAAACATCTTTTGGCAGTATGTGGTATCCCGCAGGCGCTTGCTCTTTCTAGTGGTCATCTTTTTGATCGTCGATCTGATCTTTGCCTATCTCTTTCCAGAGGCTGTGACGGTTTTCCTTTATGCGACCCTAGTGCTATGCTTTTTTGCCCTCTGTGTCTTGGTCTGGGACTTTGCCATGACCTTTCAGGAGTACCGCAAAGCCTCGCTGTATGAGGAAATAGAGGTTGCCTCCCCTCTGGAACATCTCCTTTATGAAAAATACATGGAAGAAAAGCAGGCACGCCTGGAGGAAAGTAAAACAGCCCAGGCCAAGTTCAATGACCTGATGGATTACTACACTCTCTGGGTTCACCAGATTAAGACGCCCATTGCGGCTAGCCAGCTCTTGGTCCAAGATGTCGAGACACCTATGGTCAAGCAACAGATGGAGCAGGAACTTTTCAAGATTGATTCCTATGCCAATCTGGTTTTGCAGTACCTGCGACTTGAGAGTTTTCATGACGACCTGGTCTTAAAGCGCGTGTCGCTAGAGGACTTGGTCAAAGAAGTAGTTCGCAAACATGCCCTCTTTTTTATCCAAAAGAACTTGACAGTGAACCTGCATGATTTGGAACATGAGGTGATCACAGACCGCAAGTGGCTCTTGGTCATCATTGAGCAGCTCTTGTCCAATAGCCTCAAGTACACCAGCACCGGTGGTATTGAGATCTATTTCAAAGACCAGACCCTCTATATAAAAGACAGCGGGATTGGGATCAAAAATAGCGATGTCCT
>CAUUAM010000070.1:0-8527 GCA_963543165.1 uncultured Streptococcus sp. | reverse complement strand
TGACGGTATCAGCAGGAGCCATTTGGTGGTCCATTCCAATTGGGATTGTGGTTCTAGTTCTCCTAGCCAGTTTAACGATTTCTTATCGCCAGGTCATTCATGCCTATCCTCAAGGGGGAGGGGCCTACATGGTGACTACGGAGAATTTGTCTCCAAAAGCGGGATTGATCGCTGGTGGTAGTCTCTTGGTTGACTATATGCTGACAGTAGCGGTATCTGTTTCTTCCGGTGCAGATGCCATTACCTCAGCCATTCCAGCCTTGCATCCCTACAACCTTCATATCTCCATCTTGTTGGTTTTGATCTTGATGCTGATGAACTTGCGGGGGCTTCGTGAATCAGCATCTTCCTTGATGGTTCCGGTTTATCTCTTTATTGTTAGTACCATTGCCTTAGTTGGGTATGGCTTTGTCCAAATTTTGACTGGGCAATTGCCTTACAACGCGACTGCTCATGTGGGTCAAACCATTTCAGGTGTTAGTGTCATCCTTTTGTTGCGCGCCTTCACCAGTGGTTCTGCCTCTTTGACAGGGGTTGAAGCTATCTCCAATTCGGTTCCTTTCTTTAAAAAACCAAAAGCCAAGAATGCGGCATCGACTTTGACCATCATGGCCTTGATTTTGGGAATCATGTTTGCAGGGATTACCTTCCTCAATTACTGGGTTGGTGTGGTTCCTGCTAAAAATGTGACGACTTTGGCTCAAATGGCCCAAGCCATTCTAGGCAACTCTCCAGTTGGACAAGCTTTCTTCTATGTCTTCCAATTATCAACAGCCTTGATCTTGGCGGTTGCGGCCAATACTGGTTTTTCTGCCTTTCCTATGTTGGCCTTCAACATGGCCAAGAATAAATACATGCCACACATGTATATGGAAAAAGGAGATCGCCTAGGCTATTCCAATGGGATCTTGACCTTGGCGATTGGAGCCATCGTCTTGCTCCTGATCTTTGATGGTCAAACAGAAAGTTTGATTCCCCTTTATACCATTGGGGTCTTCATTCCTTTTGCCCTTTCTCAAACAGGGATGGTCATTCACTGGAAACGCCAATATCAAAGAGGCTTTCTTAAGTACTCGATCGCCAATATCGTTGGTGCTATTATCTGTTACGGCATTGTCTTGATTCTCTTGCTCTTCCGTTTACGTGAAATCTGGCCCTTCTTCCCTATTATTGGTCTTTTGCTTTGGATGTTCTTGAGTATCCGCAATCACTATGATAAAGTTGCGGCTCAATTGCGCTTGGGAGGTAGGATCGAAAAGACAAGTTATGCGGGCAATACAGTGATTGTCCTTGTCGGAAATGTCACTCAGGTAAGTGTGGGAGCTATGAGTTATGCCAATAGCCTAGGAAATGACGTCATAGCCATGCACGTTTCTACAGAAGAAACCAAGGCCAAGGATATGGAAGTAGCTGAAGAATTCAAGCATTACTTCCCAGATATTCGTTTTGAAAATGTCATGACAAGCTATCGGGATATTATCCAACCAACCGTTGAATTTGTTGCAAAAGTAGCGGAAGAAGCAAAAGCAAAAGGTAATACCGTTACCGTTTTGGTTCCCCAATTCATTCCTAAGAAACACTGGCAAAATATTTTGCACAACCAAATGAGTTTGAAATTGAAGTATGCTCTTCGTTGGCACGAAGAAGTAGTCGTCGCCAGCTATTCTTACCATTTGTCACAATGATCGAATGGTCTTTCAAAGATGTCTGCTTAAGCAGGCATTTTTTTGAATGGACGAAGACGAAAAAATCCATTCAAAAGTCTTGAAAGAAACAGCCTTGATCTTGAAAAAATGTTAAAAAAATGCTAGAATAAAAAGAACATTTTAGATTTTTGAAGTTTCAAAGTAAGGAAAAAAATGGCAAATTTATTAAAAACAATTATTGAAAATGATCGAGGCGAAATCAAGCGTCTTGAAAAAATGGCTGATAAGGTCTTTTCTTATGAAGATCAAATGGCAGCTTTGACAGATGACGAATTAAAAGCGAAAACAGTTGAGTTTAAGCAACGCTATCAAGACGGTGAGTCTTTGGATGATCTTTTGTACGAAGCCTTTGCGGTTGTCCGTGAAGGAGCAAAACGGGTCCTTGGTTTGTTTCCATACAAGGTTCAGGTTATGGGGGGAATCGTTCTTCACCATGGTGACGTTCCAGAGATGCGTACAGGGGAAGGAAAAACCCTGACAGCGACCATGCCTGTATACTTGAATGCCTTGTCTGGTAAAGGGGTACACGTTGTTACCGTCAATGAATACCTAACCGAACGGGATGCGACAGAGATGGGTGAGCTCTACTCTTGGCTTGGCCTTTCAGTAGGGATCAACCTGGCAGCAAAATCTCCAGCTGAGAAAAAAGAAGCTTACCTCTGTGATATTACTTACTCAACCAACTCAGAGATCGGATTTGACTACCTACGTGACAACATGGTTGTGCGTGCAGAAAACATGGTTCAACGTCCATTGAATTATGCCTTGGTCGATGAGGTAGACTCAATCTTGATTGACGAAGCGCGTACTCCGTTGATCGTTTCTGGTCAGTCAGCTTCTGATACAAGCCAACTCTATCACATGGCAGATGCTTATGTGAAAAGCTTGACAGAGGATGATTACATTATCGATGTGCCCTCTAAAACCATTGGTTTGTCAGATTCAGGGATTGATAAGGCGGAAAGCTACTTTAATCTTGAAAACTTGTATGATATTGAAAACGTAGCCTTGACCCACTTTATTGACAATGCCCTTCGTGCTAACTACATCATGATCTTGGATATCGACTATGTGGTAAGTGAAGATCAAGAAATCTTGATTGTCGACCAATTTACGGGTCGTACAATGGAAGGACGTCGCTATTCTGATGGTCTCCACCAAGCGATCGAGGCCAAAGAAGGTGTACCAGTTCAAGAAGAAACCAAAACTTCTGCATCAATTACCTACCAAAACCTCTTCCGTATGTATAAGAAGTTGTCAGGGATGACAGGGACAGGGAAAACGGAAGAAGAAGAGTTCCGTGAAATTTACAACATTCGCGTGATTCCTATTCCAACTAACCGTCCGATTGCTCGTATTGACCATCCAGACCTTCTCTACCCAAGCTTGAAATCAAAATTCAAGGCTGTTGTGGAAGATGTGAAGACTCGTCATGAAAAAGGGCAACCAGTCCTTGTAGGTACTGTTGCCGTTGAAACCAGTGATTACCTTTCTCAATTATTGGTTCAAGCAGGTGTTCCTCACGAAGTGTTGAATGCGAAAAACCACTATAAAGAAGCACAAATCATCATGAATGCTGGTCAACGTGGTGCTGTTACCATCGCGACCAACATGGCCGGACGTGGTACCGATATCAAGCTCGGTGAAGGGGTTCGCGAACTCGGTGGACTTTGTGTGATCGGAACCGAACGTCACGAAAGTCGTCGGATCGACAACCAGCTTCGTGGACGTTCAGGACGTCAAGGAGATCCAGGGGAATCTCAATTCTACTTGTCTCTTGAAGATGAGTTGATGCGTCGTTTTGGTTCAGAACGGATCAAGGCAGTGCTCGACCGCTTCAAGTTGAGTGAAGAAGAATCGGTTATCCGTTCAAACATGTTTACCCGACAAGTAGAGGGAGCACAAAAACGGGTTGAGGGAAATAACTACGATACTCGTAAACAAGTCCTTCAATACGATGACGTGATGCGGGAACAACGGGAAATCATCTATGCAGAACGCTATGATGTGATCACAGCTAACCGCGACTTGGCACCTGAAATCATGGCGATGATTAAACGGACCATCAAACGGATTGTCGAAGGAGCTAGCCACTCAAACAAGGAAGAACGCATTGAAGCGATTCTGAACTTTGCCAAATACAATTTGGTTCCGGAAGATACTATTTCTGAAAGTGATATTGAAGGAAAATCAGACAAGGAAGTCATCGACTACTTGTATGGACGAGCAGAAGAAATCTATGCTAGTCAAGTAGCAAAATTGCGTGACGAAGAGTCTGTGCAAGAGTTCCAAAAAGTATTGATCCTTCGAGTGGTGGACAGCAAGTGGACAGACCACATCGATGCTTTGGATCAATTGCGAAATGCAGTTGGACTCCGTGGGTATGCGCAAAATAACCCAGTGGTGGAATACCAATCAGAAAGTTTCCGTATGTTTAACGATATGATTGGATCGATTGAATTTGACGTCACTCGTCTGATGATGAAAGCCCAAATTCACGAACAAGAACGTCCACGTACAGAACACAGCATTTCAACAACTGCTACGCGCAATATTGCAGCGCAACAACAAGATATTCCAGCAGAAGTTGATTTGTCACAAGTGAAACGCAATGATTTGTGCCCTTGTGGTTCTGGTAAGAAGTTTAAAAACTGTCACGGACGTAAATTTTAAGATTTCCTCTTGTAAGGAGGAAAGGAAGGGTCTAGAAACCAGAAGGAGGCCGTATGGTATTCGTTACGAAGAGCAATAAGATTGATGAGCAAGAGATCACTTCTCTGTACCGCTTGGAAGGTTCAGCCTTGGAGCGTAAAGAAGCACGTGACCGGGAGTTGGAGGCGATTATCAAAGGAGAAGACCAACGGATCCTTCTTGTGATTGGGCCTTGTTCTTCTGATAATGAAGAAGCGGTGATGGAGTATGCCCGTCGCTTGGCAGACTTGCAAGAGCAAGTGAAAGATCAGATTTTTATTGTGATGCGGGTCTATACGGCTAAGCCTCGGACCAATGGGGATGGCTATAAAGGCTTGATGCACCAACCAGATACACAGGCGGCACCAAGCTTTGTGGATGGTTTAAAAGCTGTGCGCCATCTTCACTATCGTGTGATTACAGAAACTGGTTTAACGACTGCAGATGAATTGCTTTATCCAGGCATTCTTCCTTATGTTGAAGATTTGATTTCCTACCACGCGATTGGAGCGCGCTCAGTCGAAGACCAGGAGCACCGCTTTGTATCTAGTGGGATCTCTGCTCCAACAGGCATGAAGAATCCAACCTCTGGAAATCTTTCTGTCATGTTCAATGCGATTTATGCGGCCCAACATCCCCAAAATTTCTTGTTCAATGCCCAAGCAGTGGAAACATCAGGAAATCCTTTGGCCCATGCGATTCTTCGCGGAGGCTTGGATGCAACTGGTAAGAATATTCCAAATTACCATTATGAAGATTTGCTAGCGGCATCAAAACGCTATAGCGAATTGGGCTTGCAACATCCCTTCATCCTGGTGGATACCAACCATGATAATTCTGGAAAACAATTTAAAGAGCAAGTACGCATCGTGAGAGAAACCATGATGAACCGTGCTTGGAATAAAGATTTAGCATCCTTAGTTCGTGGTTTCATGATTGAGTCTTACTTAGAAGATGGCCGTCAAAATGAACCGGCGGTTTATGGTCAATCGATCACAGACCCTTGCCTAGGTTGGGAAAAAACACAGGCCTTGGTCAAAGAAATTGCAACGATGAATAAATAAAAGGCAGGGGCGGAAGGAGTGATTCTTTGGCCCCTTCTCTTTTATCGGTTAGACGATATTGAAACGATAAATAAGGATAAAACAAGATGATCAAAGGACATGGGATCGATATTGAATCGATCACTGCGATTGAAAAAGCCTATCAAAAGAATGCTCGATTTGTAGAAAAAATTTTAACTGAGGCTGAGCGGGCGCGCTTTGAGGAATTGTCCGGAAAGCGGAAAATGGAATATTTAACGGGCCGATGGTCTGCTAAAGAAGCCTTTTCAAAGGCCATGGGAACAGGGATTGGACCGGTTGGTTTTCAAGATTTAGAAATTTTAAATGATGCCCAAGGAGCTCCTTATTTTTCCAAGTCTCCTTTTTCTGGGAAGGTATGGATTTCGATCAGTCACAAGGGAGACTTAGTCTCGACCAGTGTCATTTTGGAGGAAGAAAATGAAAGCAAGTAAACATAGACCAACTGTTGCAAGAGTCGATTTGGATGCCATTGCCTTTAATGTGCAACAAGTCAGTGAACATATTCCAGTTCAAACCTTAAAGTATGCAGTCGTAAAGGCCAACGCCTATGGTCATGGGGTTGTTGCAGTAACCAAAAAATTGGCAGCTCAAGTAGATGGCTTTTGTGTCTCCAATATGGATGAAGCCCTTGAAATCCGTGAGGTAGGCTTGCAACACCCTATTTTGATTTTGGGAGTAGTACCAAGCGAAATAGTGAGTCTGGCCAAAGAGCATGACATCCGCTTAACGGTGGCTAGTCTTGCTTGGTTGAATCAATTGCTTGTAGAAGAAGAAGATTTATCGGGATTGAAGGTCCATATTAAGGTGGACTCAGGAATGGGGCGGATTGGATTCCGAAGAATCGAAGAGATCAAAGAAGCTGAACGCCTCCTCTTAGCAGCTGGAGCTGAAATCGAAGGGATCTTCACTCATTTTGCAACAGCAGATGAAGCAGATGACCGGAAATTTCAAGAGCAATACCGCTTTTTCAAAGAAGTATTGGCTGCTCTTGAAACCCTTCCTCCGGTGGTTCATGCTAGTAATTCTGCCACCTCTTTGTGGCATGCAGATACGATTTTCACAGCTGTACGTCTGGGAGATGTCATGTATGGCTTGAATCCAAGCGGTTCTGTCTTAGCCTTGCCTTATGAAATCAAGCCAGCCTTGAGTTTAGTAAGTGAGTTAGTTCATGTCAAACAGTTAGAAGCCGGTCAAGATATTGGCTACGGAGCAACCTATACAACAGAAGAAACCCAATGGATTGGGACGATTCCCATTGGCTATGCGGATGGTTGGATCAGAGAGATGCAAAATTTCCATGTCCTCGTTAATGGAGAGTTTTGCCCCATTGTTGGTCGTGTTTCGATGGACCAGGTGACGATTCGCCTTCCTGAAGAAATGCCTTTGGGGACCAAAGTTACCCTGATTGGACGAGATGGGGAGAAGAAAATCACAACGACAGAAGTTGCGGACTACCGTGGCACTATTAATTACGAAGTAGTCTGTCTATTAAGCGATCGGATTCCGCGTGAATATACAGGTCAGCAATAAGAAAAAGCAGGTGGGACTTTCCCGATAGGGCCTGCTTTTTATACATTAAAGGAGGAGCGATGAATTTACACCAACCCTTATCCGTACTGCCTGGTGTCGGTCCAAAATCAGCGGAAAAATTTAAAAAATTAGGGATTGAAACTCTAGAGGATTTGCTTTTGTACTTCCCGTTTCGCTATGAAGACTTTAAAACGCGCAATGTTTTAGAGTTAGAAGATGGCGAAAAAGCTGTCATTTCTGGTCTTGTAGCAACACCAGCCAATGTCCAATATTATGGCTACAAACGAAATCGCTTGCGCTTTTCAATCAAACAAGGAGACCAAGTGATTGCGGTTAATTTTTTCAACCAACCCTATTTAGCAGACAAAATCGAGATTCAGCAAACAGTAGCGATTTTTGGGAAATGGGACAAGGCAAAAGGCAGTTTGACGGGGATGAAACTTCTAGCTCAGGTGGAAGATGATTTGCAGCCGGTTTATCGGGTGATGCAAGGAATCAGCCAAAATAGCCTGGTAAAGTTGATCAAAATAGCATTCGATCAGGGCTTGGATCAGCTTTTAGAAGAGAATTTGCCCCAAGTTTTGCGGGAGCGTTATCAACTCTTGTCACGCTCTCAAGCAGTGCAGGCTATGCATTTTCCTAAGGATCTAGCAGAGTACAAGCAAGCCCTTCGCCGGGTGAAATTTGAAGAACTCCTCTTTTTCCAGCTACAGCTCCAAGTGCTAAAAGAAGAAAATCACGATGCCAGCCAAGGAATCACCTTGGCCTGGGATCCAGAAAAAATGGCAGACCGAAAAAAGCAGCTTCCTTTTGAGCTGACGCAAGCCCAAGAAAAAAGTTTGAATGAAATCTTGACAGATATGGCCTCTCCTTACCATATGAACCGTCTGCTTCAAGGGGATGTAGGAAGTGGTAAGACGGTTGTAGCCGGTCTTGCCATGTATGCAGCGATTAGCGCTGGTAAGCAAGCTGCCTTGATGGTTCCAACAGAGATTCTAGCAGAGCAACATAAAGAAAGTTTGAAACATCTCTTTCCTGATCTACCGGTTGCCCTTCTAACAGGAGGATTAAAGGCGGCTGAGAAACGAGAAGTCTTAGATGAGATCGCCTCAGGAACAGCTCAACTAATTGTGGGGACGCATGCCTTAATCCAGGAGGGGGTTCATTACCAAGATCTTGGCTTGGTCATTATTGATGAGCAACACCGTTTTGGGGTTGCTCAGCGCCGCATTCTTCGAGAAAAAGGGCAAAACCCAGATGTTTTAATGATGACGGCCACCCCTATTCCTCGGACCTTGGCCATTACAGCCTTCGGGGATATGGACGTGTCGATCATTAATCAAATGCCAGCTGGACGCAAGGAAATCAAGACACGTTGGGTCAAGCATGAACAGTTAGAAGTGGTGCTCGACTGGTTGGTGAAAGAACTCGGTAATGGTTCTCAAGCCTACTTTATTTCCCCCTTGATCGAGGAGTCAGAAGCGCTAGATTTGAAAAATGCCCTGGCGCTTCAAG
>CAUUAM010000069.1:0-8531 GCA_963543165.1 uncultured Streptococcus sp. | reverse complement strand
TACCAAGCAATGGGAATTTGAAGGCACGTTTACGGATATCCATGAATTTTTGAACCAAATCGTGGAAGTCCACTTCTGGTTGTTCATAGAAGAGCCACATAACTTTAGCCGCATCCATTGGAGAACCACCACCAAGAGCGATGATCGTATCTGGCTTGAAGGTCCGCATGATCTCTGTACCACGTTCAACAGTTGTGATATCTGGATCCGGTTCAACATCCGCAAAGATTTGGTAAACCACCTTGTTGCGGCGAAGGTCTAATTGTTCAATAATGCGATCCAAGAAACCAAGTTCTACCATCGCATGGTCTGTTACGATCATGACACGTTCTACATCACGACATTTTTGTAAGTATTCAATTGATCCACGTTCGAAGTATGTCTTCGAAGGAAGTTTCATCCATTGCATGTTATTTCTCCGGCGTCCGACTTTTTTGATATTCAAGAGGTTTACTGCGCTTACGTTATCACCGACTGAGTTGCGTCCGTAAGAACCACAACCAAGAGTCAATGATGGCAAGAAGGCATTGTATACGTCCCCGATACCACCGAAAGTCGAAGGAGAGTTCCAGATCACACGGATGGCTTTGACAGCTTTCCCAAATTCTTTAGCAAGATCAGCATCTGCAGTATGGATGGCAGCAGAGTGACCAAGTCCGTTGAATTCAACCATTTGGCGAGCTTTGTCAATTCCATCTTCACGGCTATCTGCTTTCAAAACAGCAATGACTGGAGACAATTTTTCACGAGTCAATGGTTCTTTTGGACCAACTTCTTTCACTTCTGCAGCAAGGATATTGGTTCCCTCTGGGACAGAGAAGCCAGCTTGTTCAGCGATCCATGCTGCTGGTTTCCCAACGATGTCCGCATTCAATTTTGCACCCGCACAGTTTTTGCTATTGGCTTTGACACCGAAGCAGAACTCTTCAAGAAGGGCTTTTTCTTTTTTGTTGACAAAGTAAGTGTGGTAAGATTTGAATTCTTCTACAAACTCATCGTAGATTTCTTTATCGATAATCACTGCTTGTTCAGACGCACAAACCATTCCGTTGTCAAATGATTTAGACATGACGATATCGTGGGCTGCTTGGCGGATATTAGCTGTTTTTTCAACATAAGCAGGTACGTTTCCGGCACCTACCCCAAGAGCTGGTTTCCCGCAAGAATAGGCCGCTTTCACCATGGCGTTCCCACCTGTCGCAAGGATAGTCGCAATCCCTTCGTGGTTCATCAACGCACTGGTTGCTTCCATCGAAGGTTGGGTAATCCATTGCACACAGTTTTCAGGTGCTCCTGCCTTGATCGCTGCATCGCGTACGATTTGAGCCGCATGAGCAGATGATTCTTGAGCAGATGGGTGGAAGGCAAAGATGATAGGGTTACGGGTCTTCAAGGAGATCAAGGCTTTGAAGATTGCTGTAGAAGTTGGGTTGGTAGTTGGAGTGATCCCGCAGATCACACCGACTGGTTCTGCAATCAAGGTCAAGCCTGTCACATCATCATCATCAATGATGCCAACTGTTTTCGTATGACGCATGTTGTTGACTACGTGCTCACAAGCAAACAAGTTCTTCGTCGCCTTGTCTTCAAAGACCCCACGACCAGTTTCTTCATAGGCATGAAGAGCGAGCTCACCGTGTGCGTCAAGAGCTGCTACAGATGCTTTTGCAACGATATAGTCCACTTGCTCCTGATTCAATTTACGCATTTCTTCTAATGCAACAAGACCCTTTTGGACCAACTCGTCTACGTGTTTTTCAGCAGCGAGTTTCTTTTCTTCAGGTGAGAGAGTTTTTTTATCAGCCATTTGATGCTTTCCTCCAATGTTTGAAACCCTTATTCTTTTCCGGAACTTTTTCCTGTTTTCAGAAATTTTCAAGAACAGTGTAAGAGATTTCGATTTGTTAATTATTTCACAATATAATTGTACTCTATTTTAAGATTTTTGTAAACACTTCCAAGCAACTTTCACAAAGAATTTTTAATAGTTTGTGAATATTTTATCAAATCAGGCATCATTATAGAATTCCCTTGATGATATTGTGAAAAAAACATCAAAAAAATTTTTCTTCACAAAGTCATATTTTCAATCTATTTTTGTAAGCGTTTTCTTAATCTTACTAAAAAAAGCAGCTTTTTACAAGTAAAAAGTTGCTTTTTGTTCTCTTTTGTTAGCATTTGTTTTATTGTGATTTCAAAGAAGTCTCTCTACTTCTTAACAGGACCTTTTTCTGCTTTATCAAGGGCTTCCTTAACCGTTTGGGCATAGAGTTCACCACCGTTTGTTTCCAAATTGAAGTGGACAGAGTCTGTGCCAACCCAAATGTTTGGATTTTCAACAGCTACTTGGTACCAATCTGCAATGGTAATAAAATCATACTTCTTGGCTAATTCCAACTGATAGAGACGAGTTTGGACCGATTCACTAGACTGATCGTTGGCATAACGACCATCATATGGTGTCACAAAGATCAAGCGACGACCTTTTGGAAGTTTTTCAACATACTGATCCAGCAACTCTTTGTAGTTGCTAACCGTATTCGTTCCTAGGGCAATGACGACATTTTTCAATAAGACCTTATTGGAAATATCCGTCTCAAAGACCTTCATCCCATTTTCCAACTGACGGCTCACCACCGCGTCGATCTGGATGCCCGGGATTGCTTTTAGTAGGTAATCCTGCGCCCGCAAGTTAACAGAATCACCAATCATGGTCACCCCATTTGAGACGTTATAATCTGTCGCTGTAGCATTTTCTACCTGGGTCCGTGTGACCTGCATTTTGCTATTTGCTTGATTAAGACCACTAACAACTAAGCTTTCGTCAAAAGCTCCCACTGTTGGTGCAAAAACGGAAATCCCAATCATCAACAGGGTCAAGGGAATCATCAGGTAAAAGATTGGCTTGGTTAAAAAACCGAGGTCCATCTTCATGCCAAAGACACGAGGCTCTTTACCTGCAATGGTTGGCTCCAAAATATAGAAAGAAAGAGCTGTTAGAGTCAAGGAGACAATGGTTGTCGCAATAGCTCCTACCAGATTTCCCAAATGTTGGGAGAAGATAATAAAGAAAGGCCAGTGGAAAAGATAAACTCCATAACTGGTATCCGCAAAGAAATTGAGGACAGCTGGTTCTTTTGCATTTGGTGTCTTCTCATGGAGAATACGGGCCGAAAGAATCATGGCACAAGCCGCAATTGTCGCTACCAAAAAGCCAAACAGATAGGTCCATAAGCTATCAAATGGCAAGAAAAGACTGAGCAGGAACAAGAAGGCAAAACTGCCACCCAAGACCGCTAACGTCTTTTTCATACTCCAAGACTGTACAAGTTTTGTAAAGTTAGGACTGACATTGGTAATCCCTGTCACCGTTGCTAAACACGATCCCACAAAGAAGGGGAAGATATGGGTAAGACTAGAGAAATAAATCGTGGAGAAATTGGCTGTCAAAAAAGCGCGGATGAACATGGACAAGAAGGTGAAGAGAAAGAGCCCGCTAGATGCTAAGAAGAGCATACCTCGGTATTTCCCAACTGTCTTAGACCGTTTAGCCAAGAACCATGCCAGGAATGCCCACAGCACATAGTAATGCACCTCTAGAGCCAAACTCCAAGTATGAAGGAAGAGATGGGGAATAAAGTTGCTTTCGTAACTACCACCGGTTGCCATCTCAAAGAAATTGGTCACAAAACCAAAGACTGCTGCAATCTGAGTCCCAATACCAGCCACGTAGTCACGTTGGACCATAAAGGTAAAAGGCATCACAACCAAGACCATGAAAACAAGCGGCGGTACGATTCGATAAAAGCGCCGCTTCAAGAAAGCTAGGTAGTCGATCTCCTGCTTGCGTGCAAATTCATCGATCAAGAGAGCCGTAATCAAAAATCCTGAAAAGGTGAAGAAAATATCTACCCCAATAAAGCCTCCTGGGAAGGATTTCTGGAAGAAATGGTAGAGCAATACCAATAAGAGTCCTGTGACACGGACTAGTGAAAACCATTTAATGCGCATTTTGATAGATCCCCTGCTTGAATGTTCCTTTGTATACGACGTTGGCTTCTGTGGTTAAGGTGCCTTTGCCCTCGGGCTGGCCATTGACAAACTGTCCTTCATAGGTCCAGCCATCCTTGGACTTAAACTTACCATAGCCACTAAAGGAGCCGTTGACGAGGTTGCCTGTATAGGTATCCCCATTTTTGAAGGTGACCGTTCCTTTGCCATTCATTTTGCCACGGACTAAGGTTCCGTCATAACGGATAGCGCCCTTGTCTAAAGTCAATGTACCCTGACTCGGAATAGCTGAAAAGAAGACCAGCAAAGCAGATAATATAATCACGACAACTGCTGCTATTTCTATATTTTTTCTTGTTAGATAGACCTTATAAGTCTCCAAAAATTCTTTCATATTCTGTATTCTCTCACATATTAAACTCTTCAGAAGTTGCTAGCTGATCTAACCAAGCCTCACAGCCCGCCAGAACTCTAGCATAGGTTTCCTCAAAATCACCAGTATACCATGGATCTGGCACACTTTCAGCAGCAAAAAGATGGATCTTATGCTCTGTCCCTGCAGGAGCCATTTGTTTTAGATCTGCTACATTGTTTTCGTCCATCCCCAGGATCAGATCAAAGGCATAAAAATCCTCTTCCTTGATCTGTAAGGAAGTCTTGGCTGGATCATACGGGACCTGGTGTTGTTGAAAGATTTTCTGGGTTCCCCGATGGATAGGATTTCCATGTTCCCAGCTAGAAGTGGCCCGGCTTTCAATCTCATACTGATCCGTCAAGTCCTTCATGACAAACTCTGCCATAGGGCTCCGACAAATATTTCCTAAGCAGACAAAGACGATTTTTTTCATGATTCCACCTAACTCCTTGTTCGGACTGCCCAACCTAGCTGAGCACTTTGCTTTCCACTATGGAAAACCAGCATACTATTACTATTATAACAAAAATGTGACAGAAAGATGACAAAGGGGCTCCATCATTTTAAAGAAAAATCAGATTCCCTTTTCAAATCTGATTTTTTCTCTATTTTGGAAAACGGACCTCTAATTGAGGCCATTTACTCTTCCAATTTTTCTTTTTCATACGCTCTGTATAAACCGCCAAGCGTTCTGGACTGGCTAAAAAATGTGGAGTCGGCTCAACGATAAAGTCTTCGATATCCCTTGTCCCATAAGGGAGAAAGAGCTCTAGCTGACCATCTTTCCTTAAGCGGACCGCAAGAGCCGTACACTGCTCGGGGTATTTGGAAACCGCATCACAAGCACTGCGATAAGGAACCGTCCCTGGGCTATGCTGGTGCATGTAGACTTGATTTTTCACTTCCCAAGCGTACTGGGGATAGGTCTTCTTTAATTCCTGCTCAATCTGCAGAGTCTCCTCATAACTAATCATAGGGTCATAAAAGACCAGATCCATATCGGTTGTCGCATCAAACCCTGGTCTTCCAGAGAGCTGATTCCAGATGAAATTTCGCACCGCGCCCGCTGCAAGCCAGGAATCTGCCAAGCCTAGATCTCGAATAATGGTTAAGACGGCCATCATCTCCGGATCCGCTTGGATTTGTTTTATTATCGTTTCTTCTGTCAGCATCTTCTGTTAGTCTCCATTGTAGGGATAACCCAGGTGTTCATAGGCCTTGCGAGTCGCCACGCGCCCTGTCCGGGTCCGCATGATAAATCCTTTTTGGATCAAGTAAGGCTCATACATGTCTTCTACCGTCTCGCGTTCTTCAGCAATATTGACCGATAGAGTCCCAAGGCCAACTGGTCCTCCCCCGTACATTTCAATCATGGTACGCAGGATCTTTTGATCGACATAGTCCAGCCCTTCATGGTCCACATCCAGCATGGAGAGAGCCTTGTCGGTAATGGTGTCATCAATCAAGCCATCGCCCATGATCTGAGCAAAATCGCGCACCCGTTTAAGCAACCGGTTGGCAATCCGAGGAGTCCCACGACTACGAAGAGAAAGCTCTTCGGCAGCCTCGTGGGTAATCTCCATCTCAAAGATCTCGGCGGTCCGCTCGACAATCTCTGTCAAATCATCTTGCTCATAGTATTCCATGTGCCCGGTAATCCCAAAGCGAGCGCGCAAGGGATTGGACAGCATACCTGCTCGGGTCGTCGCCCCAATCAAAGTAAAGGGAGGAAGGTCCAGGTGGACACTCCGGCTGCTCTCACCAGCGCCAATCATAATGTCGATATAAAAATCTTCCATGGCGCTATAGAGCACTTCTTCGACTGACATAGGCAGACGATGGATCTCATCGATAAAGAGGACATCGCCAGGCTCTAGATCATTCAAGATAGCTACCAGGTCACCGGCCTTTTCAATGACAGGACCAGAAGTCTGCTTGAGATTGACGCCCAGTTCATTGGCAATGACAAAAGCCATGGTGGTTTTCCCCAATCCTGGAGGGCCAAAAAGAAGGACATGGTCCAGCGCTTCATCCCGAAGCTTAGCTGCCTCAATAAAGATTTTTAGCTGGTCCTTGACCTTATCTTGACCGATATATTCATGTAAATATTGCGGGCGCAGCGTCCGTTCAACGGCCTCTTCATCGCCCATGATTTCATTGTCTAAAATTCTACTCATACAGTCTATTATAGCAAAAAATGCCAATAGATCCGATGATAAGATGACAAATATTTCAGATGAAAACAGAAATAATTTTCCAACTCCAATTGTCAATTCAAGTGCAACAAAGTTGTTCTTCTGATTGAGTGAGTATCTTTTTCTGCAGTTATGGGCTTTTAGAAGGAGTGCTAAATCATGAACAATATGAAAAATTCCCTATGGATGCTTTCCCTTCTTGTTCTTCTATTTGTATCAGGATGTGGACAACAACAGCAACAACAAATAACTCATTGATCCTTGAGAATTTCTCAAGGGCTTTTTTGTGCATAAGAAAACAAGAATTACGTTTTAGTAAAATACTTCAGAACCTTCTGTACTCCGATAGATACAATTTTTCCGTTTCTTATTTTGAATAATCGGTCAAGTTACAGAACAAAATTGCGATTCGTTTGAAAGCCCTTGCAAAACATTTATGTTGCACGTATAATATAAGCGTAATACAATAATCTATTTTAAGGAGGTCTAGCGATGATTAGACGTTATAAAAAATTATTTTTAGCATTCGTTGCTCTGCTCTCAGTCTTCGTACTAGCTTCTTGTTCTCAAGAACAAAGTGGCTCTAAAAATGCCGCTAAAACAGAAACACCAAAAGTCGAAACGATTGATGGCGAATGGGAATTAGTCGATACTCTCGATGCTTTAACGGAATCCATCGGAGCCTATACCCTCCATGGAATCCACTTTGCACACTTGCTTGAATCTGTTCAAGACTTCAAAATGGATATGAAGATTGAAAACAATACGGCAACCATTAAATACGACTATAACATTGATAACTTTATTAAAGCTTTCTCCACTGTCACAACAGAAGCTAGAGGCAAGACTGAAGAAGAGTTCAAAAAAATCATGTATGACTCTCATGAAGGATTTGCAGGCGACTTTAAGAAATACAAAGTCAGCATGAATAAAGATACTGGCGTGTTTAGCTACGAAGCAATGGGTTCTATTGATCAAGGTGCCAAAACAATGACCTTTGATGAAGGACTTTCAGTAGCAAACTCATTCTTCTTCTCATTCGGTGAAAATCGCGTTTCGCCAAACACATATCACTACAAATTAAAAGACGACATGCTTTACGTAACAATTGATGGAAAAGCGAAGAAAGATAATCTTCCAGTTCACTATGAACTACACTTCAAACGTAAAGGAAGCACTACTCAAAAAGACCCCGTTCCAATTGAAGGAAAATGGCAAGCCATCGATTTCCGACCAGCTCTTGAACGTAGCTTAGCCTTTAAAGATTTTGACAATGATGATTCGGCTATCAAGCTGATCTATCCCGAGGCATGGAAAGATTTAAAACCAACGTTAAACATTACAGGTACATCTGTTGAATTCGACTATACTGTATCTCTAGCAGATGGTTTTGGAAGATTCTACGATTACTTAAAACAAAAAGACGCATCTAAAGTAACTGAAACAAAAGACCAATATATTAAAAATCAATTTACTAAATTATCAGTCACTCTACAAGATGTAGCTAAAGACTTGCCCAATACAACTTATGAATTTGATAGAGATAATTTCAAAATTCATTCTGTATTGAAAAATGGTAAATTAGATACAGCAAACCAAACGATTATCTTCCCAGAAGCTATCAATATTGTTCAGCTTGCAACCATGTCCATTGGACCTGTTGCTAAAGAAACTACTTATAAATACTCTATCGATGGAGATATTTTAACATTGACGATTGAGCAACGCGATGGACAGAATAATCTAAATACGATTATGTCAGCAAAATTCAAAAAAGTATCTGATAAAACGAGCAATTAGTCATTCCACTGCGTCTTGCTCGACAATCCAAAGACAATTGAGAGGCTAGGACTTTTGTCCCAGCCTCTTTTTGTGGGGGCAAAAAATTAATTTAAGAGCTTACGCTCCAT
>CAUUAM010000068.1:0-8696 GCA_963543165.1 uncultured Streptococcus sp. | reverse complement strand
ATGCAATTATCCAACCACAGACGGAAGTCAAATGAGGAAAAATTTGATAAAATAGGAAAAGATGAGGTAGACTATGTGGAAAATACAAATTTTTATTTTCGTTGAAGCCATTTTGTTAACATTAGCAGCAATCACCATTTTATCAATCGATTTTTCCAGATTTGTTGTCTTGATGGTCCTCTTTTTGCTCCTTTTGTATTACTATTTTGGCAAACAAAAAGCGAATTTTCTATTAATCGCACTGAGTGTGCTTCTGTTTTTTATCGTGATGCTGAATCCTTTTGTGATTGCAGCCATTTTATTTGCGGTGGTTTATGGTTTATTGATCGCTTACCCTTATATGTATAAGGAAAATGAAGCAGTTGTGTTTGATGTTGAAGAGAATACCGAAATTCGTCAGGAAAAAACTAGATGGATTGGTGATTTACAACATTTTTCAAAGCAAAGTCGAGGATATCGAGATCTGAATGTGATCCGAGTTTTTGGGAATGACACCCTTCATTTAGAGGAGGTAGCCATTTGCAATTGGGACAATGTGGTGATCATCCGGAAAGGTTTTGGAAATACAAAAATTATCTTACCGATTGATTTAGAGTTGCATTTACAAATTAACACCCTGTATGGAGATCTGAAGTTTTTGGATCTTCCTGTCCGTAAAATGAGGAATGAAACCATAGACATTGAAACGGCACATTATCGGAGGTCGCACCGTTCTATTAAAATTGTATTAGTTGGAATCGTTGGGGATGTTGAGGTGATTCGCGCATGAAGAAATTAGACTATCTCCTATTGTACTTCTATTCCCTAATGGTGGTTGCGGTTATTTGTCATACCATTTTCCATTTTGTTGGTTTTCAGTGGGGCAAACTTCTCTCAGATCTTTCCTTGCTTCAATCATTCCTATTTTTGGTTTTTAGTCTGACGCTTGCATTGACGGCTTTGGTTGTCTTAATTATTAAAATCACGCAATTTGTAACGGTTCATGCGGTACAACAAAAGGTAGAATCTATCCTGACTGCTTCACGGCGAAAAGAAATTGCCCCCAAAGAATTGAATCAACAGTTAGATTTATTGGACGGCAAATTGCTTCGACTAGAAGAAAATTTACAAAAAAGTGAAAATCGTGTGATGCGAAATGAGGAAGAAATTGTGGAAATCGAGCGTAAGAGAATTGCGCGCGATCTACATGATACAGTTAGTCAAGAATTGTTTGCAGCTAATATGATTTTGTCCGGAGTGGCTTCACAGGCTCTTGAGTTAGAGAAAAGTCAGATCCAGCAACAACTAAATGGTGTATCGGATATTCTAGGTACAGCCCAAAATGATCTACGTGTCTTGCTCTTACATCTTCGTCCTACAGAATTGGAAGGAAAAAGTTTAGTAGAAGGTATGGAGATGATTTTTAGAGAATTGAAGGAAAAGAGTGACCTAACAGTTGTCTTCTATCATAATGAAGTGAGTATTCCAAAAGATATGGAAGAACATCTGTTTCGGATCGTCCAAGAAATTGTCAGCAATACCTTGAAACATGCTAGAGCTCAACAAATGGATGTCTTTTTGCATCAGGAGGGGAAACAACTTCATTTACGGATGGTAGATGATGGAATCGGATTTGAGCAGGAAAAATTGGAACGTTTGAGTTATGGGTTGAAAAATATTCAAGAACGTGTAGAAGACATGGCGGGAACCATTAAAATAAGAACGAGTCCTCAAAAGGGAGTAGCTGTAGATATTCGCGTTCCCCTCCTTGTAAAAGATAAAAATGAAAAGGAAACTGTATGAAAGTATTATTAGTAGACGACCATGAAATGGTCCGGTTGGGATTAAAAAGCTTTTTGTCCATGCAAACCGATATTGAGCAAGTCTCAGAGGCACAAAATGGACAAGAGGGAGTTGAGTTAGCCCTGCAAGAACGACCAGATGTCATTATCATGGACATTGTAATGCCAGAACTAAACGGCATTGATGCAACACTAGCCATCCTAAAAGAGTGGCCGGAAGCTAAAATTGTCATTTTGACGTCTTATTTGGATAACGAAAAGATCTACCCGGTTTTAGATGCAGGTGCAAAAGGTTATATCTTAAAGACTTCGTCAGCAACTGAGATCTTACAGGCTGTAAGGAAGGTTGCAAAGGGAGAATTTGCGATCGAGACAGAAGTTAGTCAAAAAGTTGAGTCACGAAAGAACCATGCTGAATTGCATGATGATTTGACGGCTAGAGAACGAGATATTCTGTCTTTATTGACCAAAGGATATGAAAATCAACGCATAGCAGATGAACTCTTTATTTCTTTAAAAACAGTGAAAACCCATGTTTCCAATATCTTATCAAAATTAGAAGTCAGTGATCGGACGCAAGCAGTTGTCTATGCCTTCCGACACCATCTGGTGAATCAAGAAGATTTTTAAGTTGAAACATGCTATAATAGAGCAAGGAAAATAGGGGGAGACAAGTGGACGCAAAATTACGTTATAAAGCAAAAAAAGTAAAAATCGTCTTTTTTGATATTGATGACACATTACGTGCAAAAGAAACTGGATTGATCCCAGAATCTGTAAAAGATGTCTTTCATCAGTTGAAAGAAAAAGGAATTCAGACAGGGATTGCAACCGGCAGAGGGGTTTTTGGGGTTGTTCCTGAAATTAGGGACTTAAATCCTGATTTTCTAGTCACCTTAAACGGTGCCTATATAGAAGATTCAAAAGGAACTATCATCTACCAATCGCCAATCAATGAAGCAATCGTTTCTTCTTTTGTGGATTGGGCCAAAGAATCTGAGATTGATTATGGGTTGGTGGCTAGTCATCAAGCTGCCCTGTCCAATCGGACACCTTTGATCAGTGATGCTATTGACATCATTTATCCCAACTTACCAGTAGATCCAGATCTGCATTTGAAAGAACCAATTTTCCAAATGTGGACTTTTGGTGAACAGGATAGTGAGATAGAGTTACCGGCTTCCTTGCAGGAGGACTTACGCCTAGTATCCTGGCATCCCCATTCGTCAGATGTTGTTCGTTTTGATCGATCAAAGGCTTCTGGAGTCTCTCAACTTGTAAATCATTTGGGCTTGAAGCCAGAGAATGTTTTGGTATTTGGGGATGGATTAAATGATCTTGAACTATTTGATTATGCTGGAATTAGTATCGCAATGGGAGTATCTGCCCCAGAGTTACAAGAAAAAGCTGATTATATCACTAAAAATTTGGAAGAAGATGGCATATTCTATGCCTTAGAGGAGTTAAATATGGTTGAAAAAGAATTGACGTTACCACAGTTGGAACTTGGTGCGGTTGAAGGTCCTATCGCAGTGATCAAAACCAATCACGGTGAGATGAAAATTCAATTGTTCCCGGATCAAGCACCAAAAACAGTTGCGAACTTTGTGGCCCTTGCCAAGTCTGGCTATTATGATGGTGTCATTTTCCATCGGATTATTAAAGATTTCATGATCCAAGGGGGCGATCCAACTGGTACTGGTATGGGTGGTGAGTCCATCTATGGTGACAGTTTCGAAGATGAATTTTCAAAAGAATTATACAATATTCGTGGAGCCCTTTCGATGGCGAATGCTGGACCAAACACAAATGGCAGCCAATTCTTTATTGTACAAAACCAACATCTTCCCTACTCGAAAAAGGAATTGGTTCGTGGTGGCTGGCCTGAAAAGATTGCCGAAATCTATACGACAGAAGGCGGAACTCCTCACCTAGATCAACGCCATACGGTATTTGGTCAATTGATGGATGAAGCTTCGTTTGCTGTATTGGATGAGATCGCAGCTGTTGAAACAGGTATGATGGATAAGCCAGTAGAAGATGTCGTGATTCAAACCATCGAAATTGAGGATTAATATGAAAATTGGAGATAAGTTAGAAGGAACCATCACAGGCATTCAACCATACGGCGCCTTTGTCGAACTAGAGTCGGGTTTGACGGGCTTGATTCATATCTCGGAGATTAGAAGTGGTTATGTAAGTAATATTCAAGATATTCTGTCGATTGGGGAGAAGGTCTTTGTCCAAGTCATCGATGTTGATGAATATTCCAAGAAAGCTAGCCTCTCTTTACGAACACTGGAAGAGAGCCCGCAGCGAACGATTCGCCACCATCGTTTTTCAAATGACCGTCACAAGAGTGGTTTTGCTCCCTTGGCCCAACAGATGCCGACCTGGATCAAAGAAGGAAAAGCCTTCTTTAGCAAACAAGAAAAGAAATAAAAACCTCGCTAGGTGGACAAAACCTAGCGAAGTTTTTTTATATTAAGAATTATTCAAATTCGTAAAGAGTAGTAGAAAGGTAACGTTCTCCATTATCTGGTGCAAGAGCAAGAACTTTTTTCCCGCTACCCAATTCTTTAGCAACTTCAATAGCAGCATAGATCGCAGCAGCACTAGAAATACCGACTAAGAACCCTTCAGCTCCACCGATAGCGCGTGCTAGTTCAAAAGCTTCCTCAGAAGATACACGACGAACGCCATCATAAGCATTTGTGTCTAATGTATTTGGAATAAAACCAGCTGAAATACCTTGGATTTTATGTGGTCCAGGTTTTTCACCAGAAAGGACTGCAGACTCATTGGCTTCAACGGCAAAGACTTTAACATTTGGGTTGTTCTTTTTCAAGGTATGTGAAATACCAGAAACAGTTCCACCAGTACCGACACCTGCGACAAAAGCATCGAGGCCATCTTTTCCAAAGGCATCAACGATTTCTTGTCCAGTTGTTCTTTCATGAACTTCTGGGTTAGCAGGGTTCTCAAATTGAAGGGGAAGGAAGCCATTTCGTTCAGCAGCAATTGCTTCAGCCTTGGCAATAGCACCTTTCATTCCTTCGCTACCAGGAGTCAAAACAAGTTCAGCTCCGTAGGCTTGGATAATTTTACGACGTTCTACACTCATAGTTTCAGGCATGACAATCACGACTTTATAGCCTTTGGCTGCACCAACCCATGATAAACCAATTCCTGTATTCCCACTAGTTGCTTCAACAATCGTATCACCTGGTTTGATCAAGCCGTCTGCTTCAGCTTTTTCAATCATGCTCAAAGCAATCCGGTCTTTAACCGATGATCCAGGGTTGAAGGCTTCGAGTTTGACATAGACATCTGCAGCTCCTTCAGGAACAAGACGGTTCAATTTGACAATTGGAGTGTTCCCAATCAATTCTGTAATATTTTCATAAATAGCCATAATATACCTCAGTTCTAGGTTTTCTTGATACTAACAAGTATAGTCCCTTGTGGGAAGAATGTAAAATATAGAAATTTTATGGGTGTGATAAAAAAAAACTATCGTTGCCGGTAGTTTTTTTGATTATTTTTCTACAGAAAGTAGTGGTACTTCAATCTCGCGAATTCCTTGATCTTCTATAAGGACTTTCCCATTATAAAATTCGACTAAAGCTGCGGTGATAGAACTGGTGTCTTCTTTGTCTACAAAAATAGTTGTCGCCACCTGATCTGTAAACATCGGATCTTGTTCTACCAATTTGTTGTCTTTTAAGAAATTAGCAAATTCTTGGTATTGGGAATAAGAAAGTGTGATCCCAAGAACAACTTGCTCCCTGATTTCTACAAGTCCAATCTCTCGAACTGCTTGAGCCACACTTCCAGCGTATGCACGAATCAGACCGCCAGCGCCTAATTTAATGCCTCCAAAATAGCGGGTAACCACAACACAACTATTAGTGATGTGATGATTCTCTAAAACTCCCAACATCGGTACACCCGCTGTTCCACTAGGTTCACCATCGTCACTAGTCCGTTTAATATCGCTATGTTCTCCAATGATGAAAGCAGAACAGTTATGTGTGGCCTTGTAGTGTTCCTTCTTGATCGCGTTGATAAAATCTCTAGCTTCCTCTTCAGAAGAGACGCGTTTAACATGACAAATGAATTTCGATTTTTTGATTTCTTCTTGAACAGTGCCGTTCTCTTTAAATGTAATATATTCCATATTCTTATTTTACAAAAAAAGAATGATTTTCTCCAATTTTTACGAATTGATAAGTATGAAGATAGAAGATGCTTATGGAAGACTCTTAACAGAGAGCCAGATGACAGACGATTTAAAAGAAATGGCCCAAGAACTCCCAACCATAGAAAAACAAAATGGAAGGTATCAATGTTTTCGATGTGGCAGTATGATTGATAAAAAACTTTGGAAATTGACTGAAGAGGTCCTGTATTGTAGAGCTTGTATCCAATTGGGAAGGATCCGGAGTGATCAAAAACTTTATGCTATTGCACAGCAAGACTTTGAAGGCCAAGAGGTATTAAACTGGAAAGGGAGCCTAACTTCCTATCAACAAGAGGTATCAGATGGTCTCATCAAAGCAGTTAAAGAAGGAAAAAATGCCTTGGTACATGCTGTGACAGGAGCTGGGAAAACGGAAATGATGTACCAGGTTGTAGCAACAGCGATCAAGAGTGGACAAGCAGTTTGTATTGCTACCCCAAGAATCGATGTCTGTATCGAATTGTACGGAAGGATGAAGGAAGATTTTTCTTGCAAGATATCGTTGCTACATGGAGAATCAGACCCCTATTTTAGAACACCCTTGGTAATCGCTACAACTCATCAATTGTTAAAGTTTTATCAGGCCTTCGATCTCCTTATCATAGATGAGGTAGATGCTTTCCCTTATGTAGACAATCCTATGTTATACAAAGCAGTACAGAATGCAGTAAAGAAAAACGGAAATACCCTTTTTTTAACTGCAACCTCTACAGATGAGTTGGATAAAAAAGTTAAGAAAAAAGAAATCATTCGGTATAGCCTTCCAAGAAGATTCCATGGTAACCCCTTAGTAGTACCTGAAATAAAATGGGTTTCGAAAATTAGAGAAAAAATCGAAAAAGGAAGAATGCCTAAGGAATTACTACAACTGATCAAGAAACAAAGACAGACTCATTACCCTTTGTTAATCTTTGTATCTGAAATTGAATTAGGACAGCAATTTACAGAGAATGTTAAAAAATACTTCCCTGAAGAAAATGTAGGCTTCGTATCCTCTCAGACAAAAGATCGATTGCAAATTGTCGAAGAGTTTAGAAAAAAAGAAGTGACCATTCTCGTCTCGACAACTATTCTAGAAAGAGGAGTTACCTTTCCGTTTGTGGATGTCTTCGTTTTAGAAAGTAATCACCGCTTGTTTACCAAAAGTGTACTTGTACAAATCTCAGGAAGAGTTGGACGTAGCAAAGAAAGGCCAACAGGCCAATTGCTCTTTCTATCAGATGGAATAACAAAAGAAATGAAAAAAGCAATAAAGGAAATAAAACAAATGAATCAGGAGGCTGGGTTTTGAAAGAATGTCTGCTTTGTAATAAAGAGTTAAAAACGAGTGAACATTTCACAGATCTTATTTTTATAAATCAACAAAAAAAATGGATTTGTAAAGAATGCAGGGAAAACTTCGAACAAATTGGCGAAATTCATTGTCCTAGGTGCTTTAAAGATAAGGAGGAGAACGTATGTAAAGATTGTGAGTTCTGGGAAGACAAAGGAAATACTGTTCAACATGAAGCTTTATATAGATATAATGGAGCAATGAAAGACTATTTCAAACGATATAAATTTGAAGGAGACCGTTTGTTAGGAATGGTATTTGCAAGTGACATCAAAAAAGCGTTGAAAAAGTATAAAAACTATACAATAATACCAACTCCAATTAGCCATGAAAAAAAGCAGGAGAGAGGATTCAATCAAGTCTCGACTATATTAGATTTTGCAGAAATAAAGTACAGCACTCTATTTCAAAAAGAAGACAGCTTGGCACAATCAAAAAAAACAAGAGAGGAAAGATTAAAAACCTCTCAACATTTTCAATTAACAGAAGAAGTTCCAAAAAAGCAAAAGTATCTTATCTTCGATGATATATACACAACTGGCAAAACAATCGAATTAATGAAGCGCCTGTTAATTGAAAAAGGTGTGAAAGAAATAAAGACATTTTCAATCGCAAGATAAAAAAAGATTTGCAAAAAGTTTATGAAAGCGTTATAATATACATATAAATAAAAACATAATGTTTAGAAAGTAGGTACTAATATGATTAAATATAGTATCCGTGGTGAAAACCTAGAAGTAACAGAAGCCATTCGCGACTATGTCGTTTCTAAACTCGAAAAGATTGAAAAATATTTTCAGGCAGATCAAGAGATAGACGCTCGTGTAAACTTAAAAGTTTACCGTGCAAAGACCGCAAAAGTAGAAGTAACCATTCCACTTGGATCTATTACACTTCGTGCAGAAGATGTGTCTCAAGATATGTACGGTTCAATTGATCTGGTTGTAGATAAAATTGAACGTCAAATTCGTAAGAATAAAACAAAAATCGAAAAGAAAAATCGTATTAAATCTGGTGCAGGTAAGTTGTTTACCGATGCAGTTGTAGAAGAAGCAACAACCACAGAAAAAGTTGTTCGCTCAAAAACAATTGATCTAGAACCAATGGATTTAGATGAAGCTATTCTTCAAATGGATCTATTAGCACACGACTTCTTCATTTATCGTGATGCAGAAGACAACACAACTAATGTTATCTACCGTAGAGAAGATGGAGATATTGGTCTATTGGAAGTAAAAGAATAGAGATTAAAAACAACAATTAAATTATAGAAGGATCGGGAGCAATTTTGCTCCTGATTTTTTAGATAACCCAAAGAAGTAAAAATATTTTTTAAGAA
>CAUUAM010000067.1:0-8707 GCA_963543165.1 uncultured Streptococcus sp. | reverse complement strand
GGGGGACGTTTTTAGCCTTGAGCTAGAAAGCAAGATCGCAAGTAAGTCCAATGGACTTGTTGTAAAGATGAACGGAAAGAATAACTACAAAAGAAAGGAGCGCAAACGTCAGAAGAGGTTTTGTCGCTTTTTTCTTTTAGGAGGAAGATGTGAATAAGATTGAGCAATGGATGAATAGTCGGATTGGCCTGAATTTCCGATCAGGACTGGATCGTATGGAGCAGGCGGTGAGCCTTTTAGGGAGACCGGATAAGGCTTATCCGATCCTTCATGTGACAGGAACCAATGGGAAGGGATCGACGATCGCCTTTATGCGCCAATTGTTGATGGCTCATGGGAAGAAAGTTGGGACCTTTACTTCTCCTCATATGATCAGTATCCATGATCGGATTTGTATTGGGGATCAGCCAATTTCAGATGAAGATTTCACTCGGATTGGTCAAGAGGTGCAGCAGATGGAGCAGACCCTACTCCAAACCCAGGACCAACTCTCTTATTTTGAGATTATCTGCCTCATGGCCCTCTTGTATTTTAAGGAACAAGCTGTGGACATGGTCTTATTGGAAGTAGGTATTGGTGGGCTTCTCGATACCACCAACGTAGTGACGGGAGAGATTGCAGTGATCACTTCGGTTGGCCTGGATCACCAAGAAACGCTGGGAGGGACGCTTGCGGCAATTGCCCAGCAAAAGGCGGGGATTTTTAAACAAGGTAAGAAAGCAGTGGTGGGCCCCTTATCTGATGAAGCTGCAGCCGTTTGTCATGAAAAAGCGGAGCAGTTGGATGTGGATCTTCATGCCTTTCATAAAGATTTTGGCTTAGAGCAGAATCGTTTTTGGAATAAATGTGTGGAGATTGACTTGCCCTCTCTTGGCTTGAAGGGTGATTACCAACGGGAAAATGCTGCAGTAGCTCTAGAGGCCTTTCTCCTCTATATGAAAGGCGCGCATCAAGAAGTAGATAAAGAGCAAATCAAGCAAGCTTTACAGGAGACACGTTGGCCGGGACGTCTAGAGTTGTTTGGTGACCAGGTGTATCTGGATGGCGCCCATAATCCTCACGCCATGCTACGTTTGATTGAGTTTGCAAAAAGCTTAGCCGGGAAACGCGTGAAGATTTTATTTGGAGCTCTCAAGCGAAAAGATTATAGTGGGATGCTCCAAACGCTTCAAGCCGGTTTGCCAGAGGCTGAATTGATTTTGACGACCTTCCATTACGGAGAAGTAGTGGCGCAAGGTGACCGCCAAGACCTGCCCTATGTGGCGGACTACAAGGCCTATATCAAAGAATTTATGGATCAGAGCCGTCCAGATGAAGTCTTATTTGTGACAGGATCTTTGTATTTTATTGCAGAAGTAAGGGCATTTTTATTAGAGGGTTAAACGATTGACCTAAAGACTTTCTTAGCGTATACTGGTGGTAGATAGATACGACGAAGGTGAAAGGAGTCGATTTTAATGAAAAAAATCATGTCTATACTGACCTTGGCGGTGGCCCTTTTCCTGACTGCTTGTAGCCAGCACGAACAACAGCAAAAAGTCTCGAGTAGTACTAGCTCAAGTTCATCTGAGACAGTGGCTTCGACCAATGAAAAGCCAGAGCAAGGGGTGTCCATAGATGGAAGCTATCGGGGACAGGATGAGGAGAATACAATTCTACTGGTTGTGACGGGTCAAAAAGGCACTTTTACAGTGCAAGACGCTGATGGAGAAGAAGAGAGAAAAGAGGTCAGTATTGATCCTGTCAATCAATCCATGCGTATAGGGGATGAGCCTTATCGCTATCGGATCGAAGGAGATCAGTTATCGCTAGAAGACTTGGAACAGGCAGAGGATGATCAAGGAATTATCGTTCTGACTAAGCAATAAGAGATAAAATATGAGAGGCTAAAGACGGATCTTTAGTCTCTTTGTTTGTCTTGAAGGAATTTGGTTGGTCGTTGCATCGGGTAAAAAGAATTGGTATACTAGTAGAAAGAAAAAGGAGGATGCTGTGACCTTTCGAAAATTACGTCTTTTAATGTCCAAGTATGGATTTAGTATTTTGTTTATGGGCTTCGAACTATGGCTATCCTTTGCGGCCTTCTTTTGGCTCAATAAATGGTTCCCGCATTGGCTATCAGTTGCGGTCATTGGGATCTTATATGTGTCGACGATCCTAGCTATTGTTAACCGCAATACCCCTCCCGAAAATAAGGTGACTTGGCTCTTGATTGCGGTCATTCCTGTCTTTGGACCGCTCTTATACCTCATGTTTGGCGAGCGGCGTTTGTCCAAGAAGGAAATGATCCAGCTGAAAAATATGGAGTCCATGAAGTTTAGAGAGGATAACAGCCAGCAATTGCGTAAGGAACTCAAGCAAGAAAGCAAGGCAGTCTATGGCTTGGTTAAGTCTATTTTATCCATGGACCACAATGCAGACCTCTATAATGGGACAGCATCAACCTTTTATCCTCTAGGAGAGGACATGTATGCACAACTACTAGAGGATCTGCGAGCAGCGAAAAAATTTATCTTTATCGAGTTTTATATCATTGACGAGGGTTTGATGTGGAACAGTATCTTAGAGATTTTAGAGCAGAAAGTAAAAGAGGGGGTTGAAGTTAAACTCCTTTATGATGATATCGGCTGTATGGCGACTTTGGCTGGAAACTATACCAAACGATTGAGAAAAATGGGGATTGATGCCCATAAATTTAACAAGGTGATCCCCCGCTTAACGGTAGCTTATAATAACCGAGACCACCGAAAGATTCTGGTCATTGATGGGCAAATCGGCTATACAGGTGGGGTTAATCTGGCGGATGAGTATATCAACCATATTGAGCGGTTTGGTCACTGGAAAGACAGTGCCATTCGCTTAGATGGGAGAGCGGTTAAGGCGTTGACCCGGCTGTTTCTCATGACCTGGTACATTAACCGTGGTGAAATTGAGGATTTTGATCGTTACCATATGGAAAATCAAGCAGTCGAAGGTGAAGGGCTGTACATTCCTTATGGGAGTGGACCAAAGCCGATTTACAAGTCGCAGGTTGGAAAGACAGTCTATCAAAACATGATCAATCAAGCGACAGATTACGTTTACATTACGACCCCTTACTTGATCATTGACTACGATTTGACAGAGGATATTCGCAATGCAGCCCTTCGTGGGGTAGATGTCCGGATCGTGACTCCGCATATTCCGGATAAAAAATTGATCCAAATCGTCACACGTGGGGCATACTTGGATCTGATGGATGCAGGTGTAAAAATCTATGAATATACGCCTGGTTTTATCCACAGTAAGCAAGTGTTAGCAGATGATGAAATGGCGGTTGTGGGGACGATTAACTTTGACTACCGTAGTTTGGTCCATCACTACGAAAATGCGGTCTGGATGTATCGGACGCCTGCCCTGAAAGAGATTCGGGCAGACTTTGACCACATCTTTGAAGTATCTCAGGAGATCACAGAAGATACCTTCCGTTTTACTTGGCACCAAAGATTGATCAAGGAAATTATGCAATTGTTCGCCCCGATGCTGTAACAAGTGTGTGAAAACAGAGAAAAGAGTCAGAAGCTGAGAGGCCTGACTCTTTTTACCTATCACTATGTGACAAGAGGCTGACAGGGTCGGCAGAATTTGGTATACTAGAGAAGATAATGAGCTTTTTTCTAAAAGGAAAAGCAGAGGAATAGTGAAGAAAAGGAAAAAGAATGAGCGAAAAAGAGCAAGAAATGACTTCGAAAAAATTAGGGTTTCACGTGGGGGATAGTTTCCAGGATACACGTGAAATTCGCGAAGTGCTAGACAAGTCGGTCTTTCGCGAAGAAGAGCCTACGCATAGTCAGCAGACAGAAGTCTTAGAGGAGCCGGTCGCGTTGGATACATCTGAGTCAATTAGTGATGTGGAGCCAGCAGTGGAAGCAGAGCTAGAACCAGTAACAGAGCCCAAGCAAGAACCAGAACAGGAACTGGAGCAACCGCTCAGTCGGATGAGTAGCCGTTCTCGTAAATCGGGAGTTGAAGCGACAAAAGCGGAAGCATCTAAAGTAGAAGAGGAAGCGGAAGAGCTAGAAGCGGATGTGGCAGTTGAGCCGATCCGCCGTCAATCCAAGCGTCCAGTGCCCCTAGCGATTCCTTTTGTGTTGAGCCTTTTGATTAGTTTACTGCATGTCGGCGTGCCATTTTTAACCCGTTTTGCAACGAACCAGCAATCTCAGGATCTCTACGCTGGCTGGGCGATGACCAAAGGTCAAGTCCCGTTTGGTGATTTTTACGGAACCAATGGTCTTCTCTATTATGCGATCAACTGGTTGGGAAGCTTGGCGGGTGGACATTGGATCTTGATGATCCTCCAAGCGATTGCCCTCTTCTTTGCGGGGACTTACCTCTATCGGGTTGTGCGCCTGTTGGTGTCTGATAAAGATACAGCCAAGAATGTCCAGTTACTCTTTTATTTCTTGGTGCTAGGCCTTGGTTTTGGAGGAACTTATGTCACCTTCTTTAGCCTTCCAATCCTATTTGCCAGCATGAATTTCATTTTGGCTTATCTGATTGGGCATCGTAAGGACGAAGGCTTTATCCTTTACGGTGCGATTGCGGCCGTGGCTTTCTTGATTGATCCGATGACCAGTGCCCTGTTTTATTTATTGGCCTTCCTTGGATTAACAGCCTTTAATATCAAGCAGAAGAGATGGGCGCGTGGTTTTTATCAACTGTTGGCAGCTCTCCTTGGTTTTTCACTCGTCTTTTATCCAATTGGCTATATCACCGTTTTGAATCAGACTTTTGGTTATGCCATTAACCAAGTGACCTATGTCTTTAATGCTTTGAATTTCACCAATGGACAGACCTTCAGTAACGTCATTTATTACGGACTGTTGGCGCTCGCCTTTGGTCTGGTCTCTGCCTTCTTGATGTCCTTTACGAAGCAAAGTAGCAGTGCTCGCCGAATCTTCCGCTTTATAGGATGGGCAGGTAGCTTGGTAGTCCTTATCGTGTCGATTGGTCTTCCGGAACAAGGGGCTTACCAATTGTTACCAATGTTGCCATTTGTTCTTCCCTTGTTTGCGATCTGGTTCTCACGAGGGGGCGAAGCGAACGATGAGATCGAGCATCGTGGCCGTAAGAAGAAAAACAAGGAAGTTTGGGCTGCTTACTTTACGAGCCAAGTTTTCTTACCACTAGTAGCCCTTATCTATCTGTTGGCGAATCCAGTGGTTCAAGATCTGGTGCTTCAATCTGGTCAATCCAGTGAACGGAGCGCTATTGCTAGCTACATTCATAACCATAGCAAGGCCAAAGATACCATCTATGCTTGGGATACGACAGCTATTCTCTATCAAGAAAGCGATCGTTTGGCAGCTTCTGCCTTATTAACCCCGACTTCTTATCTGGGGATTAATGAGAACCGGACAAATGTAACCCAACAAATCGATCGGTCTGAACCCAAGTATATTGTGGTCAACAATCAGGTAGAATTGACCTCCAAAATGAAGAACTTGCTCAAAGAAAATTATCGTCTCGTTGAGAAGAAATACCGTCATTTCAAACTCTATCAACGTTCTTAACAAAATCAATATCTTGTGCTTTAGAAAGTTTTTTAGAATTTTTACCACAAGATATTGATTTTTATTTTTGGAGTGGTATAATACAACTTGTACGTAAATGAATGAAGAAAGGTACGTTTGGTATGATCACCTTGAGAGAAGAAAAACTGAGAATGGCCCCGGATATTTTTGTTGAAAAACGAGATGGCCGCCGTGTTCAATTCGATGTTGAAAAAATTTATAAAGCCTTATTGAAGGCGACAGAAGAAGTGACTTCTCTCACTCCCGTGATGGAAGCCAAACTAGAAGCTATTGTCGATCGTGTCATTGCGGAAATCTTGGAGCGTTTTCCAAATGGTGTGAAAATCTATGAGATTCAAAATGTGGTCGAACATGAATTGCTTCAAGCCAATGAGTATGCCATTGCTGAGAGCTACATTACTTATCGTACCCAGCGGGATTTTGAGCGCTCAAAAGCGACGGATATCAACTTTACGATTGGCAAACTCCTCAATAAGGATCAAGCCGTCGTCAATGAAAACGCCAATAAGGACAGTGATGTCTTTAATACCCAGCGCGATTTGACAGCAGGCATTGTCGGCAAGTCTATTGGCCTCAAAATGTTACCCAAGCACGTGGCCAATGCCCACCAAAAAGGGGATATCCACTACCATGATTTGGACTATAGCCCTTATACACCGATGACCAACTGCTGTTTGATCGATTTTGAAGGCATGCTCAGAAATGGCTTTAAGATCGGGAATGCAGAAGTCGAAAGTCCTAAGTCTATCCAAACTGCAACGGCACAAATCTCGCAGATTATTGCCAATGTAGCCTCTAGTCAGTATGGTGGCTGTTCAGCAGACCGGATCGATGAAGTCTTGGCCCCTTATGCAGAAAAGAACTACCAAAAACACTTAGCGGATGCCAAAGAGTGGGTACTTCCTGAAAAGCAAGAGGACTATGCTTGGAGTAAGACTCAAAAAGACATCTATGATGCCATGCAGTCGCTGGAATATGAGATCAATACCCTCTTTACTTCCAATGGACAGACCCCCTTTACTTCGCTGGGCTTTGGTCTCGGAACCAATCGCTTCGAACGGGAAATCCAAAAGGCTATTCTGGAAATTCGCATTAAGGGACTCGGTTCAGAACACCGGACCGCTATTTTCCCTAAGTTGATTTTCACTTTGAAAAGAGGCCTTAACCTAGAGCCGGGAACGCCTAACTATGATATCAAGCAATTGGCCTTGGAATGTGCTACGAAGCGCATGTATCCAGACGTTTTGTCTTATGACAAGATTGTAGAGTTGACAGGCTCCTTCAAGGTGCCCATGGGATGTCGTTCATTCCTTCAAGGTTGGAAGGACGAGAATGGTGTGGAAGTCAATTCTGGCCGGATGAATCTTGGAGTCGTGACGGTCAATTTACCTAGAATTGCCTTGGAATCTGGTGGAGACAAGGAGAAATTCTGGCAAATCTTTAATGAACGGATGAACATCGCTGAAGATGCCTTGGTTTACCGGGTAGAACGCACCAAAGAAGCAACACCAGCTAATGCACCGATTCTCTACCAATATGGGGCTTTCGGGAAACGCTTGGGCAAATATGACCAGGTAGATCAGCTCTTCCGTCATCGCAGAGCAACCGTTTCTCTTGGCTATATCGGACTCTATGAAGTGGCAACCGTCTTTTATGGTCCAAATTGGGAACACAATCCAGAAGCCAAACAATTCACGATCGATATCATCAAGGATATGAAAGCGCGCGTGGAAGAATGGTCTGACCAGTATGATTACCACTTCTCTATCTATTCGACACCGTCAGAAAGCTTGACAGACCGCTTCTGTCGCCTGGATACGGAGAAATTTGGGAAGGTTCCGGATATCACAGACAAGGAATACTACACCAATAGTTTCCACTACGATGTTCGTAAGAATCCAACCCCATTTGAGAAGTTGGATTTTGAAAAAGTTTATCCTGAAGCAGGGGCGTCTGGTGGCTTTATCCACTATTGTGAATACCCTGTGCTCCAACAAAATCCAAAAGCCCTTGAAGCGGTTTGGGATTATGCCTATGACCGGGTCGGGTATCTCGGAACCAATACACCAATTGACCGTTGCTACAAGTGTGATTTTGAAGGAGATTTCACGCCGACTGAGCGCGGATTTGCTTGTCCAAACTGTGGCAATAGCGATCCGAAAACGGTCGATGTGGTCAAACGGACCTGTGGTTATCTAGGAAACCCTCAAGCTCGTCCGATGGTCAATGGCCGTCATAAGGAAATCGCGGCGCGTGTCAAACACATGAATGGGTCTACCATCAAGTATGGTGGACATGAAGTGAAAGAATAGAAAAGGACATTATGGGAAAATACCAATTAGACGATAAGGGCAAGGCTCAGGTCCAACGATTCCACGAGAAGCATTCGACAGGCGGAATCAATAAAAAAGACCGCGTGGCTAGCCTTAGAGAACAATTTTTAAACAAGAATAAGAAAAAGTGAGAGCCTGCTCTCGCTTTTCTCTTAGCTGGAGGTAAAGATGATACTACGCAGACCAACATTGGCAGATAAAGAAACCATCCTAAACATGATGGCAGAATTTGAAGCGACTCAATCGGCTCACGACGGCGGCTTTTGGGATACTGAGAACTTTGACTACGAAGAGTGGTTGGAGACAAATATGCAAAAAGAAATGGGAATAAATTTGCCTGAAAATCGTGTTCCTTCTATTCAATTTGTATCATTTGATGATGTAGGTCGTGCTCTAGGATTTTTGAATCTGCGATTGAGACTGAATGAGGGATTGCTGAATTATGCTGGGCACATTGGCTACTCCATTCGTCCATCTGAAAGAGGTAAGGGCTATGCTAAAGAGGCCCTCCGCCAAGGTTTACAAGTTGCTAAGGAAAAGAATATCAAACGAGCTCTGGTAACTTGTAGCACAGAAAATCCTGCCAGCAGAGCTGTTATCTTAGCTAATGGCGGTCAATTTGAGGATGTTCGAAATGGAACGGAGCGCTATTGGATAGAGGTGGAGTAGAAAGCATGACATGGAATACACCAAAACCAGGAGAGTGGAAGAGTGAAGAACTGAGTCAAGGGCGCATCATCGATTACAAGGCTTTTAACTTTGTGGATGGAGAAGGAGTGCGCAACTCCCTCTACGTAG
>CAUUAM010000066.1:0-8767 GCA_963543165.1 uncultured Streptococcus sp. | reverse complement strand
GCATTCATATTGCTACCAAGCTTAAAGGTTCCAGTCGGATTGGCTTGCATGGCTTTTACAAGTTCGTTGAAATTGTAGTAGACATCACCTTCATGAGCTTTTGGCTTTGCAATGTAGTGGACATAGTCCTCACTGAACTGCTTATCTGCTGTTCGTTGGATGAGATCAGGTGCTTTAGCAGTGACCTTGTATAAGGCTTTTCCATCAATTGTGACTTCTTCGATCTTATCAACAGCCAGTTTTGTGACCTTATTATCATGGGTGGTAACCTTTAAGTAATAAGGTTTCACATCTGAAGGTGTTTCTGACAAGAGGCTACGATCGGTCTCAAGGCCTTGGTCATCCACGCTAATCAGACTAGTTTCCTTGATGTTTTTGACTTCAACTTTTTTAAGGTCAAGTCTTAGTGGTTCTTCCTTGAGAACCTCTTCTTCATCCCCATTTCCACGATCATAGACCATGGTCGTTGCAAGCGTATAATCCTTGTAGTAGTCTAAATCCAGTAAGGCAGCTGCTAAATCAGCCTCTGAAAGGGCAAAAGTTTTCACCACTTGATCACCCTTCTTCAACACCGCCTGAATGGACTTGATGGTCACACCCTCTGGTTTGTCTAAATGATAGGAAGCCCTAGCACTGCGCTTCAATTCTTCCTTATCGACCTGGGTCAAGGTCAAGGTTGGCTTGTCTAGTTCTTTGGTCCCTTTTTTAATTATCTGATCTTGGGCTTGTTCAACGACTTCTTCCGAAACCGTTGGAGCATCCGCAGTTTTTACACCTTTAATGGTCTTATAGGCCTTGGTGATTTTCTTCTTCCCATTTTTTCCTGCTTGAGAAACCGTTTCAGTTCCTTTTAGCAGGGTGGCATCTTGTTCGGTTACTGTCTTAAATGGAATTTCCTCAAAAGCAACTTCCTCTGTTTGGCCTTCAATAGCCTTGGTCCCACGACTAATTTTTTCTGTCACAGGAGCTTTTACCGTTTCAGTTGTTGTGCTGAGAGGCTCTCCAACTTTCTCGCCATTGACCGTTTTATAGACACGGCGAATTTCCTGGCTACCAGCCTCTCCTTTTTGAAGGATACTTTCTTCATCAGTATAGCGGTTCGCATCTGGTACGTACTCTGTTTTATATGGTAGGGCCACCGTTTCTGTCTCAGTTACTGTCCCTTCGGTCATTTGGTAGACTGGATTCTCTGGTTGAATTGGGGCTTCGCCTACATGGCCTTCCTCTTGTGTTCCCTTAGCTTCGATGACGCCGGTATAAGCTGGATTCTCTGGCTGTACAGGTGCTTCACCCACATGGCCTTCCTCCTGCATTCCCTTGGCTTCAACGACACCGGTATAAGCTGGGTTCTCTGGCTGAATTGGAGCTTCACCAACATGGCCTTCCTCTTGCGTTCCCTTGGCTTCCACTACACCGGTATAGGCGGGAGCTTCTGGTTGTACAGGAGCTTCGCCTACGTGGTCTTCTTCCTGTGTTCCCTTAGCTGTTACGACTGGAGAGGGACTTGGTTGCGGGATTGGTTGGACGTCCTCTTTTGTCCCGACGGCAAGAATTTGAGAAACTGGTTCTTTGGTGACTTTGCTTTCGACTACTCTGCGAACTACTTGTCCATCTACTACACTCACTTCTGTCAAAATGGTCCGCTCCCCATTTTGGCCAGCTGTCAGCACCTTGGTTTGCCCTTTGGCTAATGTAGGATCTGCTTGCTTGACGATTTCAAATGGTACAGGTTCCGTTAAGACTTCAAGCCTTGGTTTTTCAACTATAGGAAAGGCTGGAGCGACTTCTGACGTCACACGTGCCTGAGGATTGACTTGTAGAATCCCTTTACTCGTTTTAGAACTTCCATTTCCAGAGGATTGATTTTCCTGAGTAGCTTTTGCTTCTTGAGAGCCTGTCTTTTGCACTGACGAATAGCGCAAATAGCCAACATAGTCGTAGCCGTCTATTTGAATCACACCATCTGCAAGGTCTTTGCTGGATGCGATCGAAAGATTCTGATTATAAGCGCGTAAAATTTGATTTTGCAAAGCTGCCACTTCAATTGGTAGCAAAAGACTTTGTCCCATAGCTCCAATCAAAAGAACAGCCATGACTTTCTTTCTGTGCTTTTTAGAAAGCAAGAGTACCGCAAAGGAAGCAGTGGCTAGACTTAGACCTAACAGTGCCACTTCCTGACTTCCAGTTTGGGGAAGAACTGGCTGGCTTGCCTCCTTCTTCTTATAGACTAGATAGAAAGTATCTTCATTTTGGTATTCTTCAGGGATTGCATGGATCACTTGTGCCTTTTCTTCAGCAGTTAACTCTTCTTCTGTCACATATCCTAAGTGCACATTAGCAGATAGGGTCACCTGATCGGCTTGAACAGGACGAGCTCCTAAGAGAGTTCCCCCTAATAAAAAGGCTCCAATGGCAACTGGACCAACCCCGACAGATAATTTCCGAATCGAATATTTGGTCATTTTTTCAAAAGTTTGTTTCGCTTTTTTCATCCTAAAATTCCTATATAGTAATATTTAAACCTCATGTAAGGTCCTTATTGTTTAAAGAGAATGGGACCATCTCTAAAAACAAGGACCTTCCCGGGATTTTTTACCTTTACCTATCTTATCTTTTTTCTTCTATTTTAGCAAGCTCTAAAACTCAAAAAAATAAACCGTTTTCTTTATAGAAAGAAAGCAAAACAAAAAACGCCTCGAAAGGCGTTTTTAGCATAGATCTATTTATAAGGACTGGTACAAATCGTTGTATCGTTGACTAGCCGTATCCCATGAGAAATCACGAGTCATGGCTTGTTCTTGCAGGCCATACCAAGCCTGTTTGTCATTGTAGTAAACAGCTAAAGCCTCATCAACTGCCCAGTTAAACCAGTAGCCAGATAAATTATTGAAGCTAAAGCCTGTTCCACTTCCATCAACAACATTATACGGTTGAACCGTATCTCGAAGTCCGCCGACTTCATGTATCAAAGGAAGGGTTCCATAACGCATGGCCATCATTTGAGAAAGGCCACATGGTTCAAAGCGGCTTGGCATCAAGAAGACATCTGATGCTGCATAGATTTCTTGGGCCAATTGGACATCAAATGTGATATTAGCTGAAAGTTTATCTGGGTAGGCTTGACCGAACCAAGCAAAGGCATTTTCAAATCCAGGATCTCCTGTACCAAGCAAGACAATCTGAATATCTTTTTGCAAGAGTTGATGCAACTCTTCTACCACAACATCAAAACCTTTTTGGCGTGTCAAACGAGACACAATCCCAAATAAAGGCACATCATCACGAACAGGTAGACCGACACGTTCTTGAAGGGCGCGTTTGTTCGCTGCCTTGCCTGAAAGATCTGAGAGACTGAAGTGATGCGTCAAGAGCGGATCCGTTTCAGGATTATATAGATCTGCATCAATTCCATTGACAATTCCGGTCACCTTGCCAGATTCCATCCGAAGGATCTGATCCAAGCCACAACCATACTCGGGAGTCATAATCTCATGTGCATAACTAGGAGATACGGTTGTCACACGGTCTGCATAAAGAATACCAGCTTTCATCCAGTTTAGGCAATCATTCCAGCGAAGCGTTCCGTCTGCATAGCGTTCAAATCCAACTCCGAATAAATCCCACAACATTCCTGGATCAAACTGACCTTGGAATTCCAAATTATGGATGGTCAATACGCTTTTGATTCCATGATAGGCTTGAATCCAACGATATTTTTCCTTCAACAAGAAAGGAACCATAGCCGTATGGTAATCATGAGCATGAACCACATCTGGAATGAAGTCCACCCGCTCCATCGTTTCTAAAGCTGCAAGCTGGAAGAAGGCAAAGCGTTCGCCATCATCAAAGTCACCATACACATGGCCTCTAAAGAAATAATGTTGGTTATCAATAAAGTAAAAGGTTACGCCATCTCGCACAATTCGTTTCACACCAACATATTGACTTCTCCAGCCAACCTTGGTTTCAAAATGCAAGACATCTTCGATTTGATCCCCAAATTTTGCTTCTACCATATCATAGTAAGGCAATATCACGCGCACATCATGACCACTTTTAGCTAAGGATTTAGGAAGAGCACCAATAACGTCTCCCAAACCACCAGTCTTTGAAAATGGAGCACCTTCTGCGGCAACAAATAATAGTTTCATTAGACAATATCCTCTGTAACAGTCGTTCCTTTTTTAATCACTACCGGAGTTCCTTCACTTCCGCGAATCGTCACACCAGCAGCCACTTCGACACCTTTATCCAGGATCGCGTTTTCAACGATTGCATTTTCATGAACCACAACTCCCGGGAAGAGAAGACTATTTCGAACCACTGATCCTTCATGCAGATGAACCCTACGAGAAACAATGGAGCGTTCTACCGTACCTTCTACAATACTACCTGAAGCAAATTGAGACGTTTTAATGTTTGAAGTCTTGGAATAATAGGTTGGCTCTTCATTCTTCACTTTCGTATACACTTTTTGATTTGGTGAGAAGAGTTTCATGAATTTTTGGTTTTCCAACATATCCAAGTTTGCATGATAGTATGACTCCACTGAGTGAATATTTGCTAGATAGCCTGTATACTCAAAGGCAAATGCATTGTATTCCACCGCCAAATCACGCAAGATATAGCGTAATTTTTGTGGGTATTCTTTCTTGGCTTCCTCTTCAATTTTTTCAATCAACCAAGGAGTATCTACAATAAAGACATCTGTTGACATGTTGTAGACTTCATCAGGATCATTGCCATCAAAAAGCTTTTGCTCTGTAACATGGTCTGTTTCATCAATTTCCAAGACAGCATTGACTTCAGAGATATTTTGAAGATGCAACTTTTTATAAACCACTGTAATCGGGCGATCAATGGTATTATGAAGGTGGAAAATCTGGTTGAGATCAATATTCATTAATACATCACAGTTCAAAGCAACTGTTTGGTTAGATCCAGACCGTTTCAAATAGGTCAATAATTGTTGGTAGTATTCTGGTCCTACCGTTGTGTTTTCAACTGGAGTATTATAGATTCCAAGGTAATAGTGACTCAATAAAGTAGACAAGCCCCACTCACGACCTGAACGAATATGGTCAAAGACTGAACTAATATTTTCTTGTTGGAAAATACCAAATACACTACGAATACCAGCATTCGCAAGACTAGACAACGGGAAGTCAATCAAGCGGTATTTCCCATCAAATGGTAGAGAGGCTACCGGACGATGGCTAGTCAAAGTGGACATATCATGATACCCAACTGTATTTCCTAAAATGGCTGAATATTTATCAATCTTCATCTGTTGCTACCCCCACTTTTTCATTGTAACCGACAACTTGCACTTCCTCTGTTCCATCAATCACGACACCTTCTGCAATGATTGCCCCTTCTCCGATAATAGCGCGTTTCACAACAGCCCCTTTACCGATGATAGCATGGCTCATTACGACCGCATCTTCAACAACTGCTCCTTCACGAACTTGCGCTTCTGTAGACAAGATCGAATGTTTCACTGTTCCATCGACCAAGCATCCATCTACAACAAGAGAATCTTCGACGTGGCCATGTTCCCCAAAGAAGTTCGGTGGAGAGATGAGGTTGCGTGAATAAATTTTCCAGTGACGATCGCGACTATCCAAGGCATTATTTGGATCGATATATTCCATATTAGCTTCCCAAAGAGACTCAATCGTACCAACGTCTTTCCAATAACCGTTAAATTCATATGCATAAACACTTTCGCCTGATTCTAGATAAGTTGGAATGACATTTTTACCGAAGTCTGACATATCAATATCGCTCTTTTCAGCAGCAACTAACATATTGCGCAGACGAGCCCAGTCAAAGATGTAGATCCCCATTGAAGCCTTGGTTGATTTTGGTTCAGCTGGTTTTTCTTCAAATTCGACAATTCGATTATTAGCATCGGTATTCATGATTCCAAAACGGCTTGCTTCCTTCAAAGGTACATCTAGGACTGCAACTGTCAAGCTCGCATTATTATCCTTGTGAGATTGAAGCATATCATCATAGTCCATCTTGTAGATATGGTCACCAGAAAGAATCAAGACATATTCAGGATTGATGCTGTCGATATAGTCGATATTTTGGAGGATAGCATGGCTAGTTCCTTCAAACCAGCGATTTCCTTCACTAGCTGAATAAGGTTGCAAAATAGAAACACCTGTGTTGATTCCGTCCAAGCCCCAGCTTGAACCATTTCCAATGTGACTGTTGAGAGCCAGTGGTTGGTACTGTGTAATCACACCAACATTGTGAATTCCTGAATTGGCGCAGTTTGATAGAGCAAAATCGATAATACGATAGCGCCCACCAAATTGAACCGCAGGTTTTGCGATGTTTTTGGTTAATTTTCCAAGACGAGTTCCTTGCCCTCCAGCAAGGATTAAAGCGAGCATTTCATTCTTCATTGACTACTTCCTCTTTTCAAAGCCTGGACTCCCATAGAGTCAACCGATCATCATTTTTTATCTAATGTTTTAGATTTCGTTTTACGCACCTTGCGCTTCACCTTCCAAATGCTAGCTCCTAATGCCGGCAAAGTAAAGGTCAAGGTTTGTTCATAATCCTTCCACAGTCCATCTTGAGACTGAACTGTCGGATTGTGCTCTTTCCAGACACCTCCCCATTCTTCTAATTCTGTATTCCAAATTTCTTCATAGACTGCTGATACAGGAACACCGATCGTAAAGTCCTTGCGTTCCACTGGCGCCATATTGAAGACACACACCAGAAGATCGCCTTTTCGATTCTTCCGGACCATAGACAAGACACTCTGATCACGGTTATCTGCATCAATAATCTCTAAGCCATCAAAGCTATCATCGATCTCCCACAATTCTTTGTATTCTTTGTAGAAATGATTGAGCTGAGAAGTGAAGCGACGCATCTTAGCATTCATTTCATCCTCTAGATTTCCCCATTCCAGTTGCTCTTCTGACTTCCATTCCAAAAATTGACCAAATTCTGAACCCATAAAGAGCAATTTCTTGCCTGGATGGCAGATCTGATAGGTTAAGAGATTGCGAAGCCCAGCAAATTGATTGTAGCGATCTCCCCACATCTTGTGCATCAGGCTCTTCTTACCATGCACCACTTCATCATGTGAAAATGGTAGTAAGAAATTTTCGGAAAATGCATACATGAAACTAAAGGTTACCAGATTAAAATCATATTTCCGATAGACAGGATCTTCCTCATAAAATCTGAGAATATCATTCATCCAACCCATATTCCATTTATAGTCAAAGCCTAGGCCACCTTCTTCTTCAGGGCCTGTGACCTTTTGACCAGCAGAACTTTCTTCAGCAATCATCATGACATCTGGATGATCGTTTTTAATAATCGCATTCAGACGTCTAAGGAAATGAACACCCTCATAATTGAGATTTCCTCCATCAATATTCGGAGTCCATGGACCACTATCGTAATCGAGATAAAGCATATTGCTCACAGCATCGACCCGAATTCCATCTAAATGATAGGTTTCAATCCAAAACTTCAAACTAGAAATCAAGAATGACTGTACTTGATTCTTTCCTAAATCGAAGTTCAGAGCCCCCCACCCATAGTTATGAGCCCGATGTTCATCCTGGTATTCAAAGGTTGGTGTTCCATCGTAATAGGCCAAAGCATCATCATTAATGATAAAATGGCCAGGTACCCAATCCACAATCACTCCGATATTGTTGAGGTGACATTCTTCTACGAAATCTTGAAATTCTTCTGGGCTACCATAAGTCTGCTCAAGGGCAAAATAGCCCATGAGCTGATAACCCCAGCTCAATCCCAATGGATGGGCCATGACTGGCATAAATTCTACGTGGGTGTAGTTCATCTCAACCAAATAAGGAATGAGTTCTTCTTTTAGTTGTTTAAAGGTATAGGAACTATTATCCTCATTTCGTTTCCAAGATCCTGCGTGAACCTCATAGATATTAACAGGTCGTTCTTTAAAACCTAATTTTTTACGGCGGGCTCTCCAAAGACCATCTTTCCAGTTCTTTTCCGGAATAGTCTTTATGATAGACCCTGTATTTGGCCGTTTTTCCATCCACAACGCCAGAGGATCAATTTTTTGAACCTGATGACCATTATTTCGTGTCACCAAATATTTGTAGATATCTCCCTCTTTTGCATCCGAACAGAAGACTTCCCAGACGCCGCCTTCATTACGAACCATTGGAATTTTCCGGGCTTCCCAATCAGTAAAGTCACCAATCAGATCAACTGCCTGGGCATTGGGAGCCCAAACACGGAAGGCATAACCTTCTTGTTCTCCCCTTGTTTCCTTGTGAGCACCTAAATACTCTTGAAGCTGGAAATTATCCCCTCTTCCAAATGTCCATAAGTCTGTACTTCTATCCATATACTCACCTCTTATATTTTTGTAAGCGTTTTCTATTTGTTTTTATTCTACTATAAAATCACTTAATTTTCAAGTTGATTCCAGAAAAATCATGTAAATTTATCAGGAAACATTCTATCATTTTCTTTTCCGAACCTTTTAGTCCATTCTTTCGCAATCCTCCTAAACTTACTTACAATTATACTATATATCCCAGGGAATTTAAACAAAAAACCGAACATTTGAATCAATATTTTTATTACTAATTAGTTTATTACGAATAAAATGAACATTTTTGGAAACAAAGAGAAAAATAAAAAAAAGAGGCTGGGACAAAAGTCCTAGTCTCTCAATTGTCTTTGGATTATCGAGCAAGACGCAGTGGTTGAGTGGGCTCTACTACGCTGATTT
>CAUUAM010000065.1:0-9049 GCA_963543165.1 uncultured Streptococcus sp. | reverse complement strand
GGATTCAGTGTTACTGTATAAATCAAACCTCTATAACCTCCGTTTTTTCTTTTAAAACCTTTAATCGTTGCGGTTCACATTGATTGGTGATAATCATGGCTCGCTTGATAGGAGCCACTTTGACAAAGGATGTCACCCCAATTTTCGAATCATCCGCTAGGATATAGGTTTTTTTCGCATTTTCGATAATCGCACGCTTGACAGATCCTTCTTCCAGGTCTGGAGTGCTGTAAAATTCATCATCGATTCCATTCATTCCAAGAAAGGCCTTATCAAAGTTCAACTGACCGATCTGATTGAGCGCAATCCCTCCGATACTAGCATCTGTAGAAGATTTTACCTTTCCGCCGATGATGACCGTTGGAACATTTCGCTCGACCAACTTGGTCGCATGGTGAATCGAGTTGGTCACCACGGTTACTGTTGGATTGACAATTTCTTGTACCAAAAGTTCATTGGTCGTCCCGGCATCGATAAAGATCACATCATGATCTTTGATCAATTCCGCTGCTTTTACAGCGATCTTTGACTTAACTTGAATGTTTTTGATAGATTTTTCTTTATTGCTTTCTTCCTCTTGAAGAAAATGCAGGCTTTCCGCACCGCCGTGAACCCGGCGAAGTTTACTTTCAGCTTCTAATTCATCCAAGTCACGTCGAACTGTTGATTCAGACGTCCCCAGCTCTTGTACAAGGGTTTCTAAGGAAACAAATTTTTCCTTCAGTACCTTCTCGAGGATGAATTGTTTTCGTTCAGACTTAAGCATTTCTCCTCCTTTTGCAATCGATTACAAGGACTATTATACTCCATCTCCAAAAAATGTCAACACTTTTTATCATTTTCTGTCATTTTCTTTCAAACATTCTAAAAGTGTACAAAAAAAGCAGGAAAGAACTCATTTTGTTAAGCGAGTTCTTTTCCCACCCTCATATATCTTCTTTGAAGATTTTAAGCAATAAAGTGTCTAAGCATCCACTCTATCTTCGGTATGTCTTAATCATTTTTTGAAGATTGTTTCTTTTTCTTAAAACCAAACAATCCAGCAAGTAGCCCGACAGCAACACCTGTTGTTGCTACTGCATATTTAGAAGAATCTGCACTTGCCACAGCTTGGCTGTTTTCTTTTTTCGGTTTGATTTCTTCTACTTTGGCTTCTTGTTTTGGAGCTGGAGTAGCTGTTGGTGCTTGCACTTGTGGACTATTGGTAGTTGTTGGAAGAACCGTTGGTCTATCCGAGAAAGTTGTTGGATTGCTTGAGCGGATATCCATTGGCATATCTGCTGCTTCTAAAATAGCTGGATCCATTCGTGACGCTAGATCTTCATATTGGGAATTCAACAGTTCCACGACACTTTGATAAGATTGAAGAGTTGTGAATTCTTCTTCCAATTTTTCTTTTTTATTCTCTAAATTAGCCACCGCAGCTGATAAAACGGATTGGGCTTTGACCAATAATTCTGGAGCATTTTTAAAGTCAGAAAGACGTTTTTCAGCTGCAACCAGGCGCTCTTGAGCTGCCTTCAAGCCCTCATGCGCTTCTTGAACGACTTGGGCTTTTTCTGCTTCTTCTGCTTTTAAACGATCTAATTTCTCACGCGCAGCCGCTAACAAATCTTTCGCTTTTTGAAGGGCTGCTTCTTTTGGTTGGATCGCTACTTCAATCCGACCTCGAGATACATCAAGAGTCGCCTTCGCCTTTTCAACCGCATGGTCCTTGCTAACGAGAAGAATCTTGTAATTTTGGATGGTCTTTTGGACATTGGCCATCTCTACTGCCACATTCGAATTGGCATGGCGGGCATCTTCTAACTTACCTTGCAAGATAATGATTTGAGACTCTTGATTGGCCTTGTCCAGCTTGAGATTAGCGACTTCATCAGATTTTGCTTTCACATCTGATCTTGTCGTCGTGGCCCCAGCTCCCTGACGCAATTGGTAAGCGAGTGCACTGGTTGACACTGCTGAATGGACCGGGCTGTGTAAGAAAGCTGCTTCTGACATGGCATTGCTAGGGTCATAAGCGACTGATAAAGCTGTCGCTTTGTTGTCTACCATTTGGAGGTAATGACCAACCTTAGCAAAGGCCTCAGCCCCAATCTTCATATAGATATCGTTGGCATCAATTTGAGTTTCGTCTGTTGGTAGACCATATTGAGCCGCTACTTCTTGATAAGCCGCTTTTTCATTGTACCAAAAGTCAACCGCACCAGCAGGTGAGAAGCCATATGCAATGTTCTCGTTTGGCAAATACTTAAACATATGCCAGTTGGCTTTTTTGAAGTATTCCAACTGTACTTGACTGGCAGGAAGGGAATAAGGATCCAGCTCCAATTCAGGCAAGCCGGCATTGCGACGATAGCTATTGATGGCATCCGCAATTTCAAGAGCTCGAAGGTTGGCTTGCAAAGATCCAGACTCTCCAACTGTCAAGCCATCTTCTTCCCGACCACGCTTGTAGAGGGCTAAAGCACTCGCTGCAGCTTCATTGCCATTCTCGGCTAAGTGTTGCAAATAACCTTCATAAGTCGCTTGACTCAACTGAACTGGGCTATTGGCCGCTGCTTGTTCTAAGGCTGCCAATTCTGCTTCCTTGGTAGCGATGACCGCTTTCAAATCTGTCAGACGCGTTTGAGCCAGTTGAATATCGTTCTCAATTTGAGCCACTGCATCTGAACCGGTTTGCTGACTCGCTTGCAAGGTTGCAAGGTAATTCTGAGATTCTCGGATACTTTGCTCGACTTGACTTTGCTCCAACAGAGCTTGGTTGAGCACATTCTCATCATTTGAAATCGGTGCTTTGGCTTGGTTCAATTCATTTTGTGCTACATCGACCAAAGATTCCTGAGCAGTAACCTGATTTTCCTGTTGACGAACAGCCTCTACGACTTGGTCATGGGCAGCTTCTGCTTCTCGAACCTTATTTTCTTCGATAGTCACATAGGCTTGAGCCACCTTGACGTCATTTTCTGCATTCTGAACCTGGGCATCCGAAGTTGTTGCGATGAGGTTTTCCGCATCCGTCACTTCTGCTTTCTTTTCTTCCAGCTCTTGCCCAGCCGCCTTGACTTCTGTTTGAGCATCGATCACTTTTTGCTCTTGGTAGTGGACATCTTTCACCACTTGGCCTTTTTGAGCTGTAATTTGCTTCAACTCATCAACTGTAATTGGTTTTTCAACTACTTCTGTGCTGTTGGTTTCCGGATTTTCATTTTGCTTGACCTCTTCGGCATTTGCCTTGTGATGAAACATACCAGATAGGACTGTTGTTGCAGCAATCCCTGTCGTGAAAACCGATTTTCCTAATTTCTTTCCCATTAAACTCACCCCCAAAACTTAATCATTTTCTTGAAGTTTCTCTACCCCTTAGCATACCACATTTTGTTACCAATAACTAGTAGGTTTTAAAAGTTTTTTTCATAAATTTTTGAGGCAAAAGAAAAACAGCTGACGCTGTTAGTCTTCTTGTTTAATTTGTTCCAACATCTTCTCTTCTTCTGCTGTCAACTCATAGTTTTCTAGCAAGTCTGGACGACGTTCTAAGGTCTTTTTCAAACTCTGATAGAGGCGCCACTGACGGATATTTTCATGATGGCCACTCATAAGAACATCTGGAACTGTCATTCCTCTGTATTCATAAGGCCGGGTGTATTGAGGATACTCTAAGAGACCAGAGGAGAAACTGTCATCCTGGTGGCTGGACTCTTTTCCGATCACTTCTGGAATCAAGCGTACCGTCGCATCAATCATAGTCATGGCCGCTAGCTCGCCACCCGTCAGGACATAATCGCCAAGAGAAATCTCATCCGTCACCAAGGTCTTGATCCGCTCGTCGTAGCCCTCATAGTGACCACAGATAAAAATCAATTCTTCTTCCTGAGCCAACTCTTCTGCGTAGGCTTGGTCGAAGGTCCGACCAGCAGGATCCAGCAGGATCACGCGCGGATTCTTTTTCTCAATGGCATCAAAGGCATCAAAAATCGGTTGAGCTCGTAGAAGCATGCCTTGCCCGCCACCATAAGGTTCATCGTCCACATGCCGCGCCTTCTCTGCATTTTCGCGGAAATTATGGTAGTTGATCTCTAATAGACCTTTTTCACGAGCCTTTCCGACGATGGAGTGCTCCAGGGGTGAAAACATCTCTGGAAAGAGGGTTAAAATATCAATCTTCATCGTCTAACCCTTCTAAGATATCTACATCCACCCGGTTTCCTGGAATATCGATATTGAGCACCACTGGTGGGATATAAGGCAAGAGAAGGTCTCGTTTCCCTTTGCGTTTCACGACCCAGACATCATTGGCACCTGGTTGCAGGATTTCCTTGATCTGGCCGATTAGCTGGTCATTTTCGTAAACATCAAGGCCGATGATCTCATGGTAATAGAATTCACCATCCTCCAAATCCGTCAAGTCTTCTTCCGCAACCTTGAGGCTAAAGCCTTTGAATTTCTCGATGGCATTGATATGGTACATATCCTTAAACTTGATGATATCAAAGTTCTTGTGCTTGCGGTGACTGGCAATGGTAACTGTTTGGACAAACTGATCCTTCTCATCGAAGAGAGCCAACTCCGCTCCTTTTTTAAAGCGGTCTTCCGCAAAGTCTGTCACAGACAAGACCCGCATCTCCCCTTGTAAGCCTTGGGTATTGACAATTTTCCCAACGTTAAAATAATTCATTTTATTCTTTACATTCCTCTTTTAATTAATTTATCTCTACAGTTCTCTAATAAGAGCTGCAATTTTTTCCGATTCTGACCACTGTAGATAGTGGTGGTTTCCACCTAGAATGAGTTTTGTATTAGAATTCCAATATTCTGAATCTCTGTACTCTTTTTCTCTATACGCCTGACAAAATACGAAAACAGGAATATTATCTGCTAAGGACAAACTATCAAAATCTTCAGCGGTAATAGTTACAGATATCTGAAATCCAGGAACTTGCTTTTCCAATTCTAAGCCCTTTTCTTCCATCAATTCCCAAATCAGGCTATCAGTTTCAGGTTCAAATGTTGCTTGAGTTAGTCCCTTAAAATAATTTTCCGGACCACATTCTTCAATCATCCTCATTTGCTCTTCCATTTCTGGATAAGGATTTTTTGAAAAATCAGCAAACATAATATTTTTTGTTGTTGGTTCAATTGCTATCAAAGCTTGACACTTAATTGGTTTACTCATTAACTTTAAAGCCAAAACACCACTTAAACTATGAACACAAAGTATATAATCGGAAATTTCCAACCCTTTCAGGATTTCGAATACCGCTTCAACAAGATTATCCAAATTAAATCCTGTTTGACTATGAATCGGACTCCTACCTGTATTCGGAAAATCAATCGTTAAGTAACCTATTGAGGAAGGAAGTTTTTCAAGTATTGGTAGGAAATTTTCATAACTTGGTATCAAACCAGCACCATTTAAGCAAACTAGTACTTTATTTCTCTTTTTATAAGTAACAGAGAGACAACCAATCTTTGTAGTTACTTCAAATCGGTTCATACCAAAACACCCCTTTCTAAACAACAATTCACTTAACATTCTTAGGTTTTATTTTATCACGTTCAAGGGATTTTCTCAAATGCTCTTTTTTGCTAAAAAACCTTCCAAATCTTGTTCATGCTGATACTTGATGGCTGCCTTCTTGTCTTTTTCAAAAATGGTCTTCGTTAGGTCGATATGGTTAATAGCTGCAATTGCCACTGTGTAGTGAATGATATCTGCCAACTCCTTTGCCAATTCCTCGTTTGAATCTTGGACACCCTCTTTTCTACCTGAACGTCCATTTAAAACCTCAGCGACTTCTCCAACTTCTTCTACTAGTTTGATAAAAAGTCCTTCTTCTGTTCTAGATTGTTGGTAATGATCAAGTAAGTATTCCTCTAGTTGTCTAACTGTTAAATCTCTCATTCCTTCTCCTTGCAAAAAAAGCGAGACCTTGTCCCGCTTTTCTTATTTTTCGTCAATAACGATTCTTACTTTTTTATCTTCAGTTGGGACAGAGTAGACAATCGTTCTTATCGCAGAAATGGTGCGACCTTTCCGACCGATCACTCGACCAACATCGCTAGGATCAAGGTCAAGGTGGTACTCCAAGAATTCAGGAGTATCTTCGATCTTGATGGTTAAAGCATCCGGTTGTGAAATCAAGGGTTTCACAATTGCAATAATGAGATTTTCAATCGTATCCATACATCAACCTACTTAAAAAATTATTTTGAGAATTTAGAATCGTGGAATTTCTTCAAGACACCAGCTTTTGAAAGGATGTTGCGAACTGTATCTGAAGGTTGAGCTCCATCAGCCAACCATGCAAGAACGCGATCTTCTTTCAAAGTTACTTGGTTTTCTTCAACAAGTGGATTGTAAGTTCCAACTGTTTCGATGAAACGTCCATCACGTGGTGAACGTGAATCTGCTACGTTGATACGGTAGTAAGGTTTTTTCTTAGAACCCATACGAGTCAAACGAATTTTAACTGCCATTTTTATAAGTCTCTTTTCTATATTTTAATTTTTGGTGAAATAGACAAGCTATTTAGCACATGATTTATTATAACACATTTTATAGACCTGTCAAGAAAAAAACTTGACAGTATTTAAAATTTTTTATTTTATCAGTAAATCGGCGATTTCTTGATAGTTGCTAACGGTATAAGTCGGCACTACTTGGCTGGTATTTGCCTTGTGATCAGGATTATACCAGACGGTATCAATCCCCGAAGCATTTCCTCCTGCGATATCCGCCGTCAAGGAATCTCCGATCATGAGTGTCTCTTCCTTGCTAAAACCTGGAATCAGTTGGCCAACTTTGTCAAAAAATGCAGGTTCTGGTTTCTGAGTATGAAGCTGCTCAGAGATAAAGACCTCTTTGAAATAAGGTGCGATTGTAGAATGAGCCAAGCGTCCTTCTTGAATGGCGGTCACTCCATTCGTTGCACCATAGAGCTGGTAACCCGCTTTTTCAAGTCGGGCCAGTAAGTCCTCCGCACCGGGGAAAGACTGCCCTTGAAGACTGATGTAATCTTGGTAGCGAAGAGCCATCTCAGCCCCATCAACCGTGATCCCAAAGTGGGCAAACCCAATCGCAAATCGACTATCCACGAGCTCTTGCTTGGTCAACTTCTTTTGTTCCAAATCCTTCCAAAGCCCTTGGTTCATGGGTTTGTAGTAATCTTTAAAGGCCTGTACATCTGGAAAATTCATGTCTTCTAACATCTGCGTCAAGGCTGTTTCTTCAGCAGATTCAAAGTCCAACAAGGTATGGTCCAAATCAAAAAGTAAAAATGTATATGCCATTACAAACGATCCTTCAATTTTTCTACAAATAAATAAGCCGCTGGGCAAGTGAGGGTATTCTTGATGGTCAGATGGTTAATCTGATAAATCTTCTTGCGATCTGTGTGAGGGAATTCCCGACAAGCTTTTGGGCGTACATCATAAATGGAACAGAGATTGTCCCCACCAAGAAAGGGGCAAGGCATGGATTTAAAAACCTTGTCCCCATCTTCGTCAACTTGAAGAAATTCTGCCTCAAAGGCAGGAAGTTTCATCTTGAAATACTTGGCGATCCGCGTGATATCCGCTTCCTTAAAATCAGGCCCTAAGGTTTTGCAGCAATTGGCACAAGCGGTACAATCGATTTCTTGGAAAACTTCATCGTGGATTTCTTGCGCTAGTTTATCTAAATTCTTAGGTGGTTTCTTCTTGAGATTTGCCAATACCTTTCGGTGCTCCTTTTGCTTTTGGAGAGCTAACTGATGGTATTTTTCAATATCAATTTCCTGTGTCATCTCTATTTCCTCTTTTAAACAATAGAAGCATTATACCACAAAGAACGTGAAAAAAGATAGATCTTGCGATCTATCTCACTTGATTAATCCGTTACAGCGCCTGTTCCATCTAGGCTCCAAGTGTTTTCGACATAAGGAGTAAATTGAGTTATTGTTTTCTTAAATCCTTCAACAACAATCAAATAAACCTTATCATCTTTTTGGAATACCCAACCAGCAACCTGCAGGCCTGACTTGAGAAAAATATGTATTTTAAGCGACTCATTTCCTCCAACAGTCGTCGTAGATTTTGTCATTTTCTCAACAATTTTATAATCATTCCACTTACTCTCCAATCTTTGAGCTATTAGCTCTGCATTAAATTCCACTCCTTCAGGGACATTTGCTTTTTCTCTAGTGGCAGCATTTAAAACAATAATATTGAAGGCGTTTTTATCTGTATACTGAATATTATCTCCGACTTGGATACTATCATTCTTTTTCCAGTCACTTGGAATATTGACATAGCCATAATCTGCTGATCCAATTCGTTTCGTTTTCACATTCCCCTTATCACTATCTGGAATTTTTTTCTCTACATTACTACTTGAATTTGTTGTCTCTCTCACCACATTAGTGAAACTAGATGCTACCGATGATTTACTAGACTCTTTCTTTGGACTAGTACAAGCAGAAAGGCTTACAACAGACAAAAACGTAACAGACGCGAGTAGGAACTTATTTTTCATATTCTCTCCTCAATGATGTATTTTCTTTCCACTAGTCTACCATGATTTTCTAGGATTTGAAAGTGCGATTTCTATAGCATAAAGAGACTAGAAATGATTCTAGCCTCTCTTCATCAATCCGTTACAGCGCCTGTTCCATCTAGGCTCCAAGTATTTTCAATGTATGGGATAAAGGTTTTCAAGGTTTCTGCATCCCCTTCAAAAGAAATGGTATACACTTTTTCACCCTTCTGGAAGATCCAAGTAATCAGGTATTGACCAGATTTCATGACAATTTGAAGCTGGTAGGCATCCAGACCTGCGACTTTAGTCCGCGCTCCCGTCATCTTTCCAACATCCTGGTTATCTTGCCACATTACAGCCAGTTTCTTGGCTAAAAATTCTGCATTAAACTCGATATCTGCAGGGACTTTTGCCTTTTCCCGCGTAAAGCTGTTCAAGGTGACAATATTATAGCCACTCCCATCCGTATACTGGACAGCTTCTGTCCCATCGATATCCGTGAACTTGAACCATTTACTTGGAATATCGATG
>CAUUAM010000064.1:0-9076 GCA_963543165.1 uncultured Streptococcus sp. | reverse complement strand
GTGCGGATGCCATGATCCGAACCTTGGGAAATCGCACCAAGAAGATTTATCTGGGACATTTGTCAAATGAGAACAATATCAAAGAATTGGCCCATATGACCATGGAGAATCAACTGGCTCGAGCAGATCTAGCTGTTGGCCATGATTTTGAGGTGTTAGATACCTCGCCAGATACCGCGACCCCTTTGACGAAGATATAAAATAGAGAAAAGTAACGGTTACCTTGTTAGTTTAAATATAGATGTAGGGCTTTTTCTTTTTGTTATACTGAAAAGGTTCAAAAAATTTATTGTGTAAAGGAAAAGTAAATGCGTCTTGTTTATCTTACGATTGGTTTTATATCATTGGGACTAGGAATTATTGGGATTCCTTTGCCAATTTTACCGACAACCCCCTTTTTATTGCTGTCGATGGCTTGCTTTGCCAAAAGTTCCAAACGCTTTGAAAACTGGCTCTACCAAACCAAGCTTTATCAAACCTATGTAGCGGATTACCGAGAGACCAAATCGATTGCCAAAGAACGGAAAAAATGGATCCTTCTTCAGATCTTCATTCTGATGGGCATTTCCATCTATCTGGCACCGATTATTTGGGTGAAGCTGGCTTTAGGGGCTTTAACGATTTTTATCACCTTTTATCTCTTAAAAGTGATCCCCAATAAGTCGGAAAAACCAACAGAAGATAATCCGGATTAAAATTGGAGAAATCAGGCCCTAGAACTAGGAAAAGAAGTGCGTTCGTGCTTCTTTTTTGGTATACTTAAGAGTATGAATTTATTAGAAAGTAGGCTTCCTATGGAGAAATTACAAGCCCTGTTATCGGAACGGTTTCAGATCGTTTTTTCAGATAGCAGTTTATTAGATACAGCTTTTACACACACCTCTTATGCCAATGAGCACCGCCTCTTAAAAATTTCACATAACGAACGTTTGGAATTTTTAGGAGACGCTGTTCTTCAATTAGTTATTTCCGAATATTTGTATAAGGAACACCCAAACAGACCGGAGGGGGATTTGTCTAAATTCCGTTCTATGATTGTCCGTGAAGAAAGTCTGGCTGGCTTTTCTCGGGATTGCCAATTTGATCTCTATATCAAACTTGGCAAAGGCGAAGAAAAATCAGGTGGTCGGGACCGTGATACGATTCTTGGCGATTTATTTGAAGCCTTTTTAGGTGCTCTTTTACTGGATCAAGGAGTGGAAGCGGTCAAACGCTTCATTTATCAGGTCATGATTCCCAAGGTTGAAACGGGTCAATTTTCCCAAGTTATTGATTACAAGACTCGTCTGCAAGAACTCTTGCAGGTTCACGGGGATGTGGAAATTCAGTACCAAGTGGTGAATGAGTCTGGTCCCGCTCATGCAAAGGAGTTTGAAGTGGAAGTGATTGTGAACGGCAAAACACTAGGACACGGTCATGGTCGCTCCAAGAAATTAGCGGAACAGGAAGCAGCCCGCAATGCAGTTGAAACGAGGAATGATGGCTCATGTATCTAAAAGAGATTGAAATCCAAGGCTTCAAATCCTTTGCAGATAAGACCAAGGTCGTATTTGACAAAGGGGTTACTGCCGTTGTAGGGCCTAATGGATCTGGAAAATCAAATATCACAGAGAGCTTACGGTGGGCCTTGGGTGAATCCAGTGTCAAGAGTCTACGTGGGGGCAAGATGCCCGATGTCATCTTTGCAGGGACAGAATCGCGTAAACCGCTGAATTATGCTTGTGTCACGGTTGTCTTAGATAACCAGGATGGTTTTATCCAACAAGCGGGGAAAGAAATTCGGGTCGAACGCCATATTTATCGCTCGGGTGACAGTGAGTACAAGATCGATGGTAAGAAAGTACGTCTTAGAGATGTGCATGATTTGTTCATGGATACGGGATTGGGACGAGATTCTTTCTCGATTATCTCTCAAGGACGGGTAGAGGAGATCTTTAACTCCAAACCGGAAGAGCGCCGGGCTATCTTTGAAGAAGCTGCCGGAGTCTTGAAATTTAAGACGCGGCGCAAGGAAACGGAGACCAAACTCAACCAAACCCAGGAGAATTTGGACCGTCTAGAGGACATCCTCTATGAATTAGAAGGACAAATCCAACCTCTTGAAAAGCAAGCGACGATTGCTCGTCGTTTCTTGGAATTAGACCAAGAACGCCAGGTTCTCTTGCTGGACGTTTTGGTCGCTCAAGTAGATCTGACAAAGGATCTCTATGAAAAGGCTGATCAAGAAGAAAAGGCCATTCAAGAACAGTTGGCCTCTTATTACCAACGTCGTCAGATTTTAGAAGAAGATAACCTCCGCATCAAGAAAGCCCGCCATCAGTTGGATGCAAGTCTAGCTGAGGACCAGGCCAGCTTGCTAGAGGTCACTCGTTTGATCAGTGATTTGGAAAAGCAAATCGAAGTCGCTAAGCTGCAATCGAGTCAGGCAGCCCATAGTCGCAAGGAAAATCTAGAGCGACTGGATGCTGTTTTGGCCCGTCTGGAAGAAGCGAAAAAAGAGCTGTCTCAAAAACAAGAGACGCTAGCAACTCTTCAACAAAGACTGATAGAGAACCGTCAGCAACAAGAAGAGCTGGAAAAAGAATTAGCCAACTATGAAGAAGATCCGGAACAAGTCATTGAGCATCTACGCGAGCAGTATGTGGAGCTCTTACAGACAGAAGCTGAAAAATCTAATGAGCGGACAGCGATTGAGAGCCGGATCCAAGCACTACTGCAAGAATCTAGCCATCGTCAAGAGGACTTGATCAAGGCGCAATCCAATTTTGAAGTTGCCAAGGAAAAAGAAGTTCGACAATTGGAAGAGTTGGATCAGGCACAAGCGACGGTCAAAGGTCTATTAGCAGAATACCAAGATCAATTGGTAAAAGTGGAGCAGGCCAAAGCTGCCTACCAAGAGGCTCAAACGGCCATGTTTGACTTGATGGATGAGAGCAAGAACAAACGGGCGCGGATCAATAGTTTGGAAGCCATTCAGAAGAACCATAGTAACTTCTATGCAGGTGTCAAGAGTGTCTTGCAAGAAGCGGACCGTCTAGGAGGTATCTGTGGGGCTGTTAGCGAGAATTTGAGTTTTTCAAAAGACTACCAAACAGCGCTTGAAATTGCTCTGGGAGCTAGCAGCCAACAGATCATTGTCGAGGATGAAAAGGCAGCAACGCGAGCGATTGATTTCTTGAAACGCAATCGCTTGGGACGGGCAACCTTCCTTCCGCTAACGACGATCAAAGCCCGTCAACTATCCGCACGGAATCTGGAGTCGATTCAAGCCAGTGCAGGATTTTTAGGAATTGCGAGTGACTTAGTGACCTATGAGCATCGTTTTGAACAGATTTTCCAAAACTTGCTTGGAGTAACGGCCATCTTTGATACAACGGAGCATGCGCGTGAGGCGGCTCGTAAAGTCAACTATCAAGTTCGGATCGTGACCCTGGATGGGACCGAATTGCGGACGGGTGGATCTTACGCCGGTGGTGCCAATCGTTCCCAAAATACGGTCTTTGTCAAACCAGAATTAGATAGTTTGAAACAGGAAATGCAAGCTCTGGATGCTCGTTTAAGAGAAGCAGAGCAGGAGGTAGAGACCAAAGATAATCTACTCAAGCAGGCGCAAGAATACCTGGCTTCCATTCAAAGCCAGGGTGAGCAAGCGCGTCTGGAGCAACAGCGGGCCCAATTGGCCTACCAACAAAGCCAAGAGCAACTGAAAGAAATTCAGGAACTCTTAGAAGCCTTGAAGTCAGAATTGGCAACAGATGCGACCCAATCTCTACAAGAAGAGCAGGAGTCCCTTACTGAGCAATTAGCAGCGATTGAGCTTCACAAAGAAAACTTGAACCGCGACATTGAAACCATGAAGTCGGATAAAGATGTCCTGCAACAAAAGGTGCAAAACCTGCAAGAGCAATTGGCAGAACTGCGACTCCAACAGACTGAATATAAAAGTCAACAAAGTTACGAGCAAACAGATGCTCGTCGTTTGGGAGAAACGATCACTCAGTTGGAAGTAGAAGAGCATCAGTTGCAATTGCTGATTGAACAAGGCCAAGCCCAAGTTCAGACAGTTGATGTGGAGCAGCTATCCAATCAATTGACACAGGCCCAATCCAAGAAGACAGATTTGGAACAAGGGGTCATTCGAAAACGCTTTGAACTGGATGATTTGGAAGGCCAGGCCGAAGATGTGGCAGAACAGATGGAACAAGCGCGCAAGAAAAATGAAGAGTGGATTCGTCAACAAGCCAAGGCTGAAGCGACACGTGAAAAGCATGCAGACCGCTTGAACAAGCTCTTAACGCAAATTACCGATGAATTCATGCAAAGCTTTGACCAAGCTAAAGAACAGGCCAAACCTGTTGAAAATCTTGCGGCAGCTGAAAACCAGCTCAAGAGCATCGAAAAAGACATTAAGTCACTTGGTCCAGTCAATGTGGATGCGATCGAGCAGTACGATGAGGTGAAAGGGCGCTTTGATTTCCTTTCTAGTCAGCGGGAGGATGTCCTGGCTGCGAAAAACATGCTACTGTCTACCATCAACGACATGAATGATGAAGTCAAGGAACGCTTTAAATCAACCTTTGAAGCCATTCGTGAATCCTTTAAAGTCACTTTCCGTCAAATGTTTGGTGGGGGTTCTGCTGATTTGATTCTAACAGAGCCAGACCTTCTTACAGCTGGGGTTGAGATTTCTGTGCAGCCGCCTGGTAAAAAGATCCAATCCTTAAACCTTATGAGTGGTGGAGAAAAAGCCTTGTCTGCCTTGGCTCTCTTGTTCTCGATTATTCGTGTCAAGACTATTCCATTTGTCATTCTGGATGAGGTAGAGGCCGCCTTGGATGAGGCCAATGTCAAGCGTTTTGGAGACTACCTCAATCGCTTTGATAAGGAAAGCCAATTTATTGTCGTGACGCACCGGAAGGGAACCATGTCAGCTGCAGATTCCATCTATGGAGTGACCATGCAGGAATCTGGGGTTTCTAAAATCGTCTCAGTAAAATTGAAAGACTTAGAAAATGAAGAATAATGATATCAAATTGATCGCTACGGATATGGATGGAACTTTTTTAAACGACCAACATCAGTACGATCAAGAACAATTACGCAAGGTGTTAGCAAGTTGCAAAGAAAAAGGAATCTATTTTGCTGCCGCGAGTGGCCGTGCCCTTCTTTCTCTCAAATCCCTCTTTAAAGGGTTTGAGGACCAGATGATTTTCATTGCTGAAAATGGTAGTGTGGTAGAATTTCATGGAGAAGACCTCTACGAAGCGACCATGTCCAAAGACTTTTATTTAGGCGTTTTTGAAGCCTTAAAATCCTCTCCCTATGCAGATCCCAACAAGGTTCTCTTGACAGGGAAAAAAGGGAGTTATGTCCTAGAAACGGTGGACCCCGACTATCTAGCCTTGAGTCAACACTACAATGAAAACATTCAAAAAGTGAAGAGCTTAGCAGATATTCAAGATGACATCTTCAAATTGACCACCAACTTCGATGCAGCTCTTGTACTTGAAGGTGAACAATGGGTCACTGAGAATATCCCCGGTGTCAAAGCGATGACGACAGGTTTTGAATCGATTGATATTGTCCTCGATTATGTTGATAAGGGTGTAGCGCTTACCGCCTTAGCGGATAAATTAGGGATTTCGATGGATCAGGTGATGGCTTTTGGAGATAACCTAAATGACCTCCATATGATGCAAGTCGTCGGCCATCCTGTAGCGCCAGAAAATGCACGTCCGGAAATCTTGGCCATTGCTGAAACAGTCATCGGCCACCATGCGACGGGTTCTGTCCTACGCTACATGGAGGAAATTGTATGAGTAAGATTTCCTTGATTGCGCTGGATTTAGATGGGACCCTTCTCAATTCTGAAAAAAAGATCTCTCCTCGCAATAGAGCAGCTCTCGCTGCTGCACAGGCTCAAGGTATCAAGGTGGTTCTAACCACTGGTCGGCCCTTGAAAGCCATGGATTTTCTTTTGGAAGAATTGGGAACAGCAGGCCTCAAAGAAGAGTATACGATTACCTTCAACGGTGGATTGGTCCAGCGAAATAATGGAGAGATCCTCTCAAAAATTGTCTTGGCACCAGAAGACGTCGCAACCATTCATGATGAAACAGCTCGTCTAGGTCTTCCGCTGGATGCGATCAGTGAGGGAACGGTTTATGAGATTCATTCAGATCGAAAGTCTCTCTATTCCCATTACAATCCCTACCTGAACTTTATTGAGACAGATTTTAAAGACCTGCCATCCACGATATCCTACAACAAATGTGTGACAGCTGTTGCTCAAGACTTTTTAGATGCAGCGATCAAGCAGATCAGGCCGGACTTATTTCAAGACTATGAAATTTTTAAATCTCGGGACATGTTGCTGGAATGGTGCCCCAAAAATGTTCACAAGGCAACAGGTTTAGAGGCATTGGCAGCTATTTTGGGTCTTACATCTGATCAGGTCATGGCTTGTGGAGATGAGGCCAATGACCTAACTATGATCCAGTGGGCTGGACTAGGGGTTGCGATGGGCAATGCAGTACCGGCAGTAAAAGAGGTGGCGGCGCTTGTTGCACCCGTGACCAATGACCAGGATGCTGTCGCGTGGGCAATTGAAAATTATGTGCTAAAGGAGAGTGAATAAATGGGATTATTTGATCGATTATTTGGAAAGAAAGAAGAAACTGAAAAAGTGCTTCCGTCTACTGAAGAAGTGACGGAAAGTAACGAGATTGAAGAAGTTGTCAAAGAGGAGCCGACGACGGCTGTCTCAAATGACAAGGAAGAGCAAAGAATCGCTGATATGGAGGCTTACTACCAAGAGCTTAAAGCGAGGATTGCAGCCACTCATCAACCTGTTTCAACCGTCACTCAAGAAGAGTTATCAGAGGAACCCCTTGTTGAAGAAAAAGTGACTTCAGAGACTCATGAAAACCAAGCAGCGGGAGAGGAGTCTCCGGTTGTCTTTGAACCCGCTCAAACAGAAACAACTCCTGAAGAAGCTTCACCACTAGCTGATGAAACGGAAACGGAGCCTCTTGAAGAAGTAAAATCTGAAGTGGAAGTAAGTGAAACCGTTGAAGAAGCAGGTGAGGAGGAAGTTTTAGAACTGGAAGAAGAGTCACCATCACCTGACGCTGATCCAGTAGAAGTGAGCACGACAGAAGAGAAGGTTCCAGAACTAGTAAACGCTCAGGATGAGGTTCCAGAACCTGAAGTGTCAGAAGCGATCGCTGAAGTAGAGGAAACTTCAGAAGTAGCGGAAGCCGAGTCTAGCTTTCCTGAAGGACAAGTAGCATCAGCTGTTGAGGAAAGAACTGTTGAAGAGGCAGAGGAGCCAATTCAAGAGGAGGTCGCACCTCAGCAAGAAACCATCCAGGAAAAATATGATCGTAGTTTGAAAAAGACACGGACTGGATTTGGAGCACGTCTCAATGCCTTCTTTGCAAACTTCCGTTCAGTCGATGAAGAATTCTTTGAAGAATTGGAAGAACTCTTGATCATGAGTGACGTTGGGGTTCAGGTTGCCTCTAACTTAACCGAAGAATTGCGCTATGAAGCTCGATTGGAAAATGCTAAAAAACCAGATGCTCTCAAGCGTGTGATCATCGAAAAATTGGTAGACTTGTATGAAAAAGATGGCCAATTTAATGAAGCCATTCATTTTCAAGAGGGTCTCTCAGTCATGCTCTTTGTTGGGGTCAATGGTGTCGGTAAAACAACCTCTATCGGGAAGTTAGCCCACAAATACAAACAAGAAGGCAAAAAAGTGATGCTGGTGGCAGCTGATACTTTCCGTGCAGGAGCAGTCGCTCAACTTGTAGAATGGGGACGCCGAGTAGATGTTGCAGTTGTGACAGGCCCTGAAAAATCAGATCCTGCCAGCGTTGTCTTTGATGGGATGGAACGCGCCATTGCCGAGAAGGTTGATATCTTAATGATTGATACGGCTGGTCGTCTACAAAACAAGGATCATCTCATGGCCGAGCTTGAAAAAATCGGACGAATTATCAAGCGTGTGGTACCAGAGGCGCCACATGAAACCTTGCTGGCCCTTGATGCTTCAACCGGTCAAAATGCCTTGGTGCAGGCCAAAGAGTTTTCAAAAATTACCCCTGTAACAGGGATTGTATTGACCAAGATCGATGGAACAGCTCGAGGTGGGGTTGTCCTTGCGATCCGTGAAGAGTTGGACATCCCGGTGAAGTTGATTGGATTCGGAGAAAAGATCGATGACATCGGACCATTCCAGTCAGAAAACTTTATGCGAGGTCTCTTAGAAGGTTTGATTTAGGAGTAAAACAAAAAGACAAATTGTTGGAATGACAATTTGTCTTTTTTATTATGTGACTTTTAGTCCGTCTCGCTCCGTTAGGTGCGAGACAAAAAAACCACCCGCTATTGATATGATACCTCTTAAGTAGACATGGTAAATAACCAAAATCTACTTAAGAGGTATTTTTATGTCTAGAAGAGAAAAATTCACTCCATACGAGAAAGAACAAGCTTGTATCGATTATATTAATGGTAATCGTTCCAGGTCCGAAATATGTAACTGTCTCCATATTTCCACAAGGACGATTCAAGATTGGACTGCTATTTATAAAAAATATGGGATTTTAGGATTCACAAAGAAAACAAAAAACCGTTCCTATTCAAAAGAATTTAAAATGGAACTTGTTAAAAAATATAATAGTGGTGAGGCTTCATCTATTGATTTAGGCCAGCAGTATGATATTTCTTCAGGGCTTTTAAGAAATTGGATTAGGATGTATAATGCCAATATAGAACTTAAGGATTACAATCCAAAACAGGAGGTCTATATGGCAAAAGCAAGACGTAAAACTACTATTGATGAACGCAAAGAAATTGTCAATTATTGTATTGAACACAATCGCAATTATAAGGAAACAGCGGCACTTTATAATGTTTCTTATAGCCAAGTATACTCGTGGATGAAGAAGTATGATAGTGAGGGTGAAGAAGGTTTAATTGATAAAAGAGGTCGTCACAAACTAGATGATGAGGTTGATGAATTAGAACGTTTACGAAGAGAAAATGTGCGCTTAAAACGTCAGTTAGA
>CAUUAM010000063.1:0-9289 GCA_963543165.1 uncultured Streptococcus sp. | reverse complement strand
CTGAGCCTAACATAGATGGCTTTTTCTGTCTAGCTTAATTTTACAAATTGGGTTTATAAAAAAGAATAGTTTGTCTACAGTCTCGGGTTGGAAATTTTCCACCCTCTTTTTTTGGCTCTTAAAACGAGGAAAATAAAACAGAAGGAAAAAAACGGTTTCAAAAAATAATAGAAATTTACAGAAATCTCTTGTGTGATTGGAAATTATCCTTTACAATAGGAGAGGAGTTTTATTTCTGATCTCAAATTTGGAGGAATGAACATGTCGATTAACTGGCAGGAAATTGTATTTAACTTTTTGGGAGGCCTGGGACTCTTTCTCTATAGTATTAAAACCATGGGAGAAGGCTTGCAACAGGCTGCAGGAGATCGACTTCGATACTATATTGATAAATATACGAGTAATCCCTTTCTAGGGGTTCTAGTAGGGATTGGGATGACTGCCTTGATTCAATCGAGTTCAGGGGTTACAGTGATTACGGTCGGTCTGGTGAGTGCAGGACTTCTAACCCTCCGTCAAGCTATTGGTATTGTTATGGGGGCCAATATTGGAACGACTATTACCTCCTTTATCATTGGTTTTAAATTAGGAGACTACGCTCTTCCCATGCTCTTTATCGGAGCGGTTTGTCTCTTCTTTACCAAAAATCGTTTGGTTAATAATGTTGGACGAATCGTTTTTGGTGTCGGTGGTATCTTCTTTGCCCTCAACTTGATGAGTGGGGCTATGGAACCTCTTAAAGATTTGCAAGTCTTTCGTGACTATATGGTGCAGTTAAGTAAAAGTCCTATCTTGGGTGTCTTTGTCGGATCAGGCTTAACACTTTTGATTCAAGCCTCTTCTGCAACCATTGGTATCTTGCAAAATCTATATGCTAGTCATTTGATTGACCTGAAAGGGGCCCTCCCAGTTCTCTTTGGTGATAATATCGGAACGACCATTACAGCTATCATTGCTTCCTTGGGAGCTAATATTGCGGCCAAACGTGTGGCAGGTGCCCATGTAGCCTTTAATGTTATCGGAACCATTATCTGTCTTGTCTTCCTTGTTCCGTTTACCTCTTTGATTCAATGGTTTGAAACGACTCTTCATTTATCCCCAGAAATGACCATAGCCTTTGCTCACGGAACCTTTAATATAACCAATACCATCATCCAGTTCCCATTCATTGGAGCTTTGGCATACTTTGTGACCAAGCTGATTCCTGGTGAAGATGAAGTCGTCAAATATGAACCCCTTTACTTGGATGAAAATTTGATTACTCAAGCGCCTTCGATTGCACTTGGAAATGCGAAAAAAGAGTTGCTTCATTTAGGTGGCTATGCAGATAAAGCCTTTGGCCTCTCTTATGATTATATTGTTCATCAAAATGAAAAAACCGCCGAAAAGGGACACAAGACAGAGGAAGCGATTAATACAATTGATGATGATTTAACACGCTACTTAATTCGCTTGTCAAGTGAAGCCTTGAGTCCAAGAGAAAGTGAAGTTCTTACCAATATCTTGGATTCCTCACGAGATTTAGAACGGATTGGCGATCATGCGGAAGCCTTGATTAATCTAACCGATTATTTAATTCGTAAGAAAGTTGTTTTTTCAGAAGCAGCTTTGGCTGAATTGGAGGATATATACAATCAGACCCATCAGTTCGTAGAGGATGCCTTAAAAGCAGTTGAGAATAATGATATCAGCCTTGCAAATCAATTGGTAGCTCGTCACGAGGCAATTGAAAAGTTGGAGAAAAGGCTTCGGAAAACTCATATTCGTCGTTTGAACCAAGGCGAATGTACACCACAAGCGGGAGTGAACTTTATTGATATCATTTCTCACTATACACGTGTTGCAGATCATGCGATGAATCTAGCTGAAAAAGTACAAATCGAGCAAATTTAATGAACGTCAAACAGAGTAAGTAGAAAGCTTGCTCTGTTTTTTGTTAGATTCTATCCAAAAATAGGTCTATACCATTTACAAATAGAAGTGAAAGCGTTATAATATGTATGAATATAAATGGAACACAGTTCCTACAATGGAAAGGACGATTTTATGTCTACATATATTAAAGCAGATCAATTTTATTATCCACATGGGGTTCGCCGCGGAGGCTATTTGGAGCTTGTCGATGGCAAGTTTGGAAAACATGTGGAAAGCATACCAGAAGGTGCGGATGTGCTGGATTATACTGGTTACAGCATTGCGCCTGGCCTCGTAGATACCCATATTCACGGTTTCGGTGGGGTAGATGTTATGGATAATAATATCGAAGGCACTCTCCATACCATGAGTGAAGGTCTCTTGAGTACAGGGGTCACGAGCTTTTTGCCTACGACCTTGACTTCCTCTTACGAACAACTTTTGGCAGTAACTGAAAATATCGGTGCACGATACAAAGAAGCAACAGGAGCCAAGATTCGCGGGATTTATTTTGAAGGACCTTATTTTACAGAAAAATACAAGGGAGCTCAAAATCCTGCTTACATGAAAGACCCAAGTATGGAAGAATTCCGAGCTTGGCAAAAGGCTGCCAATGGTCTTCTGAATAAAATTGCGCTTGCCCCTGAGCGTGAAGGGGTAGAAGACTTTGTTCGGACCATTACAGGAGAAGGGGTGACAGTTGCCCTGGGACACTCCAATGCAACTTTTGAAGAAGCTAAAAAAGCGGTAGATGCAGGTGCGAGTGTTTGGGTGCATGCCTATAATGGTATGCGTGGTTTGACTCACCGTGAACTCGGTATGGTTGGAGCTATGTATGAGTTGCCTCATACTACAGCAGAGTTGATCTGTGATGGCCATCACGTTGATCCGCTAGCTTGTGATATCCTGATGAAACAAAAAGGAAAAGAAAATGTTGCCTTGATTACTGACTGTATGACAGCTGGGGGATTAGAAGACGGGGACTACATGCTTGGGGAATTTCCAGTCGTGGTCGCTGAAGGGACTGCTCGCTTGAAATCAACTGGTAATCTGGCTGGCTCAATCTTGAAATTGAAAGATGGATTAAAAAATGTTGTAGAGTGGGGGATTGCCAACCCTTACGAAGCAGTGATGATGGCTAGTCTCAATCCGGCAAAATCAGTCCATATTGATGATGTTTGTGGTCAAATTCGAGAAGGTTATGATGCGGACTTCATCGTGCTTGATCAAAATTTGGATCTGGTGGCGACCTATCTCGATGGGGTCAAACGTTACCAAGCATGAACTAGATTCAAGAATCGAAGATAGAACAAACCTCTCTAGGTCATACCTAGAGAGGTTTTTGAGATGTATTCATAGGGGGGATCAGTATGTAGGAGTTTTTTTGTTTACCATTGGTAGTGCAATTTTGTGAATGCTGTCTTTTCATGCTATAATGGGAATTGAAATGTGAGGTAGCTTATGAAGGCAATTGATATACGTTTTTTATTGATGGGAATTTTTTTCTTGCTCTATGGTATTGTAAGAAAAAATATTTTTATTGTGATCGTTGGAGGGGCATTTTTAGTTTATAGTTTTTATAGCAAGAAGATGGAGCCAACCAAGAAAAATATTTTTAAGCCAGAGCTCAAGCTTCGAGGGCCTAAGAAACCGAAATCGAAGAAAGGAAAGAAAAAATGAACAATTATCGTTTAAATAATGGGGTGGAGATTCCTGTATTGGGATTTGGAACTTGGAAAGCAGCGGATGGAGAAGAAGCCTATCAGGCTGTTTTAGCTGCTTTAAAAGCAGGTTACCGGCATATCGATACAGCTGCGATTTATCAAAATGAAGAGAGCGTTGGTCGGGCGATCAAGGATAGTGGTCTTAAACGCGAAGACTTGTTTATTACCACCAAACTTTGGAATAGTCATCACACCTATGAAGATGCTCAAGCTGCTTTGGACAAGTCTCTTGAGAAACTGGGTTTGGACTATGTTGATCTTTATTTGATTCATTGGCCAAATCCAAAACCCCTTCGAGAAAATGATGCTTGGAAAGTGAGAAACGCTGAGGTTTGGCGAGCCATGGAAGATATGCTAGCTGCTGGTAAGGTTCGGGCTATTGGCATTAGCAATTTTCTTCCTCATCATTTGGAAGCGCTCCTTGAAACAGCTCGGGTCATCCCGGCTGTGAACCAAATTCGTCTAGCACCTGGGGTTTACCAAAGTGAAGCCATTGCTGCAAGTCGCAAGCATGGTATCTTACTAGAGGCTTGGGGACCTTTTGGCCAAGGAGAGTTGTTCCAAAATGAACAAGTAAAAGAAATGGCTACTAAATATGGAAAGACCGTTGCTCAACTAGCCTTAGCTTGGAGTTTACAAGAAGGTTTCCTTCCATTGCCAAAATCGGTTACGCCTGAGCGGATTGCGAGTAATCTAAATTGCTTTGATTTTGAATTGACGGCAGATGATGTGGAACTCCTGCGCCATCTTCCGGTTGAAGCAGGTGCACCAGATCCGGACACCAAAGATTTTTAAAAGAGAATTTCTATTCATTAATGAAAACCGAGGACAGTTTCGTTCTCGGTTTTTAAAATCCTTTCAAACATGAAATAATTTTAAGAATCCAATAAAAACAGATGTTCTATAATATTTTCCTGCCCAACTTCAAAAATTTCCGAACGAAAATAATTTAATAGTTAGTAATATTCGTAAATGTTACATTTGTGTTACAATTTGTTTTTTGAATGAATTTTCAGATAATTTTGCGTTATAATAGTTACTATTAAAATAAAAGGGGAGTTTCTATGAATAGACAAGAACGTTTTTCATTAAGAAAATACAAATTTGGTGTAGCCTCAGTTTTATTAGGGGCTGTTTTGGTATTTGGATCTGCACAAGCGAGTGCAGAAGAACAAGCGGCGAGCCAAACGAGTGCTGGGACACAGCTTGTGACTGCTCTTTCTCAACAGATGCCTGCTGAGAAAGAGCAGTCACAAGCAACAGAAGCAAGTACAGCAGTTGCCAGTGAGAAAGTAGCAGTTGCAAATGAAGCAACAGTTGCTGAAAAGACAAGTAATACAACAGAAGCACCTGTAGTTGAAAAAACAGAAGCTCCGAAAGAGGCAGCTGCTGTTCCAGAAACAAAACCGGAAGTAGCGGAAAAATCTGTTGAAAAAGCAACAGTAGTGGCTACTGCGACAAGTTCGGAAACAACGAATCGCCATGAGGCAGCTGAAAAACCTCAAAGCATTGAAAGTAACGAGATTATTACTGTTCCACAAACCTGGAATCAAGGTTATAAAGGTGAAGGAATGGTTGTTGCCGTCATCGACTCTGGCTTGGATGTGAATCACGAGGTTCTTCGGATTACCGATCCTTCAAAAGCTAAGTTTAAAAACCAAGAAGAAATCGAAGCTGCTAAGAAAGCAGCAGGAATTGATTATGGTAAATGGTACAACGACAAAGTTGTCTATGCTTATGACTATTTTGATGGTACTGACAATATTAAAGAGGCTGAAAGAGATTCTCACGGGATGCACGTTACAGGGATTGCGACAGGGAATCCTGATAAAGAAGCAGGAAACGGAGAAAAGATCTATGGTGTAGCACCGGAAGCGCAAGTTATGTTTATGCGTGTCTTCTCCGATCGTCAAAAAACAACTGGTTCGGCCCTTTATGTAAAAGCAATTGATGATGCTGTAGCTCTTGGTGCAGATACCATCAATATGAGTCTGGGATCTTCTACTGGTTCTATGGTCAACGCAGGTTCAGATATCATTGATGCTATCAAACGGGCGCGTGCTAAAGGTGTATCTGTCCTAATCTCTGCAGGAAATAGCAATACTTTTGGGAATGGTTATTCAAGACCAGCTGCAGAAAATCCAGATTACGGCTTGGTCGGAAATCCATCAACGGTAGAGGACTCCATCTCTGTTGCTTCTATCAACAATAAAATCATTACCACAGAAGTTTTTGAAGTCAAAGGCCTTGAAGGAAATGCAGAATTAGATAACGGGAAATTTGACTACAGTAAATCTGCAACAGATACAGACTTTGAAAAAGGCAAAGAATATGAGTATGTATCTGTTGGTCTTGGGAAAGAAGATGATTTCAAAGATCTAGATCTTACTGGTAAATTAGCGCTTATTCAACGTGGAGAAATCCCATTCACAGAAAAAATTGCTAATGCCCTCCATCATGGTGCAGTAGGGGCTTTGGTCTACAATAATGTGGAAGGATCAAACCTTGGAATGGCAATTGATGGAGATGCTAAGAAAATTCCATCTGTCTTCATTTCAAAACGCTATGGGGAAGCTCTGAAAGCTGGATCTTACAAAGTTGTCTTTAATAATACCATGGCCAACCGTCCATCTCCAGAAGCAGACCAATTGTCTGATTTCTCAAGTTGGGGAGTGACAACAGATGGTCAGTTGAAACCAGATGTCACAGCACCTGGCGGGAATATCTTCTCTTCTTTAAATGACAATACCTATGGGGATATGAGTGGTACTAGTATGGCCTCACCTCACGTAGCAGGTGTTGCAGCCTTGGTTAAAGAATACCTTGTGAAGAACCATCCAGAATTGACTCCAGAACAAGTTTCTGCAACTGTTAAAGCCTTGATTATGTCTACGGCTAAACCGCATGTTAACAAAGAAACTGGTGTCTATACTTCTCCACGCCAACAAGGAGCAGGGGTTGTTGACACAGCAGCAGCCGTTTCAACAGACTTATATGTGACCGGCGAAAACAACTATCCAAGCGTCACTCTTGGTAATGTTGGAGATAGCTTTACATTTGATGTTACAGTTCACAATATTTCAGATACCGATCGTACCTTGAAGATGCTGGTCGATACTGACACAGATGAAGTAAAAGATGGTAAATTTACCCTCCGTCCACGTAAATTGACTGAAACAGCTTGGCCTGAAGTAACTGTGAAAGCGCATAGCTCTGAAACGGTTACGGTGAAAGTCGATACAAGTAAATTTACAGAAGAATTGAGCAAAGAAATGCCAAATGGCTATTTCCTTGAAGGATTTGTTCGCTTTGTGGATCCGGCTGATGATGGAGATGTGGTCAGCTTACCATTTATGGGCTTCAAGGGAGAATTCCAAAACCTTCCCGCTGTTGAAAAGCCAGTCTATGATTTGGTTCGCGAAGGAAAAGATGGATTCTACTACCATATTCCAAAAAATTTGAATATCTCTTCTAGTGCCAATGTTTCTGCGCTCGTCACTCAGCAAAATGACTTCCTTCTCACTCAAGGAAAACGAGATGGTCGTCGGATTACAGTCCTTGGTATTGACGAAAATGCAGAAGGAACTCACACCCTTCAACTAGATGAAAATGGGAATGTTCGCATTGCCATCTCACCAAATGAAGATGGAAATAAAGATTTCGTCGAATACAAAACGGTTGCGCTTCGAAACATTGAAAACCTTCGTGCAAGTGTCTACGCAGCAAGTGATACTGAACATCAACATCCAATTTGGGAAGGAACGCCTTCTGACCATCGTAAGAACTATTTTGATGGCAATGAAAAGAACCCACGCAGCTACACGCTAGATAACACTGCTTGGAATGGTAGCGATGCTAATGGGAATGCTGTAGCAGATGGTGTATATGATTATGTCATCCGTTACACCCCAATGGTTCCTGGAGCTGAGGAGCAATCAACGACCTTCAAGGTTCGGGTTGATACTCAAAAACCAGTGATCACATCTGGCTATATTCGCTTTAAAGACGGAGCACAACAGTTTGTAGCACGTAAAGCCAAAGATGTTGGCGAAGGTGGTATCTTAACTGAAAAGCTCGTTTACGTGACTCCATTTGATGATCAAGGGACAATGGTTCAAACCAGTGAAGATAAGAATGGTACACGTGCGCTTGAGAATTACCATGTGATCAAAGCCAATGCCGATGGTAGCTTCGATCTTCCTGAAAACATCGATAAGAAGAATATCTACTACTATGTAGAAGACTTTGCGGGGAACGTGGACTATGTTTCACTAGCTGATTTAGTTCGGGATCAAAATAGTGGTCGGGTTCAAATTGCAGTTCGTGACGCTAAAACGAACAAAGATTTGGATACTATGTATGTTTACCGAATCAAAGATAGCAATGGTCAATATGTGTCAGTTGACAAGACAAAAGATATTAACTTCTTAAACTTCGGTCATTATACTGCAGAAATCTTTACCTACGATCGTACAGAAGTGAAATTTGTCAGCAGCTTGACGCAAGAATTTGATTTGACAGAAGAGAATAGTTTCCAAACGATCGCTTTCCTTGCCAATACTTTAGAATACGCACCAGTTAGCATCAGCTTTGATCAACCGGTTTCAAAAGCAGCTACGATCGTATTAAAAGGGGCAGAAGGTGAAAACTTTGTATTGCCTGCTGAAAAATATGGAAAAAATGGCTTTGGGAAATCTGTCGCAACTGGTCAATATACCTTAGTTGCAACTCTTCCTACAGGCTATGAACTAGCTGAGGAAGCACCAGTGATCTCAGTTGTTGCAGGGCGCAACAACAATTATCGTATTGGAGTAATCTCAAAAGTGGATCTCTTGGCTGCTTTGAACAACCAAGCAGATGTTACAAAGACAGCACAATACTTCAATGCGAGTGCCGATAAGAAAGAAGCTTATGATCAAGCCTTGCAAGCTGCCCAAGCAGCCTTGACCAATAAGGTCAGTCAAGAGCAAGTCAACCAAGCAGTAGCTAGTCTTGAAGCTGCTAGCCAAGCTTTGGATGGGAAAGATTCAAACGTTGCGGCTTTGAAAGAAGCCATGCAAGCTTATGATGCTACGACTAAAACGGGTCGTTATGCTAATGCCAAAGAAAAAGTACGTCGAGACTACGATCGCGCTTTCCAAACAGTGGCCTTGCTTGCAGTAGATCCAACTGTGAAACAAGAACAAATCAACCAAGCACTTGCTGAGCTTAGCCGTGCGGAAGGAAAATTAAACGGGAAAGCAACTGATTTTTCAAGCCTTGAAAAATACATCAAGGAAGAATTGAAGTTCCAAGAAAAGAATGCTAAATTCATCTATGCTGGAAATGAAGAAAAAGAAGCTTACCTAGCAGCCTTCAAGGATGCACAAACCATCCTTGCAAACCCAGGAGCAAGTCAGCAAGACGTAAAAGATGCTTTGACAGCCTTGAAAAATGCCAAGAAAAAACTTCATGGTAAAAAACCAAAAGCTGCAAAACGTCCCTAATCCAAATAAGATTGTTTGTTAGCCTAAAATCCGTATGAAACAATTGTTTCATACGGATTTTTATTTACAAGTATGGAGAAATCTGCTATAATACTAGTCAAGGAAGAAGAGCTTATGGCGTTTTTCTAGCGAGCTTGGGATAGTGAAAGCCAAGTAGAGCAAAGT
>CAUUAM010000062.1:0-9807 GCA_963543165.1 uncultured Streptococcus sp. | reverse complement strand
AAAACTATTCCTGATGCTTCTCAGGAATAGTTTTATTTATTCTTTCACAAAGACCCATTCTTTCTCTTGTGATAAATCCTCACGATGAGAGAATCCTGCTACTTCTAATGATTTCAAATCTTTTAGATGGGTGATTTCTTCTTTCATCATAGCTGTCACCATGGCCCCACGGGCTTTTTTTGAAATCGTTGAGTGAACCTTGAACTTTCCACCACGGTTCTCCATAAATTTAATCCGGATCATTCGATCTCGAATGGTTTTTGAGAAGACCATTTCGAACTCTGATGACAAGAGGGATAGGATCTGCTCCTCTCCTTCTACTGCTTGATCATAGTCCTCTTGCCAGAGTGCCTTTAGAGACTTTCCAGCTGGTTTTAACTTCATCATAAAGTCTAAGCGATGAGGAGCAATTCCCTCATAGGCTGGGATCACCCCATATAAAGCAGTCGTGATCAACAAATGCTCCTGAAGATAAGCCTGCTCTTTTTCAGATAAGCCTTGACGCTCGATACTCCGGTACATAAGACCATCAAACAGTTCCAAAGCAGGATAGGTCTTAGCACTCCCACCTAACAAAGCCTCAATTCTTTCCTTTTCTACTAAGGCCCTCTCCTCTGAGATCCCGTAAAAGGTTGCTAATGCTTTTAGAGAGAAATCCTTCAAAGCTTGGAGGATTATTTTTGTGTTCTGTGATAAAGGTTGGGGCTCGAGTCTGCGAGCCTGTTCATTCAGTTCTTTTGCAGATGGAATTAAAATTTTCATAGCTCTATTGTACCATAATTTCCAAAATTCCTTGACAGGAGTTTTTATTAATGTTATTATCTAGTTATGAAAACTAGATAAAAGAAAGGTGAAGATTCGTGTCTGCTTTTACCTATCCCACTTGGGAACAATTGCCCGATCTAGACCTCTATCTCGATCAGGTCCTCCTCTATGTCAACAAGACTTGTTATCCAGTCCTTTCTTCTTCAGACAAGGGCTTGACAGCAGCCATGATCAACAATTACGTGAAACATGGCTACATCGAAAAGCCTGAAAAGAAGAAATACCAGCGTCGTCAGGTGGCCCGCTTGATCGCTATTACAACCTTAAAAACGGTCTTTTCGATCCAGGAGATTTCTTCTACCTTGAATGTTTTACAAAAAGAGGCTAGCTCGGATCTTCTCTACAATAGTTTTGTCGGCTATCTCAATGAGCAAAAAGAACCACTTGCTCCCATTATTCGCTCTGCCTGTCAGACAGTTCAACTTTATCTAGAAACTCTATCTTATCTACAACCAGCAAACAAGGAGGAAGAAACTGATGAATTATACCATGAAACTAAGTAAAAAATTATCTTTTGGTGAGGAAATCGCAAATAGTGTAACCCACGCTGTTGGAGCCCTCCTTATGCTCATCCTGCTTCCGATCTCAGCAGTCTACAGCTTTGAGCAGCACGGTCTTCTTAGTGCTTTTGGGACTTCTATTTTTGTCATTAGCCTCTTTTTGATGTTTCTGTCTTCGACTATCTACCATGCTATGTCTTATGATTCTCCTCAAAAGTATGTGCTTCGCATTATCGACCATTCCATGATCTACATTGCGATCGCAGGCAGTTACACGCCCGTTGTCCTCACCTTGATGAACAACTGGATGGGCTACAGTATTATCTTAATCCAATGGGGTACCACTATCTTTGGCATTCTCTACAAAATCTTTGCTAAAAAAGTCAATGAAAAATTCAGCCTAACTCTTTACTTGATCATGGGCTGGTTGGTTATCTTTATTATTCCCCAAATTGTTAGTCAAACTACCCCTATCTTCTGGGGGCTCATGCTCATGGGGGGTCTGTGCTACACGGTGGGAGCTGGCTTTTATGCCAAGAAAAAACCCTATTTCCATATGATTTGGCACCTCTTTATCCTTGCTGCTTCTGCCCTTCAGTATTTAGCCATCGTTTACTTTATGTAATACAGCCTCTAGTCTTCTAAACCACACCCGAAAAGTTAGATAGAAAAATCTAATTTTTCGGGTATTTTTTTATGAAAGCAACTGAAAGAGTCGTTGACGTCCGACTTCTTTCTATGAAGGAGAGATTAGGCAACATACAGACTAGCCTATTAAAAAACTACCGAGACGAGTTCTTATAGACGATTTTGATTCCTAACACAATCAGGGAATTAGGAACAAACCAAAAGGACCTAGTCCTGTGCAATACAGAACTAGGTCCTTTTTTACATTATTTGTCTAACTTTTGGGGATCAATACTAGCATTGGAGATTTGAGAAATTACATGATTTCAAAAAATCTTTTTGTTTACATCAGATGATTCACCCATCATGTTCTTGCTATGTACTATTTTAACATAGGTGGACAAATGAACGTATGAAGCTTTTATTTCGTCTTTGCCCCCTTATTTAATAGCTTGCCCATTTTCCTCAATCCAATCAGTAATAGAGGGAAAGATAGGAGGGTCACAAGGCCTAGTACAAGGAAAACAGCTACAAATCCACAAGTATCGATGAACCAACCAGTCAGAGGGAAAATCACAATCATAGACAAACTAAACATCATGGAGTTTATACTAAGCATGGTGGCTCGTACACTGGAAGGCAAATAAACTTGTAAATCATTGTAGTATATAGGTTGATAAACGGCATAAAGGGCATTGGTCAAGAGATAGACGCTCAGATAGGCGAATGGAGTCTTCAAACATACCAACAGCAAGGCCAAACCTGTCAATGCAACTAGAATCGGGAAGACTTGGTTACTATTCCATTTTTTCCCGATCTTACTGGCCAGATAAACCGCTAGGAGATTGAATCCACTACCAATCAACATAATGAGCGAAACTTGCCAACTGGCTAAGTCACTGATCTTTTGTTGGTAGTAATAATAGAACATGCACATAATGGTCCCTACCAGCTGATAGGTCAGCATCCAGTAAAACAAGACTGGTTTTTCCTGCCATTCTTGTTTTACTACCACCAATATCCGTTTTAAGGTCAGACTATTTCTTTCATTTCTCTTGCTCTCTGGCTCTTTCATCAGACAAATTAAGAGAATGGAAAGTAATGAAAGACCTATTGCAATATGATAGGTCCAAGCCAATGCCCCATGAACAAAGAGACCGGCTACCACTGTTCCTAACGTTCGGGTGACTTCAGCCACTCCAGACAAAAAGCTAGAAATCTGAAGATAGCGATCCTTTTGACCTGCTTCTACCGCCGAATCATATAAGAAAGCAGTACTAGTCCCCGAGTCAAAATTATAGGACCAAGCATTAACCATCATAGCCATTGCATAGATCCAGAAATTCCCTTGACCAAACAAAATCAAGATAGATGACACAATACTGGCTATGCGGGCTAAATAGAGATTGGTCTTGTAACTAAATCGATCGGCCAACATGCCTGATGGAATTTCGCTCAATAGACTAGTTCCATGAAAGATACTCTCTAATAGCCCGATCTGAAGCAAGGAAAGACCATTTTGAATGAAAAATAAAATCCAAAAACTAGTGATTCCAAAATAAGATGTAAATTCCAGACCTGCTAAGAGTGGAATATTGCGTTTGTAAGTTCTTTTAAACATTGTTCTTCCTCTTTCAATTGATATTTTAAGTGTTTCTAAAAGACTTACCTAGATTTGCCTACATTTTCTCAACCTCTTTCATTGATCGTAAAAAGTTATGTAGCTTGTTTATGGTTATGAAGGTTTGATTCGATACATCACATACAGATACGGAACTGCTTACAGATTGGTCTTATACCAGCTATACAGGAAAGCATCTGTTCAATCCCGCACCCCAATACACTGTGCGCTACTGTACCATATTTACGGAAGACACTACGATCTTCATTCTATCATAAAAAGTCGTACGGCACTAGATTCTACCTATAAAAACAAGATTTTTAAAAGAAATAGATCTTCAACTTATTTTCAGAGTGGTATTTTTGTGATTATTTCTGTACAATAGAAAAAAACTGTATGGGGACAGTCAAAATGAAGACGAGCAAATACCAAGAGATTATTCATGTTCTAAAAAAAGCCATTCAAGACGGAGAACTGGTGACCGGTCAGAAAATTCCCTCCGTTCGCCAGCTAGCCAGTCAATTTTCTTGTAGTAAGGACACCGTACAACGGGCCCTGCTGGATTTGACATACCAGCACTTACTCTACGCAAAACCTCAAAGTGGCTACTATGTTTTGGAGCAGGAACCTGACCAACATGAGGATCTTCCACTAAAATTAGAGAAAGACCGCAACCAGGCTTTTGAAGATTTCCGGACCTGTATCAATGAAACCTTGATTGGTCGTGAGAATTATCTTTTTAATAATTTTTCAGACCAAGCAGGATTACCAGAAGTACGCCAATCGATTCAAGGCTTATTGAAGGAAGAAAGCATTTATACGGCTGCGGATCAGATCGTTTTGACTTCTGGTACACAACAGGCACTCAATATCCTCAGCCAAATTGACTTTCCCAATAAAAAATCTCAGATCTTGATTGAGCAGCCGACTTATCATCGGATGAATCAACTCTTAGATTCGCAGCAACTTGCCTACCGGACCATTCAACGAAATTTAACGGGAATTGACCTCGAGGAACTCGAAGAGATTTTTAAGAGTGGCCACATCAAATTTTTCTACACGATCCCCCGTTTTCACTACCCACTTGGTCATAGCTATTCCACCAAGGAGAAAGAAGCAATCTTGCAACTAGCTGATCAATATGATGTCTACCTTGTCGAGGACGACTATTTGGGAGATCTTGATGGCCGTAATGCTCCTTCTTTTCATTATCTAGATCGCAATAATCGAGTTATCTATATCAAGTCTTTTTCGACCAATCTCTTTTCTGCTCTTCGCATTACTTCCATGATCCTTCCCCAAGCCCTTCTTAAACCTGTCTTGACCTATAAGACTATTCTGGACTATGATAGCAACCTTATTATGCAAAAGGCTTTGAGCCTCTATATCGATAATGGTATGTATCTGACCAATAAAAAGCGACTCCTCGCCAGAAAAAAAGAGGAAGAAGAAAGTCTGAAGACTTTGATGGATCAGTCCTCTCTTCTACCTCATCTGACCCTGACCCACGATGGGGTCCTAGTAGATCTTCATCTGGTTAAATCTCTTGCTTCCTTAAAACACAGTGGACTCTCTCTTGATTTTTTTGAAGCAGCCTACATCACTCCTTGTCCCTATCAACTAGCAAAAATCCAATCAGCAGATGTTGCCAAAGTTTTACCAAAGCTGACGCCTTTTTTTGAAAGAGAAACCCTCGTATAGACTATACGAGGGTCTTCTTATTTCTTTAAGTGCTCATAGACAAGTTTGGCATTTTGAAGGCCAATCCGATAGTCGATGCGAATTAAGCGAATAGCTTCCATCTCTGGTTCTTTGAGGTACTTCTCTTTTTGTTCCTTGGAGATACTACCTGGTTTTAGAAGATAGTGGGTGAATTGATTTCTAACTTTAGTAAGCTCTACTTGAAGGGTGAAATAAAGTCCAAATAAGACAATAACAACTCCCATTAGGATGAGATCGTTTGACATAATCGTTGCTTCCTTTTTTCTATTCTTTTCTTTATTTTACAGCTTTAAAGCAAGAAAAACAAGGTTAAATTTGCATTTAGACCTTGTTTGTCCTTATTTCATCATACCGGCCTGGAGGTCATACATTTTCTTATACGTTCCTCCTAGAGCAATGAGCTGATCGTGGTTGCCTGATTCGATGATTTCTCCCTTATCGAGAACATAGATGCAATCGGCATCTTGTATAGTAGAAAGACGATGAGCAATAGCAATGGTTGTCCGCCCTTGGCGCATCTTCTTCAGAGAGTTTTGGATCATTTCTTCCGTCTCTTGGTCAATATTAGCCGTGGCCTCATCCAAAATGAGGATCTTAGGCTGGGCAGCAATGGTCCGAGCAAAAGCCAGAAGCTGACGCTGACCGGTCGATAAGGTAGACCCCCGCTCTGTTACTGAATGATCATAGCCACCAGGTAGACCCTCAATAAAGTCTGCCACATCCACAAATGTAGCTGCTTGTCGGATTTCCTCATCTGACAGTTCTTCATGGTACATCCGGATATTAGAAGCTATGGTTCCATGATAGAGAAAAGGTTCCTGCAGCACTAGACCGATAGACTTGCGCAAGGCTTCCTGGCTGTAGTCCTTGATATCCTTTCCATCAATCAAGATACGTCCGCGATCAAATTCATAAAATCGCATAAAGAGATTAATAATGGAAGATTTACCAGAACCAGTATGACCAACAAAGGCGATGGTTTGTCCTTTTTTGACCTCAAAGGAGATATCTTTTAGGACATCCCGTTTGCCATCATAAGAAAAAGATACATGCTCAAAGCGAATATCTCCCCGCTCGATTTCTTTCAGACTATCCGCCTGCTTGGGCTCATAGTCAGATCGATCCATCATCTCAAAGACACGACCCGCAGAAATGGTAGAGGTCTGCAAGGTTGCAAAATTTTGGGTAACATCAATCAAGGGTTGGAAAAGCTGGCTAACGTACTGGATAAAGGCATAGATCAGACCTGCTGTAAAGCCAGAAGACTGCCAATTTAGACCGAAAAAGGTCAGAATGACTGCATAGGCTAGGACCTGTAAAAGGGTCATAGCTGGTCTCAAAAAGAGGGAATTGACATCGACAGAACGATTGGCATAGTCCAAATGTTCCCCATTAATCCGTTCAAACTCATCCGTCAAACGTTTTTCTTGACGGAAGGCCTGCACGATCCGCATGCCTTCTATGGATTCAGATAATTTTACATTGATATCTGATAATTTCTGTCGGGTCATCTTGACCAGACGATTGGATAACTTGCGATAGAGATTAATAGAAAACCAAATGATGGGAAGAAAAGGAAGGATCCAAATGGTCAAATGCCAGTCTAGGCTAAACATGGTCACCAAGGTCACTACAAAAAGCAAAAAGGATGAAACCAGACTTGAAAAGACAGTGGAAAACATATCTGCAACTGCCTGTGTATCATTGGTCACACGGGAAACAATCGAACCTGCTGCTGTCTGATCGTAAAAAGCAATGCCCAACCCTTGTAGGTTGCGGAAAACATCTAGACGGATATCTCTAACAATAGAATTGGAGACACGGGAAAAAGTCAATTGACTCAGGTAAGTTGCAAGCACGCGCCCAACAAATAATCCATAATAGAGAATGAGGAACTGAAAAGCTGTCATAACCGGTGAAGCTGCTTCTTTTGGATCCACTAGAAGGTCAATGTACCAACGTGCCGCGAGGGGAATCGCTGTTAACAAGAGACTGGTCAATAAGGTAAAGAGCAAGGCCAAAGCCGTCAACCACTTATAGCGCCACATGTAGGTTAAGAGACGCTTCATGACATGAGCCTCAGATTGTTTCATTGAGTTCTCCCTCCAGTTCTTCCGATAATTGTTGCGCTTGGTAGGTTTCATAATACCAGCCTTTTTGGGCCATCAATTCCTCGTGGTTTCCACGCTCCTTGATTTGACCATTCTCCATTACCAGGATCAAATCCGCATGGACAACAGCAGACAAGCGATGAGCTGTAATGATCGTTGTTTTCCCCTTACGTTCCTGCTTCATATTTTCGATGATCTGGTGCTCCGTCTTCGCATCTACTGCAGAGAGGGAATCATCCAGAAGCAAGATCTCAGGATTCATGACCAAAGCACGACTCATAGCTATCCGTTGCTTTTGCCCGCCAGAAAGAGAGACCCCTCTCTCTCCAAGCACAGTCTCCATCTGGTCTGGCATAGCCAAGACATCCTCATAGACCCCACAGTTTTTTAGCGCTTTTATCAATTCTTCTTCCTTGATCTGCGGATCCGAAAAAGCAACATTCTCGCGAATAGTCATGGCAAAGAGAATCTGATCTTGAGGAACATAGCCTATCAAACTACGCAGATCTTCCAAACGATAATCTTTGATGGGAATTCCATTTAGCAAGATATCTCCCTGCTCCAAGTCATGCTCTCTGAGTAAGAGACGCAACAAGGTGGTCTTTCCAGATCCAGTTGGACCCACAATCCCAAGAGTTTGCCCTTGTTCTAAATGAAAATGAACCTTTTCAAGAACAGGCCCTTTCTCGTAGGCGAATTCTTTAATGTCATATTCCAAATCTCCATTTTGAATGTCTTTGACTGGATGGTTTGGATCTTGGATTTCAGGTGTTTCTGCTAAAAGTGTCTCAATTCGGTCATACGAGACGCTAGCCCTCTGACTAATATTAAATAAGAAGCCCATGGCTTGAAGGGGCCACACGAGCATATTGAGATAGGTGATAAAGGTTACGATTTGTCCAACTGTCAAGCTACCTTGCTGGACGAAAAGGCCCCCGAAGTATAGGGTCAAGACATAAGAGAGACCGACAAAAAGAAGAGTGGTCGGATCAAACAAGGCATTGTAACTGGCGGAAGTCATATTCTTTGAAAAGACCATTTGATTGGTCTTTTCAAAGGCTCGTATCTCATCTTCTTGGAAGCCAAAGGATTTGGTTACCTTGACTCCTGATACTGATTCCTGCACAAAGTTGTTAAGATCCGAGAAGCCTTCTTGAGCTTCTTTGAAGGCTTGGTGGTTTTTGCGTCCAATGGCCGACGTCACTACTACCATGACCGGTAGAGGCAAAATGGCCAAGAGAGTTAAGCGCCAATCAATCATGAAAAACATGCTGACCAGGGTCACCAAGGCTGTGACAGACGCATCCACTGCAGACATAACCCCACCACCGGCAAACATGGTTACCGCATTGATATCATTGGTAGCATGGGCCATGAGATCCCCTGTCCGATAGCGCTGGTAGAAAGAGGGGGACATGAGCGTAAAGTGCTTGAACAAACGGTAACGCAAAATCCGAGCTAACTTATTGGCCGTCCCAAAAATATAGCGTCTCCAGACAAAACGAAGTCCATACATGGCAAGAGCTGCTAGGACTAGAAATCCAATATTCACGACCAGCTGACTCAGTGTCAACTTTCTTTTATCGATCAAATCGATCACAAGTCCCATGATTCTTGGAGGAATGAGATTTAAAAAACTAACCAAGATCAAGGACCCTATCCCGATGAAGTAACGCTTCTTCTCTAATTTAAAAAACCAAGATAATTTCCCTAACAGATGCATCTTATTTCCCCTTTTTGGTGAGCTGCCAGCTACTGTCCACTAGAGCAAACAACTCCTCATCAGCAATTGTTCCATCGAGCGGGATACTTACCCAATATTTTTTATTCATATGAAAAGCTGGATAAATCCCCTTTTGTTGAACGAACTGAGCTACTTGATCAGACTTGACATTCAAAACTTCTATTTTCCCTGACTTGCCAGCATCCAGTTTGTTCCAATCAATGGTCATAAAAACACCATACCACTTGAGGGTGTCTCGGTGTCGAATAGCACCTGAATCCGGAGATCTTTCCCATAAATATTCAATCGTTCCCTGATAGTGTTGGGAAATATAGGCCATGAGACGCTTGGTTTGAGGATAGAGAAAATCTTCTACCTCAAAACAGGCTTGGCGGATCCTTGCAAGACATTCTTGACAGGCTTCTCTGACTTGGCCAACGAAATTTCCATGGAGTTGTTCCAGATGGATCTGGATATATTCGTCTCCTGTATCCTGATCATAGACCTTGTAGGAAATCTCCTGATCCTTCATCCACATCTTTAAGAAAAAACTACCAGACAAGACTGGGCATTGGTATTCGAAAATGCCATCCTTTTTCCTAAAACCATAAGCCTCTGCTTTTTCTGGCTGAAAGCTATATTTGTCAAAATAATGCTCTAAAAACATCTTCTCTCCCT
>CAUUAM010000061.1:0-9843 GCA_963543165.1 uncultured Streptococcus sp. | reverse complement strand
ATTGGAGTTCCTTCAAAAACAAAGGCCTTGCGAATTTGGTTCTCCAAGAAACGGAGGTAAGAGAAGTGCATCAGTTCTTCTTCGTTAACAAAGACCACAAAAGTTGGTGGCTTGGTTGCCACTTGTGTCGCATAGAAGATCTTGAGGCGTTTTCCTTTGTCGGTCGGCGTTGGATTAATGGCAATGGCATCCATAATCACATCGTTCAAGACAGCTGAAGGAATCCGCGTATTTTGACTTTCGCTAATCTGTTTGATCATCTCTGGCAACTTGTGCAAACGTTGTTTGGTCAGGGCAGAGACAAAGACAATCGGAGCATAAGAAAGGTATTGGAATTGATCGCGAATGTCATCCTCCCACTGCTTCATGGTATGGTTGTCTTTTTCAATAGTATCCCATTTGTTAACAACAATGATCATACCTTTACCAGCTTCATGGGCAAATCCAGCAATCCGCTTATCATACTCGCGAATGCCTTCCTCGGCATTAATGACCATCAAGACCACATCTGAACGGTCGATGGCCCGCATAGCACGCATAACAGAATATTTCTCAGTGTTTTCATAGATTTTACCAGATTTACGCATACCGGCCGTATCGATCATGGTAAATTCTTGGCCATCTGCATCGGTAAAATGGGTATCGATGGCATCCCGTGTGGTTCCAGCTACTGGGCTAGCAATCACGCGGTCTTCTCCAAGGATTGCATTGATCAAGCTTGATTTGCCAACATTTGGACGACCAATCAAACTAAACTTGATGATGTCTGGGTTTTCTTCTTCTGTCTCGTTCGGGAGATTTTCGATAATAGCATCAAGCACATCACCGGTTCCAATCCCGTGAACAGAGGATACCGGTAGTGGCTCACCCAGTCCCAAGGCATAAAAGTCGTAGATATCGTTGCGCATCTCTGGGTTGTCCACTTTGTTGACAGCTAGAATCACTGGTTTATGGGTCTTATACAAGATACGGGTGACATATTCATCGGCATCGGTGATCCCTTCTTTGCCAGAAACGACAAAGACAATGACATCTGCTTCGTCCATGGCAATTTCTGCCTGATGCTTGATTTGCTCCATAAATGGAGCATCAACGTCATCAATTCCCCCAGTATCAATGATACTAAATTTTCGGTTCAACCACTCAGCTGTTGCATAAATGCGGTCACGAGTGACTCCTTCTACATCCTCAACGATGGAGATCCGCTCACCGGCAATCCGGTTAAAGAGCGTCGATTTTCCAACATTGGGACGGCCTACAATCGCAATAGTTGGTAGGGCCATGATTTCCTCTTTTCTAATGAAAGGCGAGACCTAGGTTCAAGAACGCCTCTCTTCATTTCATAATAGTTTGTGTTTTTCTAGTAGTTTTTTGGTCTCTTCTTGTTCAGGTTGCCCAAATTGAGCTGCCAGGCGCTCGCTCCAGCTGTCCGTTGCACGCGCTCCAGCATAATCTGCCTGAACCTTGTCATAGGCAGTCACAACTGATAAGTCTTGTTCTTGGTATTCTTCTTCAAAAGCAACCTGCTCCAAGGGTAAGCGTGGTTTCACCGCATGCTGCTGATTGGGCACTCCAAGGGCAATTCCAAAAACAGGGTAGGTATAGTCTGGCAGACGGAAGAGTTTTGCAACTTCCTCTGAACAGTAGCGCAACATGCCAATAATGACCCCACCATAGCCGAGACTTTCAGCTGCCAATAGCGTATTCTGAGCTGCTAGAGCCGCATCCACTGAAGTGATCAACAAATTATCCACACCTTCCGGATGAAAATCCTTCTCATGAAGTTTGACAGCTTTTTCAGCACGGTTTAAATCCCCAACAAAGAGGAGAAATACGGCTGATTGGCGAATCGCTTCTTGAGGAAGCAAGTCGTAGAGAGCTTCTTTCTTTTCCTTGCTCTTCACCACAATCACAGAATAAGATTGAAAGTTTTTCCAACTTGATGCCATCTGCCCAGCTGATAAGATTTCCTTGAGGTCAGCTTCTTTGATAGCATCTTCCTTAAACCGGCGAACAGAAAAATGAGATTTCATTAAACGGATGGTTTCATTCATCGGCGATTGACTCCTTCCAAATGGATTTCCTTAGCTAAAAATTTCACGCGCTCCATGACACGTTTGGCCTGCCAGGTTTCATCACCATTGCGCGATGTTGCAAAATGGCGTTCCAACTCTTCAAAATTAAAATTGGAAGTGAAGAAGGTCGGAAGATTTTCCTGCATCCGGTGCTGCAAAATCACTTGTAAAATTTCGTCTCGCACCCAGGCTGACATCTGTTCCGCACCGATGTCATCGAGAATTAAAATTTCGGCTTTTTTCACCTGGTCTACGGTTTCTTTGACCAAGCCCGAACTGATGGCATTTTTAACATCGATAGCAAAACTTGGGAAATGTAGTAGAGTGGTAGAGGCCTGGCGTTTTTCGGATAAATCATGAGCCAGGGCTGCCATCATGTAGCTCTTTCCTACTCCAAAATCACCATAGAGGTAAATTCCCTTTTGATACTCGGGATAGTTGGCTACAAAATTAGCTAATTCCTCAAAGGCCACAAATCGTTCCTTATCATCGAGCTCTACCTTGGCTAGACTCGCTTCTTTCAAAGTTGAAGGGAGATTGATCAAGTTGAGACGTTGGTTGATCGCAGCACGTTTTTGGGCTTCGATTAACTCTGGTGTCTCCTCATAAGCGACATCCGCATATCCTTCATTCATGGTGAGGATGGGCTTATACCCTTTGGCAATATAATCCGGATCTCCCAATAAGAAACGGTTGCGCTCACTGATGTATTGATTAAATTTTGAAATACTACGACGAATTTCTTGCTCGGACAAAGACTGGTCTTTGATAAAGGCAGCGACTTCTTGGTCTGCCAAGATTTGTGCGACCAAATCCTCATAGTTAAATTGACGCGCACGATTCATGTGAGACATGGTTTGACCTACACTTTCCATCTACTCACCTCCTTGATTCAGTTTTTCTAACAGGCGTTGTTTCTCTTTTGCGAGATCCACCTTTTCTTCTTGACTGGTTTGATTTTGATAATGTGGTTGACTCCACTTGGGAACATTGTTTTGCTTGCCCTTGGCTGATGTAGGACTCGTCCCCTTGTTTCCTTGAACCTTAGCCTGTTTCTGGCGTTCTCGAACTTTTAAAATCGCCAGTTCCGCACTGTTGACTCCTTGATAAGAAAAATCATTTCCTACCTTCAAAGCATACTTTTCATTTAGATTAGCAGACTGGGTCTTGTTAAAGGTCAACAATAAGATAATATTGATCACCTCATCTAGTAAGCCTAGATCAGCTAACTTAGATAGAGTCTTGCGTTCGCTCTGCGTAATGGTCGCATTGCGTGCCTTTTTAATCTCCGCCAAAAATTGTAAGCTGGATTTTGCCTTAGCTTCTCTCAGAATAGTTTCTTCCTGACGGCTATAAGACACGCGGGGTTGCTCTTGGCTAGCCTGAGCCAATTTTTGCTTCATTCTCTTCGGAGAGATGGTCCGTTCTACAGCTGTTTCTTTTGCTAGGAGAAAGGTTTCATACCAGGTCCATTGCTGCTCTTCTGCGATGGCAAAGAGGGCCAGAGTCGCTTCTCCTTCATCCGCAAAACGAAGTCCATCACGCCCCATCATCCGTTTAAACATGTCCATATCAAACTGCTGTTTTTTACTGGCAACAACAGTCACCTCACCAGCATCTAGTCCAAATACTTGAGAGAAGGACACTTGCCGTCTAGTTCCTAAAGAGCGTGCTGGAAGCAGATCCTCCACCGCCTTTTCCCCAATCTTTTTTTCCAGTAAACGTTTAAAAACAGCATTTGAAAAAAAGGATTCGGCCTCAAGAGGGGCATGTAATTGAATGGTGATCCCAACTTCTTCCTCATAAAGATCGATCAAACTCATGGCAATTAAACGATCAAAGGCAAGTAGCAACTGTGGAAATCCTATATTCAAATGATTGAGGATTTGTGCCAGTAAATATTGTTTTTCACCCTGATCATAAGAGGCGAGCAGATACCGATAAACCGCTACCGTTTCTGTCTCTAAAATAGGCAGGTAATACTGCTCCAATGCAGCCCCTGCCGGTGGAAGAAGATTATTTTTTAAAAATGCGAAAGGCGTATTGGGCTTCATCTATTTTTCCTTTTTCTTCTTGGTTCCCTTCGTGATTTGTTTCAAGAGGGTCTCTAATTCACCGACATCCTTGAAACTCCGGTAAACACTAGCAAAACGGACATAGGTGATCTCATCCAGATCTGCCAACTCATCCATAACCAAAGAACCAATATACTCACTGTTGATTTCATTATCACTTTGGCTGCGAATCTTTTGCTCAATCCGGTTTACAATTTCTTCAATTTCATCACTAGAAACAGGCCGTTTTTGAGCCGAGCGGATAATGCCATTAAAGATTTTATCACGAGAAAATTGCTCGCGTGTCCCATCCTTTTTGACAACTACTAGAGTCCGTTCTTCTACACGTTCGTAGGTAGTAAAGCGATAATGGCATTCTTCGCATTCCCTGCGACGACGGATGGTATTCCCATCTTCAGCTTGTCGACTATCCACCACACTAGACTTACTTCCACCACATTTTGGACAACGCATTTGCTACCTCCTTAAACTGTTTTAACACTTCATTTTACCATAAATTGAATCGTAAAGAAAGCAGAAGAACAGGAGAATCCCCTATGCCTGCTCCTCTTTGATACATAAAAAAGAGTCGAAGGACGATTTGAATAAAATCGTTTTCCTTTCAACTCTCCGTTTATATTAAAGTGACAATTCAGCTTCTAAGCCATAGTGGTCACTGACATGGGGTCTATTTTCCCCATCAAAGATGACATGAAGACGCTGGATGTCCCATTCTGGACTTGCAAAGACGTAATCAATCCGCAATGGAATTTGATTGTCCGTCCAGCCATCAATTCCAGGACCTACAGTATAGGTACCCTTTGTTTCTTTAGCTTCAATAAAGCTATCTTGAAGTTTAAGTGAACTTGATAGAATCGTTTCATAGCCTTCTTGACCAGCAGGATTATTGAAATCACCCGCTAGAATAAAGGGTTTACCTACTTGGCTGAAGTACTTTTCGATGCGTGGCCACTCAAATTGGAAGCCTTTGTCCCACCAAGAAAGATGGACACTGGCAACAGCAATCTCTTTTCCATCGACACTGGTATGGGCAACGGCCACCCGACGCGTATGGTAGTCCGTTGGATCATCCATATTGGAGACCAATATCTCATCCGCCTTCAAAGGTTGACGCGAAAGAACGGCTACCCCTTCATTGAGGTGATCATAGCCAATATGGTTGTATGCCCAAGTCCAGTAATAGTGAAGACCTTGAGCAGCCAACTCCTCAACCAATACGCGAACAAAGTGATCCTTGTGAATGGCTACAGCTGATGGCAAAGCTTGATAATACTCATCCGTTTTGACTGCTTCTGAGGCCATTTCTTGATTGACCTCTTGGAAACAGATCACATCATATTGTGCTTCTAAAATTTGCTCCTTGAGGGTCTCAAATTTTTGCTGGGCATTCTCTTCCATCCAACTATGGGAATTTAATGTTAAAAATTTCATCCCCTGATTTCTCCTTCTTTCCAAATCAAGAAACGGCAAGAGGCCGGGTACACTGCCCCAACCTCGTTTTCTTTGCCGACATCTCTTATAATTCTACTGTTGCAACAGGCGCATTTGCAGCCAATTTACCAGTATGTTCGACCTTAACTGATTTAATTGCATCTGCATTTGTGAAAACAACAATTGTTGAAGTTTCACGACCTGCTTCACGGATCGCATCAAGGTCTGCTTCTACCAAGAGGTCCCCAGCAGCAACTGTTTGACCTTCAGTAACTTTAACCTCGAATGGTTTTCCTTCAAGACTAACTGTATCTAGACCGATATGAACCAAGACTTCCAAACCATTATCTGTTACCAAACCAAGGGCATGTTTGGTTGGGAAGACGCTGGTAACTTTACCAGCAACTGGTGAAACGATGTGGCCATTTTCAGGCTCAACCGCAAATCCGTCACCCATCATTTTTTGTGAGAAGACTGGATCTTTCACATCTTCGATGTTAATCACTTCACCATCTGCAACGGAATGCACTTCATCCGTCACACCTTTAAAGGTTGCTTCAGCTTTTTGAACTGCTGTCATTTGGCTAGGAAGTGTTTCAGGAATGACTTCACCTGAATCAAGAACGTCTTGGATATCAGATTTCAATACGTCAGCTTTAGGTCCGTAGATCGCTTGGACACCTTGTCCTTTCATGACAAGCCCCATAGCTCCTTCTGCTTTCCATTGTTCTTCAGTACCGACTTTTTCAGCGTCCTTAACGGTTACACGAAGACGCGTCATACATGCGTCAACATCTACGATATTGGCACGTCCACCAAGAAGGTTGATGATGTTGATGACTTGTGAGCTAGCTGAGCTTGTAGTTGCTCCTGCTTCACCCTCACTTGAAGTTGCATCATCATTTTGCTCGTAGTTACCATTGCGTCCTGGCGTTGCATAGTTGAATTTCTTGATCATGAAGTTGGCAATGAAGTACATGATAAAGCCAAAGAGGATCGTTACCCATACAAAGTTAAAGATATCGATTGCCAAGCCAGCATTGAGCGCCATTGGAGTACGTGTCAAGAATTCGATGGAACCGAATGAGTGAACACGAAGGTGAACCAAGTCAGCCATTGCAAAGGCAGCACCTTGAACAAAGGCGTAGATCAAGTACAATGGTGTTGCAATGAACATGAACATGTATTCAATTGGTTCTGTAACACCTGTCAAGAAGGTTGCAAGAGCAGTTGCAACAAGCATCCCTTTGTATTTTTCTTTTTTATCTGGATCCACATTACGATAGATGGCAACCACGATTCCCATCAAGATACCGAAAGATCCGATCATTTGACCAACTTTGAAACGAGCTGGTACGTATGCTTTAAGCAAGTGTTGATACTGACTAGGATCTGCTTTCTTCAAGTTAACAAGGTCTGTTACCCAAGCCAACCAAAGTGGATCTTGTCCAAATACTGTTGTTCCTTTGGCAGCACCTGTAAGAACTTGGTAGCTACCACCCAATTGAGTATAGTTGATTGGAATGGTCAACATGTGGTGAAGACCAAATGGCAAGAGAAGACGTTCCAAGGTACCAAACAAGAATGGTGCCAATACTGGAGCTGTTGATTGTGAGTTGGCGATCCATACACCGAATCCATTGATTCCTGATTGAACTACTGGCCACAAGGCTGACAATACCAAGGCTGTAAGTGCTGAACGAACGATAACAACGAATGGTACAAAGCGTTTCCCATTGAAGAAAGAAAGGGCTTCTGGGAGTTTACGGTAGTTGTAGTATTTATTGAAGGCTGTTGCTCCAACAAAACCTGAGATAATCCCTACAAATACCCCCATATTCAGAGCTGGTGCTTCAAGAACACTGATAAAGTAGTCCGAAACTTTAATTGATCCACCGAAGATTGTGTGAACCGTTGCAGCTTTATCAGCTAACATTGCAGATGTCACTCCAAAAACGGCACCAGTAATACGGTTAATCAAAATGAAAGAGAGACCAGCTGCAAAGGCACCCCCTGCACGTTCCTTGGCCCAACTACCACCGATAGCGAGTGCAAACAGGATGTGAAGGTTACCGATAACCCCCCAACCAATTTGTTCCAGAATCCCACCTGTAATAACAAGTGGAGATAAATTAGGGTTGATCATAGGGATAGATTTCCCGATTGAAATCATCAACCCGGCTGCTGGCATGACAGCGATAACGACCATCAAGGCCTTACCGAACTTTTGCCAGAATTCAAAGCTAAATAAACTTTTGAATGATCCTTTGTTCATCATTCAACCTCCTTATATTGTTTAAGGCTTTGTTTTAAGAAAACGTTTGCGCTTAATTCTTTTCTAGTATACCATATTTTAAAATTTTGTAAAGCCTTACATTCATTTTTTCTCCAAATTTTTTCTTTTTTTCACTCCTTTTTAGGCCGAATCCTTTTTAAAACCTATTCTTTCTAAACGCAAACGTTTCCCTTGAAACATAAAAACATTCGAATCCTTCAAGGATTCGAATGTTTCATTCTAGTTCGTCTTGCATGGCATAGCCAATCCCACGAACGGTCTTAATATAGCTTTTTTGAGCCGGAAGATCAATTTTCCCACGAAGATAACGGATATAGACGTCGACAATATTGGTCTCCCCCTTATTCTCGTACTTCCAAACACTCTCTAGCAATTGCTCACGAGTCACCACTCCCTGACTTCCCATCAGAGTTGCTAGGAGGTCGTACTCTCTCCGTGTCAGACTAATCATGTCTTTCCCTCGATAGACGGTGTGGTGTTCAACATCGATCCGCAAATTCCGATAAGAGGTTGGAATTTTCATCTGGCTACAATGTTGGTCAATATAATCACGACCTCTAAAAATAGCTGTGATTTTATCGACTAAATCACTGATCACAAAAGGTTTGACCATATAGGAAACCGCAAAGCGCTCAATACTCTTTTCGTGTTCGGCAATCTTTTCCCGACTATCTAAAACAATCAAAACCGAAGCGGGACGAATCTGACCGATCTCTTGAGCAAAGGCTTCACCAGACATATCTGACAGATCGTAATTAAACAAGATCAGATCATATTTAGTCGTAGCAATCAAGGCCAGACCCGCTTTTCCATCCTCGACCACATCAACTTGATACCCCTTTTTTTGAAGTTCCAAATCGATAAAGCGAGCGATTTGCTTCTCATTTTCTACTAGTAGAACTCGTTTGACCATAGAACAAGATTATTTTTCGTCATACCAAGAGTAGTGGAAGGTACCTTCTTTGTCTTTACGTTGGTATGTGTGGGCACCAAAGTAATCCCGTTGTGCTTGGATCAAGTTGGCTGGAAGGTCAGCTGAACGGTAGCTATCAAAGTAAGTGATGGCAGCTGAGAAGGTTGGGACTGGTACACCTGCTTGAACCGCAAGAGCTACGATATCACGAACTGATTGTTGGTACTTAGCAGTGACGTCCAAGAAGTACTCATCCAAAAGAAGGTTAGCAAGGTCTGCATCACGGTTGTATGCATCTGTGATCTTTTGCAAGAAACGAGAACGGATGATACAGCCATCGCGCCAGATAGATGCGATATCTGCAAATGGCAAGTTCCAGTTATTTTCTTTAGAAGCGACACGCAATTGCGCAAAACCTTGTGCGTATGAGATGATTTTTGAGAAGTAAAGGGCTTGGCGGATTTTTTCAATCAATTCAGCCTTATCTCCTTCAAATTTGAAAGCAGCTGGTTTTGGAAGTACCTTGCTAGCGTGTACACGTTCTTCTTTGTAAGTAGAGATGTAACGTGCAAATACTGACTCAGTGATGAGTGACAATGGTACACCAAGATCAAGCGCTGATTGGCTCGTCCATTTACCAGTTCCTTTGTTTCCTGCAGCATCCAAGATGTAGTCTACGATAGGTCCATCTTGACCTTCATCATCTTTGCGTCCAAGAATGTCCGCAGTAATTTCGATCAAGTAGCTGTCCAATTCGCCCTTATTCCACTCAGTAAAGATTTCTGCCATATCCTCTGCTGAAAGGCCAAGCAAGTGTTGCATCAAATCATAGCTTTCAGCGATCAATTGCATATCCCCATACTCGATACCGTTGTGGACCATTTTCACGTAGTGACCAGCTCCATCAGGACCGATGTAAGTCACACATGGTTTGCCATCTTCTGGCGCTTTTGCAGAGATTTCTTCAAGAACATCTGCTACCAATTCATAAGCTTCTTTTTGTCCACCAGGCATGATAGAAGGACCTTCAAGGGCACCTTTTTCACCACCAGA
>CAUUAM010000060.1:0-9985 GCA_963543165.1 uncultured Streptococcus sp. | reverse complement strand
AATAGGCTCCATAATATCCATAGGGGATTTACCCACTACAAATATTATAGAGCCTATTTTTCTCCTTTCGCTTTACAATTGGCTTGAACACCTTTATTGTATCGCGTTTGGAGTTTTTTTGGTATAACCTTCGATGCGCACCCGCATAGCGGGTGGTTCTTTTGTCTCGCACCTAACGGAGCGAGACGGACTAAAAGTCACATAATAGAGGCTGGGACAAAAGTCCTAGCCTCTCAATTGTTTTTGGATTGTCGAGCAAGACGCAGTGGTTGAGTGGGCTCTACTACGCTAATTTCATCAGCTTTTACAGCCCTACTCAACTGTGCGGAGGTGGGACGACGAAATCGAATTCTAACGAATGACCAATTTCTGTCCCACTCTCATTTTCATTTATGAATTATTCATCATCTGAAGATGAAGAAATATATGGTGAAATTGCTTGATAAGCACTTTCAATAGCTTGTTTAGCAATATCACGAGCACTCTTTAATTGTTGTGCAAATTGAGCACGAGGTTGCTCAGGAATAACTGTATCATCAGAACCAAGGGATGAAAGTGAGTCGTTAAAGGCTTTTCTTGAACTTTCCATAGCTTGGATAGCTGGGTCTACTTGATTATTATAGGCCTCTTTTCCAGCAGCTGGAATCTTATCACCAATCTCTTTGACATATTTTGTGTAGTTATCGATCATTTTTCCATAAATGGTTTTCATATCACCAAGTGTTTTGGCGTTATCGATTTCTTCATCTGTTGCCAAGACGATTTCTGGAACATCAACTGAAGATTTTGATGTTTTTGATGAACTGCTTGATTTGCTTTCTGAAGTAGATGATTTTTCTACTTTGCTAGATGATGCCTTTGCTTCTTTGTTAGAAGATTCTGAAGCAGTTTTACCTGAACATGCTGCCAATGTTGCAACTGACAAGAGAGCCACACCGGCTGTAAGAAGTTTTTTCATGTTATTCTCCTATAAATATAGTTTGAATATATTTTAAATGATTTTCCTTTTATTGTCAAATGTTTTCTGTTTCCAAATACTTTCACAACAGTATTTATCACTATCTTTTAACATATTTTCTTTCCTAAATATCACTGCATATTTCGGGTATTTATGCATTTTGTAAATAAAAAAACCAGAAAACAATCATTTTCTGGTCTATTCTTCCTTCTTACTGATGAAGGATTTGAGAAAATGCTTCTTGAAGTTCTTTGTTGTCCGTTGGTTTTAAATACATCTTTCCACCATTGGTCGTTGGAGAATGAAAGACAATGGCTTCCCCTGTATCTGTAATGGCAAAGAAATAAGTATGCACATCTGGATATTTGTCCCAATTGCTATAGCGTTCTACAATGCGGTACTTGGCATTTCCTTGACCGGTATCTGTATAAATGGCATCCATCTTGCTATTTTCCCCTAGAGTATAGAGGTTGTCTGGTCCTACATCACCGCCAGCGATGCCTTTTTGGTAGTTGGGTTGCCCCATCTTCTCACCCCAAGTCTTCATAAATTCTGCTAATTTTGCTGATTTTTCAGCATTCCAAGGTGTTTTATCCTGGCTTTGGGGATTGCCGCCTGAAGGCGTGCGATCAAAGGTTTGCCAATCAAAACGCTTGAGATCTAGTTTATCCTCATCAGCTTTTCCAAAGAGGGCATTCATATCTGACCCAGGTACCTGAACTTCTTCTTCCTTGACTTTGGTCGCGACTTGGGATTTCTTTTCTATTCGTGAAAGCACGGCTAGACCTCGGCCAGTTCCCGACAACCAGCTGACTTCTAAGACTTCTCCTCCCCGATAGAGGGTTGTCGCATTGCGTGCCCCTCCATGACCAGCAACGAAACCTTCCGCTAATAGGGTCGGTTTTTGATCCTTGAGGTAATACACCCCCGTCACAAAGTAACTCCCATCAGTTTGCTGATTGGCAATGATCATCTCGTCTACCCCATCGTCATTCAGGTCTTTAAAAGCGTACCGAACCGCTTCTGGCTGATTGATAATGGTCTCAATCACCCAGCTATTGATCATCCGATCTTCTTTGGCTAATTGAGAACTCAATTTTGAAATAGCATCCACATCCTTTGAGGTCGCAAATATCTTTTGGTAATCTGAAAAAACAGACTGGTATAATTGTTTGTTATCCGTTTTTTTCGTCTGTTTTTTTGTGCTTGTCTGGCTCGTTGCAGCCTCTTTTTTGGGACTAGACTGGCGCTGGTATCTCTGGTAACAACCTGTCAACAAAATCATACTCGAAGCTACGAATACCAACTGCATCCACTGTTTTCTTTTCATCTGATCTCCTTTTGTCTCCCGTGTTTTCATACTGATCTTTATTATACTAAAAAAAGTGTGAGTGGGAAAGAACTCTAATTGGTTAAGAAGAGTTCGTTTTTCCACCCCCGCACAGTTGATTAGGTCATCTTTGGAGCTTGAAAAGCGAACGAAGATACCAATCAACCACTGCGTCATACAGTTATGCTTGTTAAACATAGAAGTCTGGAGAGTTTTTGCTCAGCCACACTTAGTTTCCTTTATTCGGACCACTTCTACGATCCGTTTGACTTTCAATATGCTCTTTCACCAAGGCGACGACCTCATCATTGGTTGGAAGGTCCGAGTGCTGGGCATCTTCGCCCGTCACTGTAATCTCCGTATAGCTAGCAGCTTGGTTTTGATAGATATATTTCCCAGCCGATACACTGGCATCTGGAACCAACTCATCTGAATCATAGGTGATAGTCCCTGCTACTGAATACATCTGGAGCGTATTGGGGATAGCTTCTTTTCCTTTGATAAAATCGGCCAACATCTCAGATTTATTTTTGATATTGGTCTCTGTAAAGTTGTATGGCGTACCGATGGTCATCAAGGTTTTCAGATCGATATCATAATCCCCTAGATAATTTTCAATGAAGGCGGTATAGATCAACCCCCCATTGGAATGTCCCAGCCCCTTAAAGTTATTGAAGTTGTATTTTTCTTGAAGGGCTTCAAATGCTTGGTTGAATAGTTTTGCTTGCTTTTTAATATTGCTATAACCATCTTTGTTGTTTTCAAAACCAACCACAATCACTGGCTCATTGTCCTTAGCATCGATGCTCCCACTATAGGTAATCTTCCCATCATTCCAGACCTTGACCTTGAGAAGACTGTGTTTGGTCCCTTGGCGGTCTTTGTTGAGCTTGGTCACCAAGCCATCAAAACGGTTCTCTGTCGCGGAGCTTCCTGGAATCATAATGATGGGAGACAGTTTGGAATTATAGAATTTCTCGATTTTTGAAACATTCGTCCGAGTCCAGCTATAAGAAGGAATGGCTAAACCGATCAAGAAAAGACAGACCAAAGTGAGGACGATTGCTGTTTTTTTAGAGACTTTCATTGCTTTCTCCTTTCACTTTTAGATCTTTTCGGATACGATTCCCCATATGGACAAATGGCAGATAGAGGAGCACGTCAATGGCAAAACAAAGCATACTGACAGCTAAAGCTCTCAGACTTCCTCCGGTTCCAATAAAGGCATAGAGAAGACTCGGAGTCCCATCTGGCACTGGATAGACGGCCGCTGGCATCAGTTTGAAGCACAAAGCTACCGCTGCAATCGCCATATTCACCAAGGGAATCAATAAAAAGGGAATCACATATAGAAGATTGAGAAGGACTGGTATTCCTACCATGAAGGAGGCCCCGTCATTGAAGAGTCCTGGAAAAATACTGAGGAGACTGACTTTCTTATCCTTTTGACTATGGGATACTAGTAAGATCGCTACCAAAAGTGCCAGGACGGCGCCAACACCTGCCACCATCCCAAAGCTACGGTACAAATTGGTCAATGTATAGAGGTGAGGAATCCCCGTCGTTGTATGATGGGTTACAGCGTAGGTCAGATTTTCTAAAGCATAACTATCATCCGCAATGGAGTTGAGGGCAAAAGCTTGACTGTTGCCCACCCAGGCTGATAAGCCACTGAAGAGCCCCATGACAAAGGTGGACAAGAGATGATGACTGCTAACAGTTAACGAGCTAAAGAATTGTGCAAGCGTTTGAAATACACGGTACTGATTACCTAGAAGGAGGAGAAGATTGAGGCTAACCCCTAGGACTAAGGACAAGAAAATGGGTCGCACAGTCTTGGGCTGATAGATGAAATCCTTGTCCACAATTTGGTCGTCACTAGCTTTGGATAGCCGAAAGATCTGTCCGATGAGATAACCTAAAAAAATCGCTAAGACAATATTGGTTGTCGCAGGGAGATTGATCCGTGTCAGTTGCTCATCATTGAGTGGGCTCACCAATAATTCCTGAGAACCCACAATCAAGCTGATCAAAAGAGCAGTGACACCCGCTGTCCCCGTACTTCGACCGTAGTGACCAGCTGTATATTTGCCAGCAAAGTAGGTTGCTAAAGGCCCTGCTAAACCTCCTAGAAAGTTAGAAAAATTAATGAGGATCTGGCTCATGACCTGATCCCATGGTAACCAACTATCCATCGAAAAGAGTTGATGAATATAACCTCTATCCGAAAATACGGATAGAGCAATCACCCGAATAATTCCTGAAAATAGGAAAAAAGGAAATAAGGAAACGAGAGTTTTCTGGGAAATTTGAATAAAACTTTTTTCTCGTAACCAGAAAAACTTCTGGACTAAATACTTGGTCATAGGGCCTCCTGTTCTGCTTTCCGGAATAGATCACGTTTGTTCATTTATTATTATATCATACCGATGAGCAATTCCTTTCATTTGAAGACGCACTATCTTTTGAGAACACTTTTAAAATTTTCACAATTTTTCAAAAACTCTTTGACAGGGGTCTTCATTTCCACTATACTATTTCTTAGCTAGTAAAATGATGACTCACTTTGATGTCAGACTTGCTCTACTCATAGCAATCGCGTCTGACGGAAAATCAGATCGCTAGGATGGATTTTCATCCCATTTTACAACATGATAGGAGGAATCAGACGTCTATGTCACAAGATAACATTTCAGCCAAGGTCTTGTTCGCGATCTTTGCGACAGGGATCCTTTCCTTTTGCGGGGTGGCTGGAGAAACGGCTATGAATATCACCTTCCCTATATTGATGAAGGAATTTGAAATCGATACCGCAACAGTCCAGTGGGTTACCACCATCTATCTTCTAGTGGTCGCCTGTGTGGTCCCCTTATCCGCCTATCTCAAGCGCTCCTTTAATATGAAGGCCATCTTTTTAGTTGGAAACCTTCTCTCTGTTTTAGGTGTTCTCATTGACTTCCTTGCCCCAAGTTTTAGCTTTGTTGTCCTGGGTCGATTGGTCCAAGGAATGGGGGTTGGTTTTGCCCTTCCTCTGATGTTTAACATTATTTTGGAGCAGGTTCCAAAACGAAAAATCGGTCTCATGATGGGAGTGGGTACCCTGATTATAGCCATCGCCCCAGCTATCGGACCAACTGTCGGTGGTCTTTTGACGGCTACCTTCGGTTGGCGCTCCATCTTCTTGGTGCAATTCCCAATCCTTCTGGCTTCGCTAGTTGCAGGGCTTCGCTCCATTGAGCAGATGAGTAAGGTCAAACGGGAATCTCTGGATGTGGTGAGCCTCTTTGCTATTATTGCCTCATTCGTCGGATTGATTCTAGGCATTAATGGCCTGGCAGATCATCCTTTCTTGAGTTTTCCCGTACTTGGTTGGCTAGTGATCGGGATCTTGGGACTGGTCCTCTTGGTGTGGCGATCTAATCAATTGGAAACTCCGATTATCAACTTGGCTATCTTAAAGAACCCTCTTCTCACTGGTCATGTTCTAGCCTTTTTCACCTTCCAATTGGGCTCTCTTGCCTTGAGTTTCCTCTTGCCGAATTATATCCAATTGGTCAACCACTCGAGCACGACGCTTGCAGCTTTGATGCTGCTTCCAGGAGCCATCATTGGAGCTGGTTTTGCTCCCTTCTCCGGTCTGATTCTAGATAAACTGGGGGCCCGCAAACCGATTCTCCTTGGGGCTGCCTTCATCCTTCTGGCCCATTTTCACTTCACCCTCTTTAGTCTGAAGCTATCAAATGGCTTGATTCTCATCTTTTACATGATCTTCATGACCGGTATGGGGCTGGCCTTCGGCAATATCATGACCAACGGACAAAAACAACTAGCGATAGAGGAGCAACCCGATGCCAATGCGATCTTTAATACCTTGCAACAATTTGCTGGTGCTGTTGGAACAACCCTGGCTTCCTTGATCGTTGCCATGAGCCAAGCCAATCAAAAGATGGACTTTACCCAAGCCACTGCTAAAGGCAGTCGCAACGGTTTCATGGTCTTATTTGCCTTGGCCATCTTCCAACTCCTTCTCTTATTTTGGGTCGTGGGAAAAGATAATGAAAACAACTAACTCTTCTCATCAAAAGAGAGTGGTACAGAAATCGAATTCTAACGAATGACCAATTTCTGTCCCACTCTTTTTTTTCTTATCCTTTTCTTACCCTTGTTACAATACCATCAGGATCTTTAACCGTAAACTCACTAGAAGTCACCCAGCTGACAGGAGCAGCATTTTCTTTTGCCCTCTCTGCTATGGCAACCAAGTCATCCTTGCTTGTTACTTCTACGACATAGTAGGCAAGGCCTGGCAGATCTTTTTCACGGTTGGCTAAATGCTTGCCACGCCATTCATTAATAGCTAAATGATGGTGGTAGTCTCCTGAAGCAATCCAGCCAGCAGATGGAATGGTAAACTTATCATCTAGGTCCAAAACTGTTTGGTAGAAAGACGACGCTTTTTTGCTATCCTTGACCGATAAATGAATATGCCCCATTCGAGTATCACTAGCAATGACAAAGGGATCCACCTGACGACCCATGTCATAGATTTCTTGCGCAGAGAGTTCTTCTGTCACCCCAATAATGCGGCCATCCTCCCGGATATCCCAGTCAGTGACAGGTTTATCTCTATAGAGTTCGATGCCATTTCCTTCCGGATCTTCCAGATAAAGAGCTTCGCTATAGCCATGATCTGCCGCCCCGACAAAGGGAACGTTCAATTCCGCAATATGTTTAAACACATCTGCTAGATCCTCCCTAGACAGCAACAAAATGGCCATATGGTAGAGGCCATAACTGGACTTGACCGTTTCCTCACGATTCGTCTGAATCAGGTGCACCAAGGCTTTTCCCCCAGCTCCCAAAATAACTTCCCGATCTGTTTGAGACAAAATCAAGAGTCCAATGACTTGTGTATAAAAAGCTGTTTGACGCTCCAAGTCTTTCACTTGTAAGGCCACTTCTGCTAAATAAATCTTGCTACGATAGGCGTATGCCATACTCTTTCTCTTTCTGTTGTAACTATATATATTACATTATTCCTCTTTTTGTTGTAATGTCAAAGATGACAACTCATATTTCATTAAATTGTCGAACTTTTATCATTTGAGTTAAAATGCTTGCTTTCTTTTTGGGATTTATTTATAATCATTCTAAATAAGAAACAAGGAGACAAGTATGACTGAAACAAAACATGGAGTAGATGAATCATTTAACGACCGCTTGAATATCTTGAGAGCTGCTGTTCTCGGAGCTAATGATGGGATCATTTCTATTGCTGGGGTGGTTATCGGGGTAGCCAGTGCCACACCAAACATCTGGATCATTTTTCTTTCTGGCTTATCAGCTATTCTGGCAGGTGCCTTTTCGATGGCGGGCGGTGAGTATGTCTCCGTTTCCACACAAAAAGACACGGAAGAAGCCGCTGTTAACCGCGAGCAAGCCTTGTTGGATCGCGATCCAAAGTTAGCTAGAGAATCTCTCTATCATGCTTATCTTCAAAATGGAGAATGCGAAACTTCCGCAAAGATTTTGACAGAGCGCGCCTTTCTCAAACACCCCCTCAAAGCCCTGGTAGAAGAGAAATATGGTATCGAATATGAGGAGTTTACCAACCCTTGGCATGCTGCTGCATCTAGCTTCCTTGCTTTTTCTGTTGGTTCCCTTCCTCCAATGCTCTCTATCATTCTCTTTCCAGCTGCCTATCGCATTCCAGTGACAGTCTTCGTTGTTGGACTATCCCTAATCTTCACTGGCTATACCAGTGCGAAACTGGGAAAAGCCCCAACCAAACAGGCCATGCTTCGCAACCTCATCATTGGCCTTCTCACCATGGGTGTGACTTACTTCTTCGGACAATTGTTTAGTATTTAAAAAGAGAGTGGGATAGAAATCGGTCATTCGTTAGAATTCGATTTCTGTCCCACTCTTTTTCTTACGCTTCCAATAAGGCTTGGGCTTGTTTTTCCAATCCTGCGATTGCTTCGTCTGTCAAGACCAATTCACCTGTTGCCCAGGCTTCTGGGTTAACGGTTGTTCCTGTGAAGTCTCCCACTACTTGGGTACGAACGAATGGTAAGAGAGCTTGGTAGGCTGCAAACATTGAGTCGTGTCCTCCATTAGCAACTGAAGAGACTGTTACGATTTTGTCTTGAAGGGCAGATGGGCCACTGGTTTCTGAAAGGTCAAGCGCACGGCTGAGCCAGTCGATCAAGTTTTTCATCACACCTGGAATGGCAAAGTTATAGACTGGTGAGAAGATCCAAATGGCATCCGCCGCAAGGACCGCATCACGTGCTGCTTGCACAGCTGGAAGAGTTGGCGTTTCCAAATCTTGGTTAAAGACCGGAATATCCTTGTAGTCCAAGTAAGTTACGGTTGCTTTTCCTTCAAGAAGGCTTTCTGCTTTCTTAGCCATTTGGTGGTTGAAAGATCCTTGACGAAGAGATCCGACGATAAATAAAATGTTTTTCATAGTTGTTTCCTCTTTCTATTGTAAGATTATTTGTTACAATAACAATTATACACGACTCAGATGTAATGTCAAGTATTACATCTCAAAATGTCACTAATTTTTCTATTTGTATTTTTCCCTCAACAAGACTAGTTTATCAAGCTTACTAATCTTTTCTAACTCGGGTTACAATCCCATCTGGATCTGTAAACTCGAACTCACTTGAGCTCAACCAAGTGACAGGTACCTCCTGCTCTTTTGCTCTCTCTGCGATGGCAACCAAGTCGTCTTTCTTTTCTACGTGGACGACATAATAGGCAAGGCCAGGCAGTTGGGCTTCCCGTTTGGCCAAGTGCTTGCCACCCCATTCATTAACTGCCAGGTGATGGTGGTAGTCCCCAGAAGCGATCCAGCTGGCTGATGGAATAGTAAACTTATCAGATAATTCCAGCACCTTTTGGTAAAAGGCGGACGCCGCTCGGCTATCTCTCACGGAGAGATGGATATGTCCCATGCGGGTAGCTGACGCTATCTGGAAGGGCTCTACCTTGCGCCCCATTTCATAGATCTCTTGAGCAGAGAGGGCTTCTGTCACCCCGATGATGCGACCATCCTCACGGATGTCCCACTCTGCCACTGGCTTATCCCGGTAGAGCTCGATGCCATTACCCTCTGGATCCTCGAGATAGAGGGCTTCACTGTAACCATGGTCCGCAGCCCCGACAAAGGGATAGTCCAGCTCAGCCATATGTTTGAAGACATCTGCCAAGTCCTCCCGACTAGGTAAGAGAATGGCCATGTGATAGAGACCATAGCTAGCCTTAACGGCCTCCGTCCGATCCGTTTGGATGAGATGGACCAAGGGCTGGCCTCCAGCCCCAAGAAGGACCTCCTCCAACGTCTGAGTCAAAACCTCCAAACCCAAAATTTGGGTGTAAAAAGCGGTCTGACGTGCCAGATCTTTCACATTAAGTACTGCTTCTGCCAAGTAAATCTTGCTATTGTATTCGTAGGTCATAGGTGTCTCCTTTTCAGTTATGTTTTGTTGTAACATTTTATATTACATCATTATACACTCTTTTTCTGATAAGTCAAGAAGAACAACTCGACAAAAAAACCTCCTTAGAAAACAGCACTGCACCCCAAAAGTTAGACAGAAAAAATCTAACTTTTGGGGTACAGTTCAATTTTAACAGGAGTGTTTTCTTATGTCTCATTTTATGGGTGCAGTACCTTTCTCTTGGCT
>CAUUAM010000059.1:0-10109 GCA_963543165.1 uncultured Streptococcus sp. | reverse complement strand
TCAACACTTACCTTCCATTTTACTATTTTTCCAAGAGTATCTCAAGAAAAGGAAGGGCACTTTTCTACTTTCTCCAAATGAATTCAAGCTATTATAATGGATTCCACAAGAGTTTTCAAGGCATTGTGACCAGAAAATCATTAAAATTTTGTTATAATAAAACTATCAATTATGTCAAGAAAAGGAAACACAATGAAACTCATTTCATGGAATATCGACTCGCTCAATGCTGCATTGACCAGCGATTCGGCACGCGCTAAACTCTCTCAAGAAGTCCTTCAAACCTTGGTCGCTGAGGATGCAGATATCATTGCTATTCAAGAAACCAAGTTATCCGCCAAAGGACCTACTAAAAAACACCTCGAAATCCTTGAGGAACTCTTCCCTGGCTACGAAAATACCTGGCGTTCCTCTCAAGAGCCTGCTCGTAAAGGCTATGCTGGAACCATGTTCCTCTATAAAAAAGAGCTGACCCCAATTGTGACTTACCCAGAGATCGGTGCTCCTTCGACCATGGACTTGGAAGGCCGGATCATTACCCTGGAATTTGATAATTTTTTCGTGACGCAGGTCTACACACCTAACGCTGGTGATGGCCTCAAACGCCTAGCAGAACGTCAAGTCTGGGATGTCAAATATGCGGAGTATTTGGCTGACTTAGACAAAGAAAAACCTGTCCTTGCTACTGGAGACTACAACGTGGCCCACAAGGAAATCGACCTTGCCAACCCAGCCAGCAACCGTCGTTCACCAGGTTTCACAGACGAAGAACGTGCAGGCTTTACCAACCTTTTAGCAGCAGGCTTTACAGATACCTTCCGCCACCTCCACGGCGATGTCCCTGAGCGCTATACGTGGTGGGCACAACGCAGCAAGACTTCAAAAATCAACAACACAGGCTGGAGAATCGACTATTGGCTCACAAGTAACCGTATAGCAGACAAGGTTACCAAGTCAGACATGATTGACTCAGGCGAACGCCAAGACCACACACCAATTGTCTTGGAGATTGAATTATAAGGATTTTCTTTATGAACTACAATGCAGTAATTCCCGAGTTTATGGTTTCGAATATAGAACAGTCCTGTTCCTTCTACTGTGATTTGCTCGGTTTCACCATCGAATACGACCGCCCAGAAGAAAAATTTCTCTTCCTGTCTCTTGAAGATTGCCAGCTCATGCTAGAGGAGGGGACAGTTGAAGAATTAGCTGAACTGACCTACCCATTCGGTCGAGGAGTCAACATCTCCTTTGGTATAGAGGATGTCCCTAGGCTCTATCAGAAATTGTTAGAAGCCGACTATCCTATTCATCGCCCATTGACCAAAAGAAAATTTCGTGTTGGTGAACAGTATATCTATCCTCATGAATTTGCAGTTCTAGACCCAGATGGCTATTTTTTAAGATTTAGTGAATAGAATGATCATCACCCGTCTATGAGCTATACCCAAAAATCTATCTTTTTGAGGCAGTTCAATAGCGGGTGATTGATTTATCTTTCATCTTAAAGAATGAGACAAACTAACATTCGAGACCTAAAAAACCGGAGCCCTCAGATGAAGGCTCCGACTTTTTTTATCCTCATTGATGGAACAATGATTGTTTTTTTATTTTTTCTTCTCAATATGATCTTTGAGGTCTTCTTGAGCTTTTTTATTGGATTCTGCTTTTTTCTTCAGCCATTCTTCTTTGGCCTTGTTAAAATCTTTTGTTGTGACAACATCTTTAGACATTTCAAGGTATTTGTAGAATGATCCAGTTCCTTTTGTACCAACCCATGAAGCAGCACGGCTGTATGGGACAGTACGTTGAAGCATTGGAGCACCACCGTTTGAAACGGTTGGAAGCGTAATAGAGCTATCTGTCAACCAAGCTTGTGCTGCTGCATATTTTTCATAGCGTTTTGCTTGATCCAACAATTCAGCATCAGCGTCTTTCAACATGTTCGCGTATTGATCCAAACCAACTGCTGCAATCGCTGGGTTGTTTGAACCAGCATCAATACCAAGATAGTAGAAGACAGAACCATTGACTGGGCTGATACTTTCAAGGTAAGTTGATGGGTCTTGGTAGTCAGGGGCCCAACCACCGCCTGAGATATCATAGTCTCTCGCAGCTGCTGTATCACTGAAGTAGGTAATATTTTGGAAATCGTCATCCGATACCTTTTGAAGGTCCACAACGACATTATCTGCACCAAGAGCTGACTCTACAGATTGTTTGAAGGAGCTTGCTTGTTGGACCATACTATTGTCCACTTGGCTGACAATGTAGTCCAAATGAATTGGGAATTGAACCCCTTGTTTTTGCAATTCAGCTTTGGTTTTCGCAAATGAAGCTTTAGCTTTTTCTGGATTGTAGAGGCTTGTTTGGCCATCGTCCAAATTCACACCCTTCCATTGATCGCCATAAGTAACCAATTGTTTTTCAACGACTTTACCAAAGTCTTCTCCATTGATTTGGACATAAGTTGGTGGGACCAAGGTGCTCCGAAGGGTCTTCTCAGCCGCATCAGAACCAGAGACTTGTGCCGCATATGATTTGCGGTCAAAGGCGAAGTTCACTGCTTGACGGAAGTCCTTGTTCAAGATGGCTTTCTTGGTAGAGGCCTTTTGTTCATCTGTTGTTTTAGCGGTATGGTCATACTTCTGACGATCCAAGTTGAATCCTAGGTAGTAAGAGGTTCCCAATTGCAAACCGTAGACAATGTTATCGCCAAAGTTTTTCTTGACACTCTTATAAGTTGAGCTATTTGGCATGACAGAGGCAAAGGAGTATTGACCTTTTTCAAAATTTTTAATGATGGCATCTGGGTTTGATCCGTCATTAAAGGTCAATTTGACGTTATCAATATGGACATTTTTCGCATCATAATAATCTTTGTTCTTAACCAATTCAATTTCAGATTTTGAAGTCAAAGATTTCAAGTAGAATGGACCATTGTATAAGATGCTGCTAGGTTTCAAAGAACCAAAGTCTTTTCCTTGAGATTTCAAGAAATCAGCATTGACCGGGAAAAGAACACCAGAGGTTGTTTTTGAGTTCCAGAAGCTCTCTGGACGTACCAAGGTATATTGGATGGTGTAGTCATCCAAGGCTTTGACCCCAACTGTATTAAAGTCTTTGGTTTCGCCTTTGACGTAGGCATCCAGGCCTTTGATCGAATTTTGAATCAAGAAGAGACCTTCTGATTTCGATTCAACAGCATGTTTGATACCTGTCACGAAGTCTTGAGCCGTAACAGCTCCATATTCTTCTCCTTCGCTCGTATACCATTTGGCATCCTTACGAAGTTTGTAAGTATAGGTTAATCCATCTTCAGAGACAGTCCAATCTTCTGCTAGACTTGGTACAAAGTTTCCGTATTGGTCGTTTTCAAGAAGACCATCTACTAGGTTACTTGTGATATCTGAAGTTGTTGTACGAGTTGCTGCGATATAATCCAAGGTATTTGGGTCGGCTGAATAGACAAATGAGTAGGTTGCTTGATTGCTACTACCACCGCTACATGCTGCTAAGAGAAAGGCACCTGCAACAGAAACTCCTGCAAGAGCTAACAGTTTTTTTACTTTCATCACTATCTCCTTATGTTAGATTTTCTACCATTATACACTATTTCTTAAAAAAAACCAAATCTATTTAAAAAAAGTTCGTTTTTTCTGAATGAATATAATAAGATGTCAAGAAAATGCATCTTGAAATCAATCTCAAAGAAGCTGGATAAGCGAGTCTAGGCACCTCCACTTACAGATCACAAAGCCTTAGTTTTCGATCATTTTAATAAATATACGTTTCAGCACAAAAAAGAACCTCTGCACTTTCTAGCAGAGGAACTGATTGCTAATCAAAATGATAGAGCTGTGGGTACTGGTCACATTCTGGATTTTTAGGATGGCAGATGGCTCGTCCAAAGTATATCATGGCTTGATGGGCTGCTAGCCATTCGTTTTTTGGCAGAACATCCATGACCCGTTTTTCCACTTCTAATGGGGTGGCAGATTTCTTGACAATGTCATGGTGCTTGCAAATCCGTTCCACATGCGTATCGACCGCAAAGGCGGGAATCCCAAATCCAACACTCATAACTACATTAGCTGTTTTCCGTCCCACTCCCGCTAAGCTCTCTAATTCCTCCCGCGTCTGAGGGACTTGGCCATCAAAGTTGTCCAACAATTGTTGGGCACATTTTTTGAGAAATTTAGCCTTATTGCGATAGAGACCTAACTTGGAAATATGCTTGGCGATAGCTGCTTCACTAGCTGCTGCCATGGCTTGTGGGGTTGGAAAAGCTGCAAACAAACCTGGTGTCGCTTTATTAACAGCCGCATCAGTCGTCTGAGCAGAGAGCATGACTGCCACTAATAATTCAAAATGATTGCGAAAATCCAGACTTGGCTGAGCATCTGGAAACAAAGCGATAATCTCTTCAATCACATGACGTGCCCTTTTTTTTGATAAGACCATAACTTCTCCTTTCCACTACTATTCCTTATTATAGCATGAACGCACCCTATTTCTGAAAGAATCAGCTTCAAAAAAAGAAGTGGGACAAAACGAATTGTAAAAAAATTCATCCAATCCCACTTCTATCTATTATTTGTTCTATACTAATCTCTTCAAGAAAGTCATCAAGGTTTGAGCAGAGCGCTCGCCAGCCTGAACGATAAATTCATCAAAAGAGATATTGGCTGCGTGATCTGCCGTGTCACTCATAGCCCGAATCACCATGAAAGGACGACCAGCTGCATGAGAGGCCTGAGCGATGGCTGCTCCTTCCATCTCAACTGCCAGTACTTCTGGGAAATGCTCGCGAATCGTTGCGACTTTTTCCTCACTCGCAATAAAGCTATCTCCAGTCGTAATGAGGCCCACGTGTGTTGCAGTAGCTTCTTCTTCCAGTACTTTTTTCATTTCTGATACAAAATAGCGACTGGATTCAAAGTAAAGTGGTTGTCCCGCCATCTGACCATACTGATAGCCAAAAGCGGTCACATCCACGTCGTGATAGACCAATTTATCTGCAAGGACAATGTCGCCAACAGCTATTCCTGGGGCCAAGGCACCTGCAGAACCCGTATTGATAATGGCTTCCACTTTGAAATCATTGGCTAAAACGGCAACACTCATGGCTGACATAACCTTGCCGATACCACTTTCAACCAAGACGACCTCATGGCGACCAATCGATCCTGTATAATAGACCTTTCCTAGGCGAAGATGTTTCTCTCCATTCTGCAAAGCTTCCACTAAGATTTTTAACTCTTGTGGCATGGCCGCAATGATTCCAATTTTCATATTCTTTTTCTCCTTGTAACGGTCTTACAGACGCCAAATAGCAATGATCAAAACAATAAGGAGCACAATGATCCAGAACAAAATCTTATTGAGTTTGGATTGGACCACACTTTGTTTACGCTCTTCAATGCGACGACTCTTGGTCACGGTGGGCTCCACTTGGATCTGCAAGGTATCCTGCGAATAACTAGCCTGCGGGCGTTCCACGCGTTTTTCTACCACGGGACGTTCATAGCCAAATCCTCTGTGGTCTGTTCGAAGGATCTTCGTCTCTTCGTTATCTACCATCTTAGGCCCCGAGATATCCTCGCCACGCCTCGCTCGTTCAATCATTTCATCGGTTAATAAAGGTTTTCCCATTGGATCCTCCTCTATTTATTGGATAATTCCCAGTACTGAATCGCCATAATGGTCTTGGCATCACAGATTTCACCTGCTTGGATCAAGTCTTTAGCCTCCTTCAAGGTCACTTCTAAGAGTTCTAAGGTCTCGTCTTCATCTTGAGGGCGAGGATTTTCCACTTTTTTCAAGTTGGTCGCAACATAGAGTTTGATCCGCTCGTTACAAAATCCAATGGCAGAATAAAAATCATACAACAATTCTAGATCCGCCGTGTAACCAATTTCTTCTTCCAATTCACGCAGAGCAGCTGCTTTGGGATCTGCATTTTCTCCTTTTTCCAACTTTCCAGCCGGAATCTCTACAGAAGTCCGCTCGATCGCCTTGCGGTACTGCTTGACCAAGATGGTCTTCCCATCTTCTGTGATCGGCAAAACCGCTACTGCTCCATTATGGAAGATTAAATCACGCTGCGCTTGACCTTTTCCGTCGGGTAGTTCCACTTGATCTGTGACGACTTGGAAAATCGGTCCTTGATAAATCTCCTTGCGTTCAATCGTTTTTTCTTCAAAATTCATAAGAATCTCCTATTTATTTTTAGGATGATGTGGCAAGCGAAGAGCATATTCTTCTTTATTCACTTGACGGCCACGACCAATCGCAATCGCATCAGCTGGCACATCCTTGGTAATGGTGGATCCAGCACCGACTAGGGAATTATCCCCGAGCTCAACTGGTGCAATGATAGTCGAATTCGAACCGACAAAGACATTGTTTCCGATGGTCGTTTTAAACTTGTGTTGGCCATCATAATTCACTGTGATGGTTCCCGCACCAAAATTGACGTTGCTACCGACTTCACAGTTTCCAATGTAAGTCAAATGACCCGCTTTGGTATTTTCGCCAATAGACGAACCTTTGACTTCGACAAAGTTTCCAATATGGACATCTTTTGCCAAGCTAGATCCTGGGCGAATATGGGCGTACGGTCCTACTGTTACACCATCGGCTACCGTGCTTTCTTCAATCATAGAGTTGGTAATGACAGCGCCTGCACCGATTTCACTGTCCACGATATAGGTACCATTGGTTAAGACTGTCTCAGCCCCAATTTTTGTTTGCCCTTTGAGGGTGACATTGGCTTCAATTTGTACTTCTGGTGCGATCTCAACATCGATATCGATATAGGCCGCATCAGGATTGACAAAGCTCACTCCATTCACCATGTGGGCTTGGTTAATGCGACGACGCATGATACCTTCTGCTGTCGCAAGGGCTACACGGTCGTTAACCCCGAGGCTTTCATCAAAGTCTTTAAGCGTATAGGCCCCAACTTTTTCACCTGCTTCTCGGAAAATCCCAATCACATCCGTAATATAGTATTCGCCTTGGGCATTGTTGGTGTTGATATTCTTCAACGCTTCAAAGAGGCGCGCATTGTCAAAGACATAAGTTCCTGTATTGATTTCCTTGATTTGCTTTTCAAAATCTGTCGCATCTTTTTGCTCGACGATTCGAAGCACTTCCGCATTGTCATTTCGGACAATCCGGCCATACCCAAATGGATTAGTTGCTTCGGCTGTCAAAATGGTTGCCACATTCTTGTGGTTGATATGAAAATCGATCAAGTGTTTGAGGCTTTCACCCGTAATCAAAGGTGTATCCCCTGCAATGACGAGGGTGTGGCCTTCAAGAGCTTCTAAGACTGGCTCTGCCATCATGACCGCATGGCCGGTTCCTAACTGCTCCGTTTGCTTGACAAAGTCTGTTTGACCTTCTAATACCTTTTCTACCAATTCCGCCTTGTGGCCCACAACCGTTACAGTCTTCTCAGGTGAGATGGCTCCGACACTACGGAAAACATGCTCCAACATAGAGATCCCTGCAACCTTGTGAAGAACCTTGGGCAAATCTGATTTCATACGGGTACCTTTTCCCGCTGCTAAAATAATGGCATAATTTGGCATAACATTTCTCTTTTCTGTACAAATATCGCTTACATTATACCATTTTTTAGCTCTTTTGGAAAATAAGATCCAGATTAAAAAGGGAGTTCTTTGAGCAATCAGCCATTGCATCTTGCAGTTCTAACTAACATAAATAAGAGGCTGGACACTTTATGCCCAGCCTCCTGTTCTACAATGGATAAACCTTGCGAAATTCTTCTAAAACAACCTTGCTGTCAGGTGTAAACGTCAAGCCCGCTTCCTCCAGCCACTTCGTGAAGAATTCCTCGTGAACCTGTCGCCAATAGGCAAGGGACTTATCTCCCTCCCCTTCCTTAAAGGCATGGTCGGCTGACACTTGATTGAAAGGCTGAACAGAAACCTTTGTTATTTCGACAATGCAAACAGCCTGATTTTGACTGTCCAAAATGACATCAAAGGTCCATTCTTGGGGAAGGGGTTCGTCTTCTACTGTATAGAGGTCGTAAGCTGAAGCAGTTGCTGTTTTTTCACCTGTAAACACTAAATCCGCTAAAAGGTCTGGTTCCACTCCAAAAGCCCAGGCATCTATCTCATCTCCAATAGAGGGATTGATTTGCTTGTAGGCATCCCACATTTCTTGCGGTGTCATGGGTTGCTCCTTTTTTCTTTTACCTTCCAATTATTATAGCTTGTCAGTTCTAATTCTGGAAATCCTAGTAACTCTGCCTTAGCCTTTAATACTAAAGGTGAGGCATTATCTTCAGTAATCTGCTCAAGAGGAATCCAAAGTGCATTTGCTGAATCATTGCTTCCATTAAGAACCTCTTGCGGAAGAGATTTTTGAGAGCGTTCAAGGTCAAGCACTACATCATAAAAGGCCATGATATGATGTACTGCGAAATCTTGCCCTTCTTCTTGAACCAACACATCATAGATTCGAGGATTTAAATAAGAGCTAATTGCATATCCCGTCTCCTCCAGAACTTCTCTCTTGAGAGTTTCTGTCAGTCCCTCACCGAGTTCTTGACTACCACCCGGTAAATCAAAACGATGTTGATAAGGACCTCTCGTTTTCCCAATGCAGAGAAGTTTCCCATCTTGAAGACAGACTCCGTATACACCAAAGTGATGTTTGATTTCCATCAGATCCTCCTATTTCAAACTCCATCCACCATCAATGGTCAGGATTTGCCCCTGCATGGCAGATGCTTGACCACTGGCTAAGAAGAGGGCAAGTTGCGCTACTTCTTCTGGCTCAATCCAGCGTTTGATCGGGGTCTCGCTAGCCACCCAGTCTGCTAGGCCACCTGGCTCAAAGTCCGCAGCGGTCATAGCCGTTTTGACAGCACCTGGTGCGATACCAAAGACCTGAACCCCAGCTTCTGCATAATCTAGGGCCAGCTGTTTGGTAAAACCCGCTAGAGCATGCTTGGAGGAAGTATAAGCGTGTCCGCCACCTCCCGCTAGGCTAGAAGCAATGGAGCACATATTGATGATGATTCCTTGCTTCTTCTCCAACATTGGAGTTAGATAATGCCGTGTTAACTCAACCGGAGTCAAATAGTTGATCTCAAAAATCTCTTGGATTTCTTGAGCAGATTGTTCCAGTAAGGGTTTGTAGTCATCCAAAACGCCGGCCGTATTGCATAAGACGTCGACCTCAGGACACCAGTCAAAAATCGGCGTCAAATCTAAGGTCAAGTCTTGTCGCAAGAAATGGAAAGCACCTGGTAACTGAGGAGCTTCCCCCTGGTCCACCCCATAGACCTGGTAGCCCTTTTCTAGAAAGAGACGAGCTTGAGCCAGACCAATCCCAGAGCTCACACCCGTAATCAAAACCCGTTTAGTCATGAACTTCCACCCAATCTGTCGCTAAGACATCACAAGGAGTTGGGCTCCACATGGAAAATCCTTCTCCTTCACCAGAGACGTTGATAAGGAAATAAGGCGTTACCTCTAGAGCTACTCCATTTTGCTCGATGGTATCAAACAATTGGACATAGTTCTCTGCTCCGCCCCAACCAGTTCGCACATATTTCTTTTTTGCCTTTAGTCCAGGCAAGATTTCTTCGAATGTCATCTTCTTCTCCTTTGATTCATACTCCTTTTTATTATAACAAAAATCAAGCATCCTCGTCGCTTTCTATCTGGCATTTCTCCATCTGCTCAAAAGAAAAAGCCAGAGGTCTTCTCTGACTTTTCATCAATCTTCTTGCTTATTTTCTTCTGAATGGCCATACCCATAGCCAAAATAAATTCCTATCCCAATCAGGAGAGCAACTCCGAAGGCCAGCCAAGTCGATAGGGAATACTGGGTCATAAAGGACAGACAGACTACAATCGACAGGATCGGCAAGACTGGAACCAAGGGTGTTTTAAATTCACCAGGTCCAGGAGCCCCGTGTTCCTTGCGCAATTTCAAGAGGGCAAAGGCTAACATAACCAGATAAGCCAAGGTACAGATATTTAAAAAGGAAGCGATGCTTGCGAGTGGAAAGACTCCACCAGCAATGGCTGCCATCGATCCAGCTACCAGTGTAGCATTTT
>CAUUAM010000058.1:0-10151 GCA_963543165.1 uncultured Streptococcus sp. | reverse complement strand
ACCGTATTGCTAAATACAACCAATTGCTTCGTATCGAAGATCAACTTGGTGAAGTAGCTGAATACCGTGGATTGAAATCATTCTACAACTTGAAAAAATAAGCTAGTTTACTAGACTAAAAAGATCCTTGAGTTTTCTCAAGGATTTTTTTGTTATCGAGCTAAACAAAAACTCCTCAACTAAAGTGTTGAGGAGTAGTGTTATTAGAACAAGCCTTTGATTTTGTCCAAGGCACCGCTGACCATTTCATTTCCAGAAACAAGCCCTTTTGCTTGTTCAAGGTAGTCACCGAGGTTGTCTTTGTTGTCTTCAACAAATTTTTTTGCAGCGTCGAAATCTTTCTTTTTGATCATTTCTTTTACTTGGTTAAATAAGTCCATTGGATTCATTCTTGGATCTCCTAAAATATAAGTTATGAAATCAGGCTTGCGCCTTTTTCTCATTTATTTAATCATTTTTTTAGAGCTTTGACAACTAAAACGACTTAATGAAAAACAGTACAAACAGCCTCTGGGACATAGAAGTCGTGGGATAGGAGAGTCAATTTTCCACTAGCTAGATCCCGCTTGAAGACGCTTGCGTTAGGTGAATCTTGATGGGCTACGATGAGGTAGTTTTGATCTGGACTAATAGTGAAATCACGTGGATTGAGCCCTTGGCTTGGAACAATTTCAATGAGTTCTAAGCTGCCATCTGCTACAACTTTAAATACAGAGATAGAATTGTGAGCACGGTTAGATGCATAAAGGAATTTTCCATCGGCTGAGAGCTTGATAGCAGAAGCCCATTTTTGACCATCGTAGTCTGATGGAAGTGTGGAAACGGTTTGGAAGTGTTCGAATTCACCCATACCGTCATAAAAGAGGACGTCAATTGTGGCATTTAATTCATTGATCAGATAAACAGTCTTGTAGTGGGAATGAAAGACAAGGTGACGAGGTCCTGCACCTGGATCTGTTTGGTACTGATTGATCAGGGTAAGTTTTCCTTCCTCACTGACATCATAGACATGCAAACTGTCTGTTCCTAGGTCACACGTGACCAGGTACTGATCTGGCGTAAGGTCTGCATAGTGGGCATGCGGACTTGCTTGGTTGGCGTGAGGACCGCTTCCTTGGTGAGTATCCTGATCGATAAAGCTTAACCGACCATCAGCTTCTAGTTTGTATACGAGAACCTGTCCCTTGTGATAGTTGGCCCCGTACACGAGTTGGCGTTTGTCATCTACTGAGACGTAACAAAGAGGAGCCCCTTCTTCAACAACGTGATTGAGCGGTTGAAAATCGGCTGTAAAACTAGCGATCCCCCCTTTGCCATCTTCAGCTCCAACACTATAAAGATTCCCTTTTTCAGAAAAGGCGATATAGGTTGGATTGGGTTCAGTTGCCACTAGTTCAAGATGGCTCAATGATCCCGTTTCAGGGTCAAATTTTGCCTTGTAAATTCCTTTGGATTCTTTTTTGGTATAGGTTCCGAAATAAATTGATTGAGACATAAGTCACCTCGTATGATTTGTTAGATTTATTATATCAAAGGTCCTATTGGAAGGCAATTGCTAGTTGAAGAAGGGAGAGGTCTTTCTTATTTTGCTAGTTTTTTCGTAACTTCACGCTCAAAAAATGCTAAAATAGAAACAGATTGAAATGAAAAGGAGTTCCCTGTGGATAATAAAGAAAAACAGTTTAGTATGTCCTGGTTTTTTAGATGGTTTATAGACAACAAGGCTATTACCGTATTTTTAGTTACCTTGCTCTTAGGTCTGAACCTCTTGGTCTTGAGTAAAATCACCTTTATTTTTATACCGATTTTTGAGTTTGCTGGAGCCGTCATGCTGCCAGTCATTATTTCTGGTTTGCTCTATTACTTGCTCAACCCGATTGTTGACTTCCTTGAAAGAAAAGGTCTCAAGCGGATTTTTGCAATCTCCTTCGTCTTTTTCTTGATTGCAGTTCTCTTGGTTTGGGGTCTGGCCGTCGTGATTCCAGCTGTCCAACGACAAGTGATTAGTTTCTTCCATAATTTACCAACTTATTTAGAGAAGGCTAATGCGACCATCGACGATTTTCTAGACAACCGCATCTCCTCTGATATTAAACCCCAGTTGGATGAGATCACCAAGGAACTATCTGCAAATATTACTTCTTGGGCTAGTTCGATCTCTGGTCGGGCGGTCAACTGGGTCAGCAACTTGATCGGAGTTGCCTCGCAAGTCATTGTTGCCTTGATCATTATGCCTTTTATTGTCTTTTATCTTCTTCGTGATGGAAAAAACTTAAAGGGTCACATTGTTCGCTTCTTGCCAACCAAGATTCGGAAATCTGCTGAGCAAGTTCTCTCAGATGTCAATACGCAGCTTTCCAACTATGTTCGGGGGCAAATCACGGTAGCGATTGTCGTGGCCATTATGTTTATCATCTTCTTTAAGATCATTGGCTTACGTTATGCGGTGACACTGGGGATCTCTGCGGGGATCTTGAATTTGATCCCTTACTTGGGTAGTTTCTTAGCCATGTTACCTGCTTTAGTCTTAGGGTTGGTGGCAGGACCAGAGATGTTTATCAAGGTCTTAATTGTATTTGCAGTGGAGCAAACCATTGAAGGACGTTTCGTATCTCCTTTGGTTTTGGGAAGCCAGTTAAATATCCATCCCATCACCATTTTATTTGTCTTACTGACATCAGGTTCTATGTTTGGTATCTGGGGCGTTTTCCTTGGGATTCCGGTCTATGCGTCTGCCAAGGTAGTGATCGGAGCCATCTTTGAGTGGTACAAGGACGTCAGTGGTTTGTATGAAGAAGAGCATGAAATAGTCGAGGAAAAACACAGTGAGTCATAGTCAACAAATGGTAGAGGCTCTTGATCAGCAAGAGCTAGAAGAAGCAGAAGTTCAATTTCAAAAGGCCTTGTTAGAAGATAGTGAAGCGCAACTATTGGATTTGGGTCAATATCTTGAAAGTATTGGTTTTTACCCTCAGGCAAAAGAGGTTTATAAACAGATTGCAGAAACCTATCCAGAAGTATATCTGAGTTTGGCAACCATCCTTGCAGAGGAAGGGCAAACGGAAGAGGCCTTTGCTTATTTAGAAGAAATTGGCCCTGAGTCTAACTGGTATGTAGCCAGTCTCTTGGTCAAGGCAGATCTCTATCAGCTGGAAGGTCTCGCAGATGTGGCGCGTGAAAAATTAGTTGAAGCAGCCAGTCTGTCTGATGATCCGATCATTCAATTAGGGTTAGCTGAAATCGATCTGGAATTGGAACGCTACCAAGAGGCTATCCAAGAGTATGCCCAGTTGGACAATCGGGAGATTTTGGAAGCGACAGGGATTTCTACCTATCAACGGATTGGTTTTGCCTATGCCAATCTTGGTAAGTTTGAAGCAGCTGTGCCCTTCTTAGAGAAAGCTCTGGAGATTGAGTTTGATGACCAGATTGCCTACGAATTGGCGACCTTATTGTCTGATCAAGAAGAATATCAAAAGGCCATCATCTACTACAAACAAATTGACACCTTGTCACCGGAGTTTGAAGGCTATGAGTACGGGTATGCCTTGGCCTTACAGGCAGAAAATGACCGTGAAAAAGCGCTTGAAATCGCCAAACAAGGGATTGAGAAGAATCCATTTGACGCACAGTTGAAGCTCCTTGCCTCTCAGCTTTCTTATGAATTGCACCAGCCAGAGCAAGCGGAAGCTTATCTGTTAGAAGCTAAAGAAGTGGCAGATGATCTCGAAGAGATTGCTCTTCGCCTCACTACCCTTTATTTAGAACAGGAGCGTTTTGACGAAGTCTTAGATTGGCAAAATGAAGAAGTCGAAACGGTTGTCACCCGTTGGAACATTGCTCGTGCTTTGGCTGCCTTAGAGAAAACAGAAGAAGCCGTATCAGCCTACCAAGAGCTCTATGAGGACTTGAAGGACAATCCAGAATTCCTCGAAGCCTATGTTTATCTGTTGCGTGAAGCTGGCGATGTGACAAGGGCGCTTGAAGTGGCCAAGCAGTATTTGGCGATCGTACCAGACGATGTGCAGATGCAAACCATCTATGATAGCCTCTAATAAAACTATATCGTGAAGTTTCGGAACAGTTTGTGGTATACTGGTAGAAGATAGAATGAGGAGAGAAAAACATGGAACCAGTGAAACTTTTTCAATACAATACCTTGGGTGCCCTAATGGCGGGTCTGTACGGGGGTTCATTTACGATTGGAGAACTCTTGGAACATGGGGATCTAGGAGTTGGAACGCTTGATTCTATTGATGGAGAGTTGATCGTATTAGATGGAAAGGCTTATCAGGCTAAGGGATCAGGCGACCATCCTGAAATTGTCGAAGTTTCTCCTGATGCCAAGGTTCCTTATGCAGCAGTTGTTCCTCACCAAGCAGAAGTGATTTTCCGTCAACGCTTTGAAATGACGGACGAGGAATTGGAAGCTCGTATTGAGTCTTATTACGATGGCGAAAATCTTTTTCGCTCCATTAAGATTCGTGGTGACTTTGCCAAGATGCATGTCCGTATGATTCCAAAATCTACACCAGAGATGAAGTTTGCGGAAGTGGCAACCCATCAGCCAGAGTATACACGGGAAAATGTAACAGGAACTATCGTCGGTTTTTGGACACCTGAAATTTTCCATGGTGTCAGTGTAGCAGGTTATCATTTGCACTTTATTTCAGATGATCATACCTTTGGTGGCCACGTGATGGATTTTGTTATCTCAGAAGGGATTGTAGAAGTAGGGGCGATCGATCAGCTGGATCAACGTTTCCCAGTCCAAGACCGTCAGTACCTCTTTGCCAAATTCAATGTCGATGAGGTCAAAGAAGACATCAATAAAGCAGAATAAAAGGTTGAGAGTCGCTCAACCTTTCGTATTGAAGATAATGTTATTTAAGAAACTTTCCTTAGGTGAGAACGGACGTCAGCGAACTTCGAAGAAGTTCCATGACTTAGTTTTGGACCTAAGGTTCCAAAACTTCCGAGTGCTAGAATCAAGATTGTTTCTAGCACTTTTCTCACGGTGGAAAGTTTCAATATTGTTTCTAGCACTTTTCTCACGGTGGAAAGTTTCGATATATATTGAATGAGCCTAAAAGTAGACCTCATTTTATTTTTGAAATCAGTCTGTTAGTTTCATGGCTTTAATTTTTTCTTCTTCTGGGGTAACCCGCAGAGTCTTCTGGCCGGTATATGTAACAAAGCCTGGTTTTCCGCCGGTTGGTTTATTGAGTTTCTTGGCTTCGATCATATCGACTTGGACCAGATTTGAGAGACGGGCCTTGGAATAGTAGGCGGCCAACTCTGCGGCATCTGTCTTCACTTCATCCGTCGGATCGAGATTTCCTGTAATGACCACGTGGCTACCTGGGATATCCTTGGCATGGAACCAGAGCTCGTCTTTTTTAGCGATCTTAAAGGTCAGTTCATCGTTTTGCAGATTGTTGCGTCCGACTAAAATAATGGTTTTTCCATCGCTGGCCAGGTATTTTTCTGGCTTTTTCCTTTTATGAATTTTTTCACGATTGCGCCGTTTGATAAAGCCGGTCTGGATTAACTCTTCACGAATCTCTGCCACCTCAGCCAGGCTCGCTTGAGAAAGGGCCGTTTCAACCGTTTCAAGATAAGAAATGGTTTCCTTGGTTTCTTGAATGAGGATGGTCAAATGTTTGACGGCTTCTTTTAACTTCTGGTAGCGTTTGAAGTAGCGTTGCGCATTTTGGTTGGGGGTCAGAGCCTTATTGAGTTGGATGGTGATGGGTTCGTTGGTATAGTAATTGTCCAGGACAACCTGGTCTTGGTCGTTTGGTACCTGATGGAGGAAAGTTGTCAGCAATTCTCCTTTTTGGCGGAACTCTTCTGCATTGTCGGTCGCTGCTAACTCGGCTTCTTGTTTGGCTAATTTTTTCCGGTTCTTTTCAAGATCGTTTTCGACCTTCCGGATCAATTCACTGGCCTGTTGTTGCACCCGATCGCGCTCAGCCTTGTCTCGGTAATAGTCATCTAATAGGTCTGAAAGGGTCTCAAACGTTTGACTGGTCGCATCTGCAAAGGGAATAGCAGAGAAGGATTTGGTGGTCAGGTGAGGCTCAGTAGGAGCCTCGAAAAAGGTACGGAAGGTCTTTAATTTTTCATCTGTCTCAAGTCTCTTTGCCAATTCTTGGGCAGTATCTCGACCGAGTCCTTGAAAGCATTTTTGAAGGTTCTTCGGACTTAATTCTTCCTTGTGAAGGAGGGCAAAGAGGGCTTCATCTCCAATCGTAAAAGGATTGACCCCATCTGTTTTTGGAGGGGCTACATAGGTTGATCCAGGAAGAATGGTCCGGTAACTGTTTTGGGAGAAGCCGACGTGTTTGATCGCTTCGATGATTTTATTGCTGGTGCGGTCCAGAAGGATAATATTGCTGTGCTTGCCCATAATTTCGATCATGAGGCTGACAGAAATAGCATCACCGATTTCGTTTTTATTAGATACACGGATTTCGAGGACCCGGTCGTTCTCCATTTGCTCAATGCCTTCAATGATGGCGCCTTGGAGATACTTGCGCATGACCATAATAAAGGTATTGGGAAAGGCAGGATTTTCAAAGTTGGTCTGGGTCAGCTGGATTCGCCCGAAGACAGAATGGGCAGAGAGCAAGAGTTTTTGGTTTTTCCGATTGCCTCGGATTTGGAGCACCAATTCTTGCTCGAAGGGTTGGTTAATTTTTTGAATACGCCCACTCAAGAGTTCGGCCTTCAATTCTTGCACCATATGGTGTAAAAAAAATCCATCAAAAGACATGGGATTCCTCATCATTCTAGCGTTTATTCTAGTAAATTATATCAAAAATGGACTGGAAATCCCAGAAAGAAGCAAGAGGATGTAAAATAGAAAATGCGAACGTTTCCAAAAAATGCTGAAAAAGTATTGACATTTTTGAAAGAAAACTTTAAAATGTAAGAAATTAGAAAAGTAGTAAATGAAAGTTTCAAGAGAGCCCACGGTTGCTGAGAGTGGGTAGCGGCAGTTTATGAAATTGGACTAATGATGAGATGAATTTGAAACAATAAAAATTCGGTTGGCACACCTTATCGTGCAACTTGTTGCTAGACAAGACAGAGATATGGGGAGAGACTATCCTTTTCCCATAAGTGAGGTGGCACCGCGATGACACGTCCTCACATAGCTTTTGCTATGTGTGGGCGTGTTTTTTGTTTTCAATGAGAAGGGAGAAAAGATATGAAGAAACGATGGCGTCGCAGTCTTTAGGTTAATTGAAAGTAAAAAAGAATATAAGAAAATAGAAGAGGTAGTAAAATGAAAAATAAACGGTTAATGGGAATTATTGGTTTGATTGCAGCTGCAGTCATTGGGACAGCGATCTATTCAGCTACAGCAGGGAAGGACAACAAGGCAGCAACTAGCAATGAAAAGGCTAAAGTTGGGGTCTTGCAGTTGGTTAGCCACCCTTCGCTTGACTTGATCTACAAGGGGATTCAAGATGGCCTAGCTGAAGAAGGCTATGACAAGGACAAGGTTGAAATCGACTTCCTCAATGCAGAAGGGGATCAAAACAAGGTTGCAACCATGAGTAAACAATTGGTAGACAAGGATAACCAAGTCTTGATTGGGATTGCAACCCCATCTGCTCAAGGTTTGGCTAGTGCAACCAAAGACAAACCAATTGTCATGGGTGCTGTAACCGATCCAGTCGGTGCAAACTTGGTCAAAGATTTGAAGAAACCAGGAGGCAATATCACTGGGGTATCTGACCATAATCCAACGGAGCAACAATTAAAATTGATCAAAGAGTTGACTCCAAACGTCAAAACAATCGGAGTTCTTTACTCAACCAGCGAAGACAATTCAAAATCTCAAGTAGAAGAATTTACAAAATTGGCTGAAAAAGCAGGCTACAAGGTGGTGCCATATTCAGTTCCATCTACAAATGAAATTGCTTCAACGGTTTCTGTTATGACTGGTAAAGTGGATGCCATCTGGGTTCCAATCGATAATACCATTGCTTCAGCTTTCTCAACGGTTGTTGAAGCTAACAAAACAGCTAAAAAACCAATCTTCCCAAGTGCAACGGCCATGGTCGAAGCTGGTGGTTTAGGATCAGTGGTCGTAGACCAACATGATCTTGGAGTGGCAACTGGTAAAATGGCTGCGAAGATCTTGAAAGGCCAAAAGCCAGCTGATACACCAGTTGAAATCTTCTCAAACGGTAAGTCTGTCATTAACAAAAAAGTGGCTGAAGAATTAGGCATTACCATTCCAGAATCTGTCTTGAAAGAAGCCGGACAAGTCATCGAATAAAAAAACGAACAACAAGAATGGCAAGTGAATTTAGCTTTGGTAGGTCTTTAAATCGGGACCTTTGAGGAGAAAGAAATGAACGTCAAGATAGCAGTTCTTCATCCGACCCAACTATACTTATCAGAAAAGAAGTTACAAAATATCCAGATGTTTTATCAGTCGGCAGAAAACATCAATCTTGATCCAATTAGTATTCTGGCAGTTGGCAATCGCTTACTGATTACCGACGGGCATCATAGGGCTTATCAGGCTTTATTAGCAGGTCAAGATACGATTTCTGCTGAGTTTGATAGAGATGGTGGCGATGAGTTGTATGAACTCTATGCGCAAGCGTGCGAGGAAAGAAAGATTTGCTCTGTTTTGGATTTGAAAAATCATATCTTACCTCAAGATGAGTATGCAGCAAAATGGTATAACTGGTGTGATGGTTTTAACCAAGCAGCAACGCTTCTATTGAAAAGAAAAGCAGATGAAACAGACAAGGCAAATAGATAATGAACAGCGTCTGGTTCCCTTTCATAATGAAATTAGTCTCATCTAACTTGTTTTTTCACTAAAATTCTGATAAACTAGATAGTAATTGAATAGAAATCTGCAAGACTAGTACCTCAAGGGAAGTGCCACAGGGAGAAGAGCCGTGACTGAAAGCTCTTTGCATGAAAGCTGAGTGAATTCACTTGCGCAAAGATTTAGAAATTAAGGTCTGAGTTTCAGATAAAAAACGGATGGTACCGCGTGTCAACGCTCCGAATATGGGTGTGGCACGTGGTTTTTTCTATGTCTGAGTGAGGACCATGATGGAGGAAATATGTCAACGATTGAAGAACAACTAAAAGCGCTGCGGGATGAAACGCTGGCAGCCTTGAAGCAGATCTCTGCTGAAAATGAAAAAGAGATGCAAGAATTGCGCGTCTCTGTCCTTGGTAAAAAAGGTTCTCTTACTGAAATCCTTAAAGGGATGAAAGATGTTTCAGCTGAAATGCGCCCTGTTATTGGAAAACACGTCAATGAAGCGCGTGATATCTTGACGGCCGCTTTTGAAGAAACAGCTAAGCTCTTGGAAGAAAAGAAAGTTCAAGCCAAGTTGGCTAGTGAAAGTATCGATGTGACCCTTCCTGGACGTCCAGTTGCAAGTGGTCATCGCCATGTCTTGACCCAAATCAGTGAAGAAATCGAAGATGTCTTTATCGGGGTAGGTTACCAAGTGGTAGATGGGTTTGAAGTCGAAAAAGACTACTATAACTTTGAACGCATGAACCTGCCAAAGGATCACCCTGCACGGGATATGCAGGACACCTTCTATATTACAGAAGAAATCTTGCTTCGGACCCATACCTCTCCAGTTCAAGCGCGTGCCATGGATGCGCATGACTTTAGCAAGGGGCCTTTGAAGATGATCTCTCCAGGGCGTGTGTTCCGCCGGGATACAGATGATGCAACTCACAGCCACCAGTTCCATCAGATCGAAGGCTTGGTTGTTGGGAAGAATATTTCTATGGCCGACCTTAAAGGAACGCTTGAGTTGATCGTGCAAAAGATGTTTGGTGCAGAACGCCAAATCCGTCTGCGTCCTTCTTACTTCCCATTTACAGAGCCATCCGTTGAGGTCGATGTGTCTTGCTTCAAATGTGGTGGAGCGGGATGTAATATATGTAAGAAGACAGGTTGGATTGAAATCATGGGGGCCGGTATGGTTCATCCACGCGTGCTTGAGATGAGTGGCCTTGATTCAACAGTCTATTCAGGATTCGCCTTTGGACTTGGTCAGGAGCGTGTAGCCATGCTTCGTTATGGAATCAATGATATCCGTGGCTTCTATCAAGGAGATGTTCGCTTCTCAGAACAGTTTAAATAA
>CAUUAM010000057.1:0-10211 GCA_963543165.1 uncultured Streptococcus sp. | reverse complement strand
ACAAATAAGAAAAAAGGAGGCTGGGACAAAAGTCCTAGCCTCTCAATTTTCTTTGAATTGTCGAGCAAGACGCAGTGGTTGAGTGGGCTCTACTACGCTGATTTCATCAGCTTTTACAGCCCTACTCAACTGTGCGGAGGTGGGACGACGAAATCGAATTCTAACGAATGACCGATTTCTGTCCCACTCTCTCTTTTTATTTTTCTTCTTTGAGGCCTTGATTTTCTAGGTAGGTGAAGAAATCTTGAGGCTTACCATTGAGGTATTTTTTAAATTCGGCAGTTTCTTCCTCTCCTTGATCTCCGTAGATGTTGGCAAACTCATCTTTCTTGATCTTTGAGAAGTCAGCCTGTAGGACCTTGGCATAGGATTGTTTATCGTTTGAAATTTGAATCCGAAAGCTGAGTCCAGGTTTGCCATTTAAGGCTTTATAGATATCGCTGTGCTCTAATTCTTCTTGGTAGAGTTCCTTCAATTCAGCAAGATCCATTTTTTGTGAATCTGGCGAAATGGGTTCAAAACTGAGGAAGGTAAAAGATACAATCTCCTCTTTTTTGTAGCCGATTTGAATTTTATTTTGATGGTGATCATTCAATTCTGTAGCGAAGGTTTTGGTTCGAACTTTCGCTTCTTTTTCTTTTTTCACTTGGGTAGTGCTTTGACTGGGCGTTGCTGTTCTTCCTTTTTCTGCTTGGCCTTGGCTACAAGCAGTAAGGGCAAGTAGACAGACAGCGGTAAGTAGAATTTTTTTCATAAATACTCCTTATAAGTTAATGGTGTTCGATCTTGTATGAAACAAGCTCTAAACAGTTCTCATTATACCATAAAAGCTGAAAAAATGAAAAAATATACAAAAATCGTAAAAAGTTGTATCTAAAAATACCTAAAATCAACAATTTTTATCTATGTGTTGAGTTAATATAGAAGGACAGAGTGTCTTCTTTTCTTCCCGGAAATAATACTAGTTGGAGACTACTAGGGCAAGGGATTTCGGAAAAATGTTACAGTTATATGACAAAGTGTTACACAGCTGTAACAAAGTTACAATGTTTTATCAGTTAGCCCTCTAAACTTGACATTCTGGCAATATTTCATTAAGATATTTTTAAGTAAATAATACAAACAGGGAGGGAAAGGTAAAATATACAGTTATCTGGCATTTTACTAATTCGTACTAAAATGTATTGTTTATGAAAAAAATATAAGGGTATCAGCCCAAAAGGAGAAACATATGGCTCAAATTAAATTAACTCCAGAAGAACTACGTCAATCAGCACAACGCTATGCACAAGGTTCTCAAGAAATCGATCAAATCCTTAACACTTTGACTCATGAACAACAAGTCATCGACGCAAACTGGGATGGATCTGCATTTGATAGCTTTGAAGCACAATTCAACGAATTGTCTCCAAAAATCAAACAATTCGCTCAATTGTTGGAAGACATCAACGCTCAATTGATCAAAGTTGCTGATATCGTTGAACAAACTGACCAAGATATCGCCGCACAAATCCACTAAGATAGTCTTGGAGGTGATCTTACTTCTTGTAGGTAGATCACCCTTTTGTCTTTTGATATATAGAAAATAGGGGTTAGATTCTTAATTCCTAACCCCTATTTTGTATCTATGAATTAGAAAAAGGAAAAGGTATGGAAGTTAAAAATAAAAAATGGTTAAAATACATTGGTCAGAGCGCAGTTGTGCTCCTTTTGATGGGATCTGTAGTGGGTCTCTATACAAGTGTTCAAAAGGATCAAAAACAAAACGAAGCTAAGACCGTGCAAACGACGGAAAACACCAAGCTGAATATTGCGGTTGTCAACGAAGATCAGGCAGTTAAGTTGAATGACAAAGAATACAACCTCGGTGCTAGCTATGTCAAGAACATCGAGCGGGACAATTCGCAAAACTGGTCCGTCCTCCCACGTGGAGCTGCTGAATCAGGACTGGCCGATGGCAAGTACCAGTTGATGATCGTGATTCCAAGTGACTTCTCAGAAAAAGTTCTGGAAGTGAACGCAGTCAATGCAGAGAAAACAACCGTTACTTATAAGGTCAACGCCGCTGGGAATTCTCAAGTGGAAAATGAAGCCAATAAGGTAGCGAAAGATATTGTTTCAGACTTGAATAGTCAACTGGTTGATATGTATATGGTCAGCATTTTAAGCAACCTTTATACAGCGCAGAAAAATGTGGAGACAAGTAACAAAATCCAATCGACCAACATCGGCTCTTATCGAAGCAACTTGCTGGATTCGGCTTTAGATTCGAAGAATATCTTCCCGAGTCTCTATAGCTTGTCAACATCATCTGTCGAGTCGAACAATGCTTTGAAGACAGTTCTTGAGTCTTATACCCAGGCTTTTGATCAGTTGACACAATCTCAGGATCAGTACGGTCAAAACTTTGACACATTGATTAAGCAACGCTCTGAGGACAAGATCAGCCATGAAGAGTTCATGAACCAGCTGATGTCTATGAACCAGTCTGTTGTCAGTGAAAAAACGCAAGAGTTGTATAAGAATTTACAACAAAATCAAGAAGCGATTACCAAGCAATTGAGTCAACCAGCTGAAACAGGAGGAGATGCTTCAGGTACCAAGACCTATGCAGGCTTGACCAAAGATGTGAATGATCGTGTTGCGGATCTCGAAAAAGGGATCAAGGCAGAACGTGACAAATTAGATGAGCACGAAAAGAGCATCGAGTCTTCTGTAAAAGCGAAGATCCTTGACTACTATGGTCTAAAAGAAGGAGAAAAAGTCACCCTTCGTACCTTGATTGGGAAGACAAAAATCGAAACTATCAGCAAATCTCGTAATAAAGCGGATGACGACATTCGTCAAGCAATTGAAAAACTTCCGTCTTTAGATCCAGCTAGTCTTGATCTGAATAAGTATGGAAATCTCAATACAGCGATTGATTTTGATAGTGCTTTTGCTGGAACGAAGGCACAAGCAAAAGGGAACGCCGATGAATTAAAACGATTGGCTGCAGAAGTGGAAGCCAAATCAACGGCAGTTGCGAATGTCCTTAATGCTAAATCTGGGAAACAGAAGGTTAGCATTCAAGTACCTACAGGAGTCAAGGTTGATACTTGGACCTATGATGGACAGACTTATGCAGGTAGCGGCGAGCAGGAAGTCGAACTGAAAGATGGCAAACAAATTCAAATTCACCTTGTTGAAGATGGAGGAGCTATGCCAAGTGCGATTGATGTTGAAGTTCTTGTGAATGGAGTTTCTTCAACCAGTGTGACGGTATCTGCAGAAGATTTGAAAACAGCGGTTGCTAACTATGCATCGAAAGCTAGTGAAATCGCCTTGGATTATCAACGCGCTGGAGCATTGATTGATGCCTACTATCCAAAAGATGATGAAAAGGGAGATCGTCATTCGCTCTATGATCCAATCGAGGATATGGATTTGACAAACGCTTTGGTTGATATCGTGAAGGCTGCTGTTTCAAGTAACATAAAGGACTACCGTAAGAGTATTGAAACGGATGAATCTGGGGATGCAACGAAGAGTGTGAAAGGCCAGTTAGATGGTACCCTTAAACAGTTGCAAGACTTGGGACCACAATTGCAGGCCAATCTTCAAGCAATCGAAAACACCAACAAGGACCTAACCCAAAATATCAACGATCAATTGACGCAGTATGCAGAGCTACAAAAACGCTTAGAAGAGATCTCAAAAACACAAGAAACAGTGACACAGGCTCAAACCAAGACCGATGCAGATTTGTCAGCTCTTGGTTCTGAATACACGTCATTATTGAGCTCAACAGAAGGTGTTAAGAGCTCCTCTCGTAGCAATGTGGACGCTGCCAACTCTACCAATGAAATCTTTAACCAATTGAACAAAGAATTGGAAAGAGCCCAAGGGAATACAGAGAAATTGTCTAGCAATGCAGAGAGCTTGATGGGAGAATTCGATAAGGAGTTATCTGAAAACGGGAACTTCGTTGAAGCCTTCCGTAAAGTCTTCAACAACGCCTATGAAAATGGTGTGCCAAATGAAGTCTTGCTCGACTTCTTGTCAAATCCAGTTGCAGAGAAATCTTCTTCTGTGAAAGCGACCATCAACGTCTACCGTCCATTTATCTGGATCTTTATGCTAGAAATCTTGAGCCTCTTTACAGCTTATCTCTTTGCGACTCAGCCAATCATCCGCAAGGTCAAAGATCGTTTCAAATTAAATCGCTTGCAAGAATCAGATCTCTTGTCTGTCGGTGTCCTTGTAGGACTTTCTCTCATCCTTGGACTGGTGATCGGTATGATTTCAAGTATTCAACTCTCTGTTGGTCGTGAATATGTACCTTCATGGGTATTCTTAGCGGTTCTAGCAAGTTTTGTCTTGGTACAACTGCAATACCTCCTCTTGAAACACTTCCGTGTGATTGGAATGGGACTGGCCTTCTTCATGTTGATCAGTTATGTCTACCTATCAAGCGCGATCGGAACGACCGCGACCTTGTCAGGCCTTCCAGCACTGGTGAAAAATGTCAACCTCCTTTCTATTTTAGAAGGACAGTTTGCGGGTTACTTTGATGGACAAACAGCCGGTATCGGCGTCTTCTTCGGATTGTTGGTCTTCTTCGGCCTTTTGGCGGTTGCCAATATCTTCATTCCAAAGAAGTTTACTCAAACAAAGGAAATTGAATCAAGCTTATGAAAAAAATGATGTATCTTCTCTTTGTCTTTAGTCTCTTGCCAGTAGTTGTTGCTTCTGCAGATAATTTTATCGATAATCGTCTGCAGGTCAACAACTCACGTCTTGAGACAGAGAAGGAAAAGACACTTGGGGGCCAATTGGATGCGACTGAGTCTCTTTTCAATGAGAAGGATCAGAAAAAAATAGCAGATGAAAAACGCAAGCAAGAGAAACAATTGACCGATTCAGACGGCCAGTTGTTTTCTGCTATAAAGGGAAAGAAAAAAACAGGGCCTGAAGCGGACCTGTTCAAGCCTGAAAATCAAAAATTATCTAAATTTGAGTCCAATGTGGAGGACAATTCGGCTAGTTTGGCGGATTTTATTCCAGCCTTGCAAATGCTGGCTTGGAGTGCTCTTCTCTTTGGGATTGCTGGCTATATTTCTTATCGAATCTATAGAAAAGAGGCCTAAATGGACCAACATATCAATGTCACCTTCCGTATGAATGGTGCAAGCCATGACCTCCGGATCCCAACGCGGATGGAGGTGCGACGCTTGATTCGGGAATTGGATCAGATCTTTGGGTCTGCCATGGAGCCTAGAAGCAAGTATCAGTTGCGCGTGGTAAATAAGGGCATCTTGCTGGATGAAGGCAAGGTGGTACAAGAGTATCCGATCACGAGTGGTGATCTGATCGAAATTGAGGAGTGGTAAGGTGAAAGAAGAACAATTTACACTGGAAGAACAAGTCTTCCATTTTGAAAAAGAAGAAACGAGCTGGCGACTGGACCTCAAGCGTTCAGAAGTGGATAGCCAGGATTTACGCAATTTATGGATTTTGGATCTCCATCATCCCCTGTTTTTAGAGCAAAGTATGACGGCCGATCAAGACCAGATTCATCTGACCTATCAGACAGATGCGCTAGGCTTGAGTGCAGAAGAAATCAAAGAATTACCAGTATCAGACCGTCTGCGTTTGGCGATGAATGTCTTGGATTTGGCGCCTGCCTTGGAGCTTCCAGTGACCTTTACGATGCATCCCATCAATTTGTTTGTCACTAAGGATGCGCAAGTCAAGATTGCCTACCGCGGGGTTCCAGGAATGATGGTGCCACGTAAGTGGGATCAGGTCGAATTCTTGCGCCAGGCTAAGTGCTATGCGGTTACTCTTTTTGGTGACTGGGACTTCATGGAGCTTTATCAAGGGACACTTGAATTAGAAGATCTACCAGATTTCTTGGTGGAAATTCGTGATGCTGCTAGCCTAGAAGAAATGAAGATGCTCTTAGAAAAAGCCTATCAAGAGCGCAAGGAAGAAGAAGAAAAGACCTTGACCTTGGTATCAAGTCGTCAACATCGCATCTTTAAGCTGGCAACGGTCTGGCTTTCAGCTGTGGTCGCTCTCTTGCTCTTGCCTTTGATCTATTTGGTCTTTTTCCAAGCACCCTTTAAAGAAAAGTTGCTCCAAGCGGATACTGCCTTTCTCAAGCTGGACTACACTGGTGTGATCGATGAGTTGGAAGGCGTGGCTCCAAGCAGTCTTCCAATGACGCAGAAATATGCGTTGGCGACGTCTTATTTGCAAGGCTTGAATTTCTCAGAGGACCAAAAGAAGGTCATCCTCAACAATGTCACGCTCAAGTCAGACAGTCTCTATCTCCACTACTGGATCTATATCGGCCGTCATGACTTTACCCAAGCCTTGGATACAGCCAAGCGGATCGACGATTCCGACTTGATCATCTATGCTCTTCGCAAAGAAATCAAGGCGACACGTGATAGCGAAAAACTCTCTGGTGAACAGCGCGAGAAGAAACTCTCTGAGTTAGAAGGGGAATACAAGAAATACTGGGATGCTCGCTCAGAACTCTTGGAAGCAGAAACGGATGAAACCAAAGCTTCTACCAGCAACCCAGGAACTTCAGCATCTACAGAAAGCTCCTCTACAGAAGCCTCGTCTTCTACAACTGCAAGCTCAAATGAGTCTGGCGAACACAAGGAGTAGTCTATGAAAAAACGTATCATACTCTATAAAAAAGGTTTTCGCTATGAGCTCACACTAGAAGAAGGGAAGACAGCAACCGTATCTAATCAAGAAACGGCTCAGTTGACCATTTCTTCTCAAGAAAATCCCCTTCATTTCCAATGGAGTCAAGGAGAAGTCTTCTATCAGAATGGGGAAGACAAAGGAGTCCTTAAAAACAGCACAATCCTTGGGGATGTAGTCTGCTATTTGGCAACAGGGGAAGTCCATACCTATGAACTGCTCGACAAGGAAGAAATCCTCGTAGCAGATGAACAGGGTGCGGATGTGCGCCTGCATTATCCAGTGCGCTTTCTCCTTGTGAAAAAAGACCAGGCTTGGGCTTGTCAACTCCTATCAGGGAAACTCTACCATAATCACAAACTCGTCAGTGAAGCGACGGTTCCACTAGCTTTTGGGGATGAGCTGGCTATTGGAGATGTGACCTTTAAGCTCTATCCGGAAGAATTTGGCGTGGAAGGATCGGTCGAAGTGAGTCCCTATCTGGTGCCACGCTTGCATTCGCGCTATGACTTTTACAAGGACTATCCAGAGTACCACCGGTCTCCTCGGATCATCTACCGGAGTTCGGAAGACAAGATCTTGATCAATCCTCCGGGTGCAGAGCCCCAAAAACCATCTGATGAACTCTTGAAGTTAATCATGCCACCCCTTATCATGGTAGGTGTGACCCTCTTGATCACGATTTTCCAACCACGGGGTCTCTATATCATCGCGACGGTATCCATGTCTGTGGTTAGTGTGATCTTTTCGGTACAAGGCTTCTTCAAAAATCGTAAGAAATACAAAGAAGACAAGAAAGAGCGCGTGGAGCTCTACCATCTTTATCTCAAGGACAAGGCCAAGGACTTGGAGCAGCTATCTCGTAAGCAACGAGAAGGCATGTTTTACCATTTCCCAGCGATTGAAGAATTGACCAAGATGGTCAAACGCTATGACTCGCGGATCTACGAAAAAACACCGCTTCATTTTGACTTTTTGGCCTATCGCCTGGGCTTGGGCAAGGTTCCAACCAGCTATGAGCTCAAATATGGTCAGGAAGAACGCAGTGGAAAGAAAGATGCTTTGGAAGAAGAAGGCTATGCCCTTTTCAAAGCGCATCAGAAGATCGACAATCTTCCCATTATAGCTAGCCTCAATCGGGGTCCCGTAGGCTATGTCGGCCCTCGTCCTATCGTGCTCGAGCAGTTACAACTTCTCGTTGACCAATTAGCTGTCTTTCACTCTTACCATGATCTGACCATTATTCCGATCATTCCAGAGGAAGAAAAAGAAAGCTGGGATTGGATGCGCTGGTTGCCTCATGCGACCTTGCAAGACATGAATGTCCGTAGCTTTGTCTACAATCAGCGGACACGCGATCAGGTCTTGAACAGTCTCAACCAAATCCTCAAGCTCCGCAAGGCGCAAAAAGAGGAAGAAAAAGCCAATGACACCAAGATCTTCCACCCTCACTATGTGGTCTTCATCACCGATGAGACCTTGATTTTGGATCATGTCATCATGGAATTCTTCCGTGAGGATCCGACAGAGCTGGGCTGCTCTATCATCTATGTGGCAGACGTGCTCTCATCTCTTTCTGAAAATATTCAAACGGTTATCTCCATCAAGGACCGCAACCAAGGGCAATTGCTCTTGCAAGAAGGGGTCCTTCGGGAGCTCGACTTCCAATTGGATCACTTCCCTGAAGGCTATGACAAGGAAGCCATTTCGCGTGGCCTTGCGCCTCTCAAGCATATCCAACAGCTCAAGAGCTCGATCCCAGACTCAGTGACCTTCCTTGAAATGTACCAAGCAGAAACTTTCAATGACCTCAAGGTCTTGAGTCGTTGGGAGAGCCATGCTCCTTACCAAAGTTTGGCCGTGCCGATCGGTCTGCGCGGGAAGGACGATTTGGTCTACCTCAATCTCCATGAAAAAGCCCATGGACCACACGGTTTGATCGCAGGGACAACTGGTTCTGGTAAGTCTGAAACCATTCAGTCTTATATCCTGAGCCTGGCCGTCAACTTCCACCCACACGATGTGGCTTTCCTCCTCATCGACTACAAGGGTGGGGGAATGGCCAATCTCTTTAAGGATCTGCCTCACTTGCTGGGGACCATCACCAACTTGGATGGGGCCCAGTCTATGCGGGCCCTAGCCTCTATCAATGCGGAGATCCACCGTCGGGAGCGTTTGTTTGGCCAATATGGGGTCAACCATATCAATCAATACCAAAAGAAATTTAAACTGGGTGAAGCGACTGAACCGCTCCCTCACCTCTTCCTGATCAGTGATGAGTTCGCCGAGCTTAAGGTCAACCAACCAGACTTCATCAAGGAGCTGGTCTCTATCGCGCGTGTTGGGCGTTCCCTCGGGGTGCACTTGATCCTTGCGACGCAGAAACCTTCTGGGGTCGTGGATGACCAGATCTGGTCCAACTCCCGCTTCAAGTTAGCCCTCAAGGTGGCAGACCGTGGCGACTCCATGGAGATGCTGCGGACGGCAGATGCGGCTGAGATCACCCAGACCGGTCGTGCTTACCTCCAAGTCGGCAATAACGAAGTCTATGAACTCTTCCAAACCGCCTGGTCAGGAGCAGACTACCAGCCTGAGAAAGATCAGCTAGGGATCGAAGACCATACCATCTACTTGATCAATGAACTAGGCCAATACGAAGTGCTCAACCAAGACCTATCCGGTCTTGATATGGCAGAAGAAATCAAGGAAGTGCCAACAGAGTTGGATGTCATCGTGCAGGAAATCAATCACTTGCACCAAGAAGAAGGCATCGCAGCTGTGGCCCAACCATGGTTGCCACCGCTCAAAGAGCGGATCACGCTGGATGAGTTGGACAAGGTCGTGCCGATCGAGGCTTGGCAAAAACGGACAGCTCCAAGCGTCCTGATCGGGGTCGCCGATATCCCGCAAGCGCAAAAACAAGAAGCTGTCGCCATCGATCTGTCAAAAGATGGGAATATCCTCCTTTACGGAAGTCCAGGTACAGGAAAGACCACTTTCCTCCAGACAGCCGCTATGGATTTAGCCCGCAAACAGAGCCCAGAAAATCTGACCATGTACCTGCTTGATTTCGGAACCAATGGTCTGGCACCACTAAGCCAATTGCCACATGTGGCGGATAGCCTCCTGCTCGATCAGACGGAGAAAATCCAAAAATTTATCCGAATCATCAACCGCGAGTTGGATCGTAGGAAGAAGCTCCTCTCAGAGCATGGTGTCGGCACCATCGCCCTCTACCGTGAAGTGACCGGCAAGCAAGAGCCAACCATGGTCATCCTCATGGATAGCTATGAGTCGATGAAGGACGAGCCTTATGAGACAGACCTCTTCAAGCTCTTCATGCGGATCTCCCGTGAAGGTCTCAGCATCGGTGTGCACTTGATCATCACAGCTAGCCGTCAGAACAACCTACGGGCTCAGCTCTATTCCAACTTCAAGCACCAGCTGACCTTGCCACAAAATGATATCTCTGAAGTCCGCGGTATCGTGGGAGCAACCCCACTAGC
>CAUUAM010000056.1:0-10278 GCA_963543165.1 uncultured Streptococcus sp. | reverse complement strand
TATAATCTTAAAATAAACTTAAAATTTCTCAAGGAGTTTTACATGAAAAAAAGAAATGTCATTGCACTTGCGGGAGTTGCCCTCCTTTCAGCAGGGATCTTAGCAGCTTGTTCTGGAGGTTCTAAATCATCTAGCTCAAGCAACGGCCAAAAATTCTCATATGTCTATGAGACGGAGCCTGAAAACTTGAACTACATCACATCTGGTAAAGCTGCAACCCATGATATCACAGGAAACCTGATTGATGGTTTGTTTGAAAATGACAAATACGGTAACTTGATTCCATCCCTTGCAAAAGATTGGACAGTTTCTCAAGATGGTTTGACTTATACCTACAAACTTCGTGATGATGCTAAATGGTATGATTCAGAAGGAGAAGAGTACGCAGATGTAACGGCTAAAGATTTCGTAACCGGAATCAAATATGCGGCTGATAACAAATCAGAAATGCTCTACATCATCCAAGATTCCATCAAAGGCTTGAATGACTACGTTAGCGGTAAAAATAAAGATTTCTCTGCTGTAGGCATTAAAGCAGTGGATGATCATACCCTTCAAATCACTTTGAACCAGCCAGAAACCTTCTGGAATTCAAAATTGACCCTTGGTATCACCTTCCCAGTAAATGAGAAATTTGTGAAATCTAAAGGGGATAAATTTGCCCAAGCAAGCGATACAAGTTCTCTTCTTTACAATGGTCCATATATCTTGAAGAGCTTTACTTCAAAATCATCTATCGAGATGACGAAGAATGAAAACTACTGGGACAAAGACAACGTTTATATCTCAGATGTGAAATTGGAATTCTACGATGGTCAAGATCAAAGTAAATTGGCGAAATCATTTGGTGAAAATGCGCTTAGCTTAGCAAAACTCTTCCCAACTGGATCTGGTTACTCAGAGCAAGTCAAAGAATTCAAAGATGAAATCACCTATACTCCTCAAGATGCCGCTTCTTACGTGATTGGTACCAACATCGATCGTCAATCATACAAACACACTGCTAAGAAGACCGATGAAGAAAAACAATCTACTAAGAAAGCCCTCTTGAACAAGGACTTCCGTCAAGCGATAAGTTTTGCCTTCAACCGTGAAGCATATGCTGCTCAGTTGAACGGGAAAGACGGAGCAAGCAAGATCATCCGTAACCTCTACATTCCACCAACATTTGTCCAAGCTGATGGCAAGACCTTCGGTGAGTTGGTGAAAACACAATTGGATACTTACGGTGATGAGTGGAAATCAACCAAACTAGACGATGGTCAAAACGGTCTCTTCGATGCTAAGAAAGCCAAAGAAGAGTTTGCAAAAGCGAAAACTGCTTTGGAAGCAGAAGGCGTGAAATTCCCAATTCATATCGATATGCCTGTGGACCAAACCACCCCGTCAAGAGTTCAACGGGTACAGTCTTTCAAACAGTCAGTTGAAGAAGCCCTTGGTAAAGAAAATGTCGTTATCGATATCCAAATGCTTTCCAAAGAAGACCTTCAAAACGTGACCCTCTTTGCACCAAATGCGGCTGGCGAAGACTGGGATCTTTCTGATAATGTCGGATGGAGCCCTGACTACCAAGACCCATCAACTTACATGGATATCTTGAAAGCTTCATCTGGTGAAAATACCAAGACTTTCCTTGGATTTGATCCAAGTGAAAACAATGAAGCAGCTAAAAAAGTTGGTCTGTACGACTTTGAAAAGATGATAAAAGATGCTGGTGCAGAAACACAAGATGTTAACAAACGCTATGAAAAATATGCGGCTGCACAAGCATGGTTGACTGATAGCGCTCTTGTTATCCCAACTTCATCATCAACTGGACGTCCATTCTTGACACGTATCGAACCATTCTCAGCACCATTTGCCTGGACTGGTGGTAAAGGGAAAGACCACGTGATCTACAAAGGAATGAAACTCCAAGATAAAGCTGTGACAACTGCTGACTACAACAAAGCCCTTGAAAAATGGCAAAAAGAGAAAGTAGAGTCTAACCAAAAGGCTCAAGAAGAATTAAAAGATCATGTGAAATAAGATTTCATATAAGGAAAGAGAGAACTAGCTTCTCTCTTTTTTATGCATTTGAAAGAGCCAAAATAGGGTCTTTTACCCATTTTTTCACCAAGAACCAATCAGATTTGTTAGAATACTGAAAAATTACGAAAGAAATGCCTTTGCTATACTGTTTTAGAACGGATTTATCCTATAAAAAATTCCTATCTACTAAAATAGATAAATATTCGTAAAACGCTTTATTTTAGATAATTATTAAATTCCTATTGACATCTCCCTTTTCATGCAGTAGAATGTTACACAATACATTTTTAGAAGGAAGAGGTAATCCTATGGTTAAAGAGAAAGTCATACTTGCTTATTCGGGTGGTTTGGATACGTCAGTGGCCATTACTTGGTTGAAGAAAGACTACGATGTCATCGCTGTCTGTATGGATGTCGGTGAAGGAAAAGACCTGAGTTTTATTCACGATAAGGCTTTGAAGGTCGGTGCGATTGAATCGCATGTGATTGATGTCAAAGACGAGTTTGCTGAAGACTATGTCTTGGTTGCGCTACAAGGACACACCTTCTATGAACAAAAATATCCTCTAGTGTCCGCTCTGAGCCGACCATTGATTTCTAAGAAATTAGTAGAGATCGCTCATCAGACAGGAGCGACAACCATTGCCCATGGATGTACTGGAAAAGGCAATGACCAAGTTCGTTTTGAGCTTGCCATTGCTTCGCTTGATCCGACTCTCAAGGTAGTTGCCCCTGTACGGGAGTGGAAGTGGTCACGGGAAGAGGAAATCACTTACGCAAAAGAGAACAATGTTCCGATCCCTGCTGATCTGGACTCGCCTTATTCGGTAGATCAGAACCTTTGGGGCCGGGCCAATGAATGTGGGGTTTTAGAAAACCCATGGAATCAGGCGCCAGAAGATGCCTATGATCTGACCGTTGCTCCAGAAGCGGCGCCAGATACTCCCCTTTATGTCGAGATCGATTTTGAAGCTGGAATTCCTGTCGCCTTAGATGGGAAGAAGATGAAACTAGCAGATTTGATTTTGGAATTAAATGACCTAGCAGGCGCTCATGGAGTCGGTCGGATTGACCACGTGGAAAATCGGTTGGTCGGCATCAAATCTAGGGAAATCTATGAATGCCCTGGAGCTGTGACATTGTTAGCTGCTCATAAGGAAATTGAAGATCTAACTTTGGTGAGAGAATTGGCTCATTTTAAACCCATTATTGAAAATGAATTGTCTAATTTGATCTATAATGGACTCTGGTTTAATCCAGCGACAGAAGCCCTGATTGCTTATCTAAAACAGACACAAGCAGTGGTCAACGGGACGGCTAAGGTAAAACTTTATAAGGGGTCTGCAACTGTTGTAGCACGGAAGTCTACGAACTCACTTTATGATGAAAGTCTAGCGACCTATACCAGTGCAGATACCTTTGATCAGGATGCTGCTGTAGGCTTTATCAAACTTTGGGGGCTACCATCGAAGGTACACGCTGAAGTGCAGGCCCATCAGGATAAATAGAAAGGATTCAGCATGGCAAACCATAAATTATGGGGCGGACGCTTTGAAGCCTCTTTAGAAGATTGGGTTGAGGAATTTGGGGCAAGCATCGGCTTTGACTATCGTCTAGCTCCATATGATTTGCAAGGGAGCTTGGCCCATGTTAAGATGTTGGGCCATACTGGTATTATAACCAATGAGGAAGCCAAAGCCATTGAAGCAGGCTTGGAAACCTTACTGGCCCGCTATCAGGCTGGAGAGCTTGTCTTTGATGTGGGAAATGAAGATATCCATATGAATATGGAAGCTCTTCTGACAGAAGAGATTGGTCCTGTTGCTGGAAAACTGCATACGGCCCGCTCTCGGAATGATCAAGTAGCAACCGATATGCACCTCTATCTAAAGGACCACTTGCAACAGATTGGACAAAAGCTATGGCATCTTCGCCAGGTCTTAGTGACGCTTGCCGAAGAACATGTCGAAACCATCATGCCTGGCTATACTCATCTGCAACACGCGCAACCGATCAGTTTTGCCCATCACCTTCTGGCTTACTATCAAATGTTCACCCGGGATGGTCAACGTTTTGCCTTTAATATGGAGCATACGGATCTATCGCCTTTAGGAGCAGCAGCTCTGGCAGGAACGACTTTTCCGATTGACAGGGAATTAACGGCTGACTTGATGGGCTTCAAGGGGATCTATCACAACTCACTTGATGCAGTGAGTGACCGAGACTTTATCTTGGAGTTTCTCTCCAATAGTAGTATCTTAATCATGCATCTTTCTCGTCTCTGTGAGGAATTAATCCATTGGTGTAGCTACGAATACGGTTTTGTCAGTCTATCCGATACTTTTAGTACAGGATCTTCCATCATGCCTCAAAAGAAAAATCCAGACATGGCTGAATTGATCCGTGGTAAGAGTGGACGAGTCTATGGTCATCTCATGGGGCTATTGACCATTATGAAGTCCTTACCACTTGCCTATAATAAGGACTTGCAGGAAGACAAAGAAGGTATGTTTGATACGGTGGACACTATTGAGAAGTCCCTTGATATCATGGCAGGGATGTTGTCCACGATGACGGTTAACAAGGATCGGATGTTGACCTCTACCCAAAAAGATTTTTCAAATGCGACAGAACTGGCCGATTATTTAGCCAAAAAGGGACTGCCTTTCCGTGAAGCGCATGAGATTGTTGGACAACTAGTTCTCGAGTGTAGTAAAGCTGGAAACTACCTACAAGATATCCCGTTGACGCGCTATAAGGAAGTGTCTTCCTTAATAGAAGCAGATATCTATCAGGTCTTGCAGTCAGAGACAGCTGTTCAGAAACGGAATTCCCTAGGTGGAACAGGATTTGAGCAGATTTATCTGGAACTGGAAAGAGCCAAACAAGAATTGGGAATTCAATAAGATAGAAGGAAACATCGCATATGTTGCGGTGTTTTTTTCTGAGAAAGGCTGTTGAAGAAGATCTTGGAGGGATTTTATGATTAGAATCATCAATTAAAAATTGCTATAAAAGCGCTTACATAGTATAATGGAAGTGTTGATTACAAAAAGTGAGGAGACTGACATGAAAAAGAAAACAATGGTTTCCATTGTCGCATCAAGTTTATTGATCGCGCCGATGGTCTTGCACCAAGTAGCTGCGGCAGATGAACAGACTGGAGAATTGGTCCCTACGACAGAAGTGCTCCATGCTCCATCCACAGAGGTGTCACCGACAGCCAATGACACAAGCCCTAGCTCTGGTGAAGAAGGGGCAAGCTCTAGTGAGGCATCGTTGGTTCCGGCAACAGTTGCAAATGAAGGAGTCCCTGCAACAGAAGCCCGCACAGCACCAAGTGAACCAACTGTCCCAGTTTCAGCTTCATCAGCTACAAACAGGGAAGTTGCCCCTCAATCAACAGCTTCATCAGAAGCTCTGGTAACAGGTCAGGATTTGGCAAAAATCACAGGTTCAACCGCTGCAAGTGATCAGGCTTCTAAAGAGTTGACGGTTCAAGATGCCGTCAATGGCTTACTTCAATGGGCAGCAACAGATCCTAACCAATTGGGGCAAAATCAAGCAGATCGGGAACGCTTTGCCAAGAGTTTGGGCTTGATTGAAAAATCAGAAGATTTGACCCGCAAGGTCAGTCAGCCAGAATTGACCAAGATGTATGAGACGGCTAAAAAACTCTATGATGCTTATCGAGCTGAAAAGAAAAGCCCGCTCTTTCTAAATGGTCGGGCCCAGCCTATTTTCCCTTATACAACGGGGGAAAAAGCTGATGAAGACTACAAATATGAGGACAGCCAAATTGTCCGCTTCCCAGTCTATGTCGAAACGGACTACGACACCGATGCTGACGGCAAGCCAGACTTGGTCAAAGCCATTGTGCAATTGCCAAAAGCAGTCGCACAAGGTGACTTTAAGGCGGCGACCATTCTCGAAGCGCGTCCATATGTAGCAGGAACTTTGGATGAGAACTATGTGACCCTTGAAAGCTTGGGCTTACCGACAGATGGCTCTTACGATATGAAGAAATTGCGGGAGCAACCAGCTAAACGCCAGGCAGTTGGTAGTGAGACGACAGTCGAAGCAGCCAAAAAAGCCAAGGCTTCGGATTGGTATTACTACAGTCCCTACGAGTATATCTATGACTACGAGGATCTGAACTGGTACGACTATTTCTTGGTCAGAGGCTATGCCTTTATCTCTAGTGCTGGGCTTGGTACCAAGGGGTCAGAAGGGTTCAACACGACAGGGTCTGACCTTGAAATCAATGCCTTCAAGAATATTATCGAATGGGTCAATGGCAAACGCAAGGCCTACACCGATAAGACTAGCAATGTCGAAATCAAGGCAGACTGGGCAAGTGGTAATGTCGCTATGACTGGCCTATCCTGGGCTGGAACCACGACCTTTGGTGTGGCTGCGACAGGAGTCGAAGGTTTGAAGACCATCGTACCCGCTGCTGGGATTGCCTCTTGGTATGATTATTTCAATAGCCAAGGGACCCAATTTGGCAATGCACCTTATAGTGATCTTTCCTGGCTCTCCCTCTACGTTAGCTCGCGTATGTTGGACCAAGACGACTGGGCAGGTATTTGGCAAAACTATTCCAACTACATCAACCAATTGAACAAGGACCAGTATGCTCATGATCGCAACTACAGTGATGTCTGGAAGGAGCGGGATTATACTCTCCATCCGGAAAATCTCAAGACCAGCGCTCTGATTGTCCATGGCTTGAACGATGACAATGTTAAAACTAAACACTTTGAGCTCATGTACGATGCCCTTAAGAAAGCGGGCCAAGATGTCAAGCTCTATCTCCATCAAGGGGATCACGTCTATCCAGCAGCCATGTCGCGTGGCTATGGGATTACAGCCAATGGCCAAGATTTCTATGACCTGCTCAATACCTGGCTGACCCATTACCTCTATGGAGTGGACAATCACGTCGAAAATTTACCAGCTGTCTTGGCGCAAAACAACTATGATCCAAGCAAGTGGACCACTTACGATAACTGGAAGACCTCGCAACGCCTCTTCCTCAATGCGCAGTCGAAACGTTTGGAAGAAACCATTTCGAGCGATTATGCCGGAGCTGGTGTAGAAGTTGCCAAGCGCGATGAAACTGTGAGCCAAGGTTCTTCAAAAGCCAACATGACCTTCGTATCGGAAGTGACAGAAGACACCACCATCAAAGGGCACATCCCTGTTCATTTCAAGGCAGCTCTGGCCAAAGGTCAAGGAAAGAATTTCCAAATCAATGCCCTCTTGGTAGATGTGGCAGATCAAGACTTTGACATGGTAGGAAATGGAAGTGTCAAGCAAGATAAAACAGCAGACGCTTTCTGGATGGGAAGCAACTTAAGCAACCTATCTGTAGCCGAATATGAAACCATTAAGACCAAGTACAAGGTTATCGCTAAAGGTTGGATCAACCTGGCGAATCCTGAGTCTGGCTATGATTCAGCAAGCTCTCGCGCAAGCATCGAGCCTAAAGTGGGAGAATACCACGATTATACGGTCTATCTCCAACCAAATCTCTATACGGTTAAGAAAGGTCACAAGTTAGCGCTTGTCTTCAACACCTATGATCCATCGGACTTAACCGTGGAGCATCCATATGAAGTGACCTTTAAGACAGATTCGATCAGTGCAACGATTCCAATCGTCGAAAAGACTCGTGCCCAAAAGGCAACCTATCTACCAAGTGCAAGCGATACAGACTATGCAAACCTGCCAGAAGTTGAAGGAGCTGCCCTAGTTGCACCAGAAGTGCACTACAAGGAGGAATATACCCTTCCAAACCCAGAACACTTTGTTCAACCAAGCCAACCTCTTCCTGAAAAAGAAGAGCAGGTGTGGACAAAATCAACGACGAAAGAGCATCCTCGTCTTGCCCTAGCGGTATCTTATGGCCCTCAATTTGTTTCACCAGGATTCGCAGCAGATCCTAAAGATGAGACGCCTGCAGTAGAAGAAGAGCACACAGGTCATACGCTTCCACAAACAGGTAGCAAAGAACAGGCTCTGGGTCTCTTAGGTATACTGACCCTGTCAGCTTCTAGCCTTATCTTTTGGCGTAAGAAGAGAGATGATGCCTAAGGAGTCCCCGTAGCAAATATTTCTAAAATGGCCCCTTTTAGTGTAAAATAAAAGTAGAAATGCTAGATCAGTAGATACCTACTGAAAAAGGAGGAAATATGGCACACGTAATCACAGATGCAACTTTTGAAGAAGAAACTAGCCAAGGACTTGTCTTGATTGACTTTTGGGCAACTTGGTGTGGTCCATGCCGCATGCAAGCACCGATCTTGGATCAGTTGGCAGAAGAAGTCCATGAAGACGATTTGAAAATCTGCAAGATGGATGTCGATGAAAATCCAAACACAGCACGTCAATTCGGTATCATGTCGATCCCAACTCTCCTCTTTAAAAAAGACGGCCAAGTCGTGAAACAGGTAGCTGGTGTTCATACCAAAACTCAATTAAAAGAAATCATTGCAGAATTGAGCTAAAAAGAAGACTCGTTTTCCAAACTGGAAAACGAGTTTTTTGATGGTCCGTATTTCTTTAAAATTATCCTAGCAAACATTGACAGCGGTTTCTTGTAGTGCTAAAATGAAGCTATATTTCCTAAAAAATTTGTATATAAATGAAAAATCTCCTAGGATCATAGAGATCCTAGGAGAAAATCAGATTGAATGGTTATAGGTCCTCTGTATCTTTTGCTACCCAGACGCTGACGGAGCTTTCTGCCACTGGGAATTCGGCAGTGCCGTCTTCTTGGACTTGTACGGTTTCAGTACAATTTTCTAGGACATCATAGTAGGTGAGGCCTGCATAGGCTGTTCCGATCTCCATGATCTTAGTAGCAGTTTGGCTATTTGAAATCAAGCAGGCAATCGGTGCGGAATCTTCTGTTCCTGAGCGGGTCCAACCGATGCAATTTGGATCATCGAAGTAATCCGTTTGCTCCCCGTAGGCAAGATCCTTACGAACCCATAAGAGACGATCGAGCACCTCTTGGAAACTTTCTTGCGCAAATTCGCCTTTGATACCGTAATAATCGCCATAGAAGACACATGGTAAACCAGCTTTGCGAAGTAGGATCAAGGCATAGGCTGCAGGTTTGAACCATTCTTGGATCGTCGATTCCAAGGCTTGTCCTCTTTGGGTATCGTGATTATCGACAAAAGTGACGGCCTGTTCCGGATGATTGAGTGCCAGTGTTCCATCAAAAATGGTACGAAGATCGAAATTTTCACCTTCTTGGCTGGCTCTAAAGAGGTTTTGGTGGAGGGCTACGTCGACCAGGTCATACAAGTAATCAATGCTTTCCAAGTATTCGTCGTTGGTCTCTTTATCCCCGTTCCAAAATTCACCGAAGACGTAGAAATCTTCACCGTACTTTTGGGTGATATTGTGGATGAAATTCTTCATAAAGAAGGAGTCGATGTGCTTGACCGCATCCAGACGGAAACCTTCTATACCAGTCGTTTCGATAAACCATTCAGCCCACTGATCGAGATTTTCTACAACCTCGGGGTGTTTGAAATCGATATCGGCGTACATGAGGTAATCATAGTTTCCATTCTCATTGTCCACCAGATCCCCAAGGGCCCAACCTTTGTTGTCCCCTTGGATTTGGTAGATCCCACTTTTATTACGAGAAGCATCGTAGTCGGTACCGGTGAAGTGGTACCAATGCCAGTGGAAGTCATTATAGGCTCCATTTCGGCCATCAAAGGTAAATTTGGTCCATCCTTGAATGGTGAAAGGCTCGGTGAGGATCTTGTTTCGATCCATGGGATCGACCTCAACGACTTCGAACTCCTCCAGGCCATCTGCTGCAGCCTTGTGGTTAAGAACGACATCGGCCATTGGTTGAATCCCCGCATCTTTGAGGGCTTGAATAGCTTGCAGATAATCTTCTTTGAAGCCATATTTGGTGCGAACCGTCCCTTTTTGATCGAACTCACCCAAATCAAAGAGGTCGTATACGCCGTAGCCAACATCATTGTTGGAAGTGGCTTTAAAAGCAGGTGGCATCCAGACTTTGCGAATTCCCAAGTCTGATAAGTGTTGCGCATCTTCTGCAAGACGTGTCCAGTGGTTGCCATCAGCTGGCAAGTACCACTCAAAATATTGCATTAAGGTTTGATTTTCCATTATTATTTCTTCTTTCATGTGAATGGTCCTATTTTACCAAAAATAGTTGGATGCGACAAACGTTTGTACTGGAAGCAAGCC
>CAUUAM010000055.1:0-10292 GCA_963543165.1 uncultured Streptococcus sp. | reverse complement strand
CACAAAGCCCTCACTTAGATTATACTTCTAAATGAGGGCTTTTGTCTTTATTTTCATGTTTCTGTGGGTGACGGCTATGTCGTCATGGCTGTCTGTCCCACTCTCTCTTGTTAAATCATGTATTCGACGCTATAGGTGGCGTCGGATAGAATCCGTGAAAGGAATTGTTTGGTTCGTTCTTCTTTGGGACTGTTGAAGAATTCATGGGGTTCGTTTTCTTCGATGATATGCCCGCCATCCATAAAGATGACGTGGTTGGCCACATCACGCGCAAAGCCCATCTCATGCGTTACGACAACCATGGTTACTCCTTCTTGGGCTAGCTGTTTCATGACATCTAAGACATCCCCAACCAATTCTGGGTCTAGCGCTGAAGTCGGCTCGTCCAGCAAAATCACGTCTGGTTTCACTGCAATGGCACGTGCGATCCCGATCCGTTGTTGCTGGCCACCTGATAATTGAGAAGGATAGTAATCCTTGTAAGCGAGGAGACCAACTTTTTCAAGGGCGGATTCCGCCCGTTGGATGGCTTCTTCTTTTGGAATCTTACGAGCTACAATCAATCCTTCTAAGATATTTTCAAGTGCTGTTTTGTTAGCAAATAGATTGTAATGCTGGAAGACAAAGGCTGTCTTTTGGCGGATTTCTAAAATTTCCTTTTTGCTGAGTTTGGAGAGGTCATATGCTTTTCCACCTAGGGTTAAGTGACCTGTATCCGCCTTTTCCAAGTGGTTGAGGCAACGAAGGAAGGTTGTTTTTCCTGATCCAGATGGACCTAAAATAACGACAACATCCCCTTGGTTGACCTTGAGATTAACATCTACCAGGACTTGGTGGTCCTTAAATTTTTTCGATACGTGTTCTACTTCTAACATCTTCTCATTCTCCTTCTTCTATGCGAGTGTCAGGCGTTTTTCCAAGCGATTGAATCCCCACTGAATAACCCCACAAATGACAATATAAAGAATAAAAATCACTAGATAGGATTCAAAATATTGATAACCATAGGAGGCTTCGACCTTGGCAATGGCGGTGATATCCTTGATCGTCATGACAAAGACAAGGGAGGTTCCTTTGACCAAGTTGATGACCAGGTTACACAAATTGGGCAGAGCAGCACGCAGGGCTTGTGGAAAAACAATGCGGATATAAGCCTGGCGGTTGGTCAAACCGATGGCTTGCGCTGCTTCTAGCTGGCCCTTATCCACTGTCAGAATAGCAGACCGTAAAATTTCAGCCAGACTCCCTGTTGTCATCAAGCTAAAGATGATAAAGGCATAGTAGATAGGATTGATCTCAAAGACATTAAAGTGACTACCCATACTCTTAAAAAAGCTATTTAAGAGGCTAGGAAAGAGGCTATAAAAGAAGAGAATCAAGAGAATCGGAGGGGTCGCGCGAATAAAGGCTAAGTAAACCACTGAGAAACTGCGAACCCCTTTGACCTTATAGATCTGACCGAGCGCCAAAAAGAGGGCTGGAAAAAAACTCAAGAGGATGGATACGACCATGATCAGAAGGGTCACTGGAACACCACCCAAGGTGGCTAGAAATGTTTTACTAATAAAATTGAAATCCATAAGCTACCTTTCTGTTACACTGAGTCGTTTCTCAAGGAGTTGAGAAGAGAAGGAGATCACCAAGGCAATTCCCCAGTAAATCACTGCTACGGCTGTATAAGTCTCCAGAGAATAATTTCCGAGATTGCGGCTGATCAAGTTATTTCCCGCTCCCATAATATCGATAAAGCCAATGGTATAAGCCAAAGCAGCATCGCGCATCAGGTTCAAGATGGCAGTTGTCATATTGGGAAGAGCCACGCGAAAGGCTTGGGGAAGGACAATGCGCCAAATGGTTTGAGCTGGTGTCAAGCCGATACTCAAGCCAGCTTCCATCTGCCCTTTTGGAACAGCCAAATAGGCCGCCTTGAAGACCTCAGAGATCATAGCCGCAAAGAGAAGAAACATAGCCACAAGGACGAAGACAAACTTGGACCAATGATCAATATCAATGCCCAACCACCAGTTCAAAAACTGGGGCAGTCCATAAAAGACCAAGAAGAGCAAGACAATCGGAGGGGTACAGCGCAATGTAAAGACATAGCCTTTTGCCAGACCTGCTCCTACCTTGTCTTCTGATACTTGTGCCCAGGTCAAAACCAAGCCAAATGCCGAACCAAGAAGCGTCGTTAAAAGCATCAAAGCTAGGGTCGCTGGTAGGGCTTGGACCAAGGTTGGAAGAAATGACCAGACCTTGGAAATGTCGTATGAGACCATGTTTCTTTTCCTTTCTATATTCGGATAGAAATAAGGAAGCTGGGGCAATACGCACCCAGTTTCATCTTATTTTTCTTTATCTACATAACTGAAGACATCTTCACCGAAATATTTTTTCGACAATTTAGCAAGTGTGCCATCTTTTTCCAATTCTTTGATGGCTTTGCTGTAGGCTTCCGCAAATTTTTCGTTTTTCTTATCCTTGTGGATCAATGGGTAAGTTGGAATTCCTTTGTAGGCAAACCAGCTGAGTTTGTCTGCATATTGGTGGTAAGAACCATCTTTATCTGTGACAGCTTTTTCAAAGGAAAGTTTGATGTCAAAGAAGGCATCGTAACGACCTTCCAGAACCCATGCATAGGCATCTGCCACTTGGAATGATTCCGCAGCTGTTAATTCGATTGGTTGGTCCTTATGCTTGTCATTGTATTCTTTGATGACATTCCATTGGGCATTTTGTGGGGAGATTGGAACCAATTTCCCTTTTTCTTTCGCGAAATCATCGATGTTCTTGTATTTATCCGCATCTTCTTTACGCACAGTAAATCCGATGATGCTGGCTCCGATTGGCTCTTTTGGAATGATGAATTTCTTAGCGCGTTCTTCGGTATACCAGGCTCCTTTGGTCCCGATATCGTATTTTCCTGATTCTAGACCGATCAAGAGATCGTCATCACTCGTTCCAGTGTACTCAAACTTATAGTCTGGTAATTTTTCGTCAATGGCTTTCAAAACAGCTACTTCATAGCCATCTGATTCTCCTTTTTCATCGACAAAATCGTACGGCACATAGTTTTGAGTGTGGGCCACTTTCAAGGTTGTTACCTTGTTCGATCCTGTTGAGCCTTTGCTGTCGTTTGCATGGTTCAAGCTCCGTCCAAGAATGGTTGCACCTGCAATGGTAAGAACGGCCACCCCACCGATAATCCATGTTTTTTTACTCATACTCTGTTCTCCCTGATTCTATTTTTTCTTATTCTGCTGCAGCTTCACGAACCCATTCGATTCGCTCTTCATCAATATCACTTGGAATAGTACAATCCGCGCCGATGACCAAGCCTGTGGTTCCAGTTTCTGCGATGATGCGTTTGGTTTCTGCTTGGATCGCAGCCTTGTCTCCTGTGTAGAGAAGACTATTTTTCCCATTTTCAAAACCACCAAGAACGGTACGTCCACCAAAGATTTCGCGTCCTTCTGCCAGGCTGATCCCTTCTGGTCCAACTGCCCAGTTAAAGACTTGGGCTGGGTAGTTTGTGAAGAGGTGGATATCATTGCGAGCTCCTTCATAGCCACAGATATGAAGAATATTCACCCCACCTGCTTCATTGGCTGCCTCTAAAACATGGAGTTCGCTTGGTGCAATAATGGTTTTATAAACTTCTTGGCTCACGCGCGCATCTTGAATGCTTTGAACACTGAGGTAGATTCCGTCCGCTCCTGCTTCTTTGATGATTCGTTGGCTCAAACTGGCGATATCTTGGCCAATGGTATCCAATACTTTTTTAAGGGTTGTTGCATCTTGATCGATAAAGTTTGCGATCAAGTCATCTCCACCAGAAACTTCTCCGACCAGCCATTTGAAGTAGGTCACTGGAGCAAAGATATTGTAAATGGCTACAATGTCCTCTTCAAAACCGGCACGGATTTTTTTCACAAGTTCTACCTGTTCTGTGATCCATGGATGATCTGCTCCAAGGGGTTCAATGCCTGCTAAGTCTGATATATTTTCAAGACCCTTATGAATGGCTGGATTTGGATAAGCAAAGTAGCCATCGCTCATGAGTTTGACAAAGTCTGGTTGGACCTTGTGAAGGAAATTTTTATGACCCTTCAAGTTTTTTTCAATAATTTCAGGATTGGAAAATCCTTTCAACCACTCTTCTTCTGTTGTAAAATGATGCCAAAATCCAACTGGCACACGATCAACTGCTTCTCCTTTGAAAGCTTTTAAAACTAATTCTCTTTTTGTAGACATGTTCTTACCTCGTTCTCTTTTTTCTTGCTTGTTATCTTAACACTTCAATTATGCTTTGACTAATATATATTCCCTATCAAGGTCTTAAAATTTCTTTATTGAGGTGAGTCCCAAAAACACTCAAGATCCTTAAAAATAAATACTTGCGCGCATGTTTATCTATTTTTTGATTTTAGAAGAAAAAGACAGCTTTGATCTTTTCTTGATCCGGTTATAATATATAACTATACCCCTCTTTTTAGAATAGATAAATAGGTATTTTGGTGCAAAAAATCCTGTTAGATCAACACTTTTTAGTTCTCAAGTCCCCTTATTATTCAGAAAGCCTTTTCCTTCTTTTTCTTGTCAGTCAAAATCGAAAGGAGTATAATTTCTATAGAATAATTTTAAGGAGTCTACGGTTTATGAAAACAACAAAAACCACCTTCACCATCGTTTCTGCTCTTGCTTCTGTCATTTTATTGACCAGTTGTGGAAGCAACACAACGAAAACAAAAGAAGCCAACTCAACGAGTTCTAAAAATCAGGTCACATTGACCTATGATCAGCAGCGCTCACTAGAAAATACCATGTCTGTTCTCTGGTACCAAAAGGCAGCAGAAACCAAGGCTTTGTATTTACAAGGCTACAATGTCGCTACTGACCGTTTGAAAGAGATCCTCCAAACGCCTTCTGATAAGCCATACTCAATCGTATTAGACTTGGATGAAACTGTTTTAGACAACAGCCCTTACCAAGTTCAAAACGTCAAAGATGGTACAGCCTTCAATCCTAAAGATTGGGATGTTTGGGTGAAAAAAGCAGCCGCAAAAGCGGTACCAGGTGCCAAAGATTTCCTCCAATATGCTGATCAAAATGGGGTTCAAATCTACTATATTTCTGACCGTACAACCTCTCAAGTAGACGACACCATCAAGAATCTTGAAAAAGAAGGCATTCCTGTTCAAGGACGTGACCACCTCATGTTCTTAGAAGATGGTGTCAAATCAAAAGAAGGTCGTCGCCAAGCTGTGCAAGAAAAGACCAATCTTGTCTTGCTCTTTGGGGACAACCTAGTGGACTTTGCAGACTTCTCTAAGACATCTGAAGCTGATCGTGACAAGAAATTAGACGAATTGCAAAAAGAATTTGGTGAAAAATTCATCATCTTCCCAAATCCAATGTACGGATCATGGGAAACTGCTGTTTACCAAGGTAAAAAACTAGATGCCAAGGGACAAACAGAAGAACGTCTCAAAGCCTTGCAAGGTTTTGATAAATAACGCAAACATCCTCGCTAGGAAAAACCTAACGAGGATATTTTTTTATAGACAAATTTATTCAACCGTTACAGATTTAGCAAGGTTCCGTGGTTTATCGACATCGAGTCCACGGTGAAGGGTTGCAAAGTAGGCAATCAATTGAGTCGGCACCACCATTGAGATTGGAGAGAGGTAAGGGTGAACCGCTGTCAAGACCAAATCATCTGTCTCTTTAGCGACATTTTCTTCTGCAATAGTTAAGACATGAGCCCCACGTGCTGCCACTTCTTGGATGTTTCCACGAGTGTGGCTAGCTAGGACTGGATCAGACAAGAGGGCAATAACTGGTGTACCATCTTCGATTAAGGCGATGGTCCCATGTTTCAACTCACCCGCAGCGAAACCTTCACATTGGATGTAAGAAATTTCTTTTAGTTTAAGACTAGCTTCCATGGCAACATAGTAATCTTGGCCACGTCCGATATAGAAAGCATTGCGGGTTGTTTCTAACAAGCCACGAACTTTTTCGTCGATCACTTCTTTTTCTGAAAGAGTTGATTCGATCGATTGGGCAACGATAGACAATTCGTGCACCAAATCAAAGGCTTTGGCCTTTTCATTGCCATTGGCTTCCCCGACAGCTTTTGCAAGGAAGGCAAGGGCTGCGATTTGAGCTGTGTAAGCCTTAGTGGAAGCTACCGCAATTTCAGGACCTGCATGAAGCAACATGGTCATGTCCGCTTCCCGTGAAAGAGTTGATCCTGGAACATTGGTCACTGTTAAGCTTGGGATACCCATTTCATTTGCTTTAACCAATACTTGGCGGCTATCTGCTGTTTCACCAGACTGACTAATGAAGATGAAGAGCGGTTTTTTGCTGAGAAGCGGCATGCCGTACCCCCACTCAGAGGAAATACCGAGTTCTACTGGGGTATCTGTCAATTCTTCCAGCATTTTCTTAGAGGCAAATCCAGCATGATAAGAGGTACCCGCCGCAAGGATATAGATCCGATCTGCTTCTTGGACCGCTTTAATAATAGTTGGATCTACAACAACTTGGCCAGCTTCATTGGTGTAGGCTTGGATCAACTTACGCATCACCGTTGGTTGCTCATCGATTTCCTTGATCATGTAGTAAGGATACGTTCCCTTACCGATATCTGACAAGTCAAGCTCAGCCGTGTAGCTAGACCGTTCTTTGACGTTTCCATCATAGTCTTGGACTTCAACGCTGTCTGCTTTGACAATCACCAACTCTTTGTCATGGATTTCCATATATTGGTTGGTCTCACGAATCATGGCCATGGCATCCGAGCAGACCATATTGTAGCCATCCCCAAGACCGATCAAGAGTGGTGATTTGTTTTTTGCCACATAGATGGTACTTGGATCTTCAGCATCCATCAAAGCAAAGGCATAGGCTCCTCGGATGATGTGGAGGGCTTTTTTGAAGGCTTCTAGCGTAGACAAGCCCTCTTCTTCAGCGAATTTTCCGATCAAGTGGACTGCAATTTCTGTATCGGTTTGCCCCTTGAAATGGTGACCGGCTAGGTATTCTTCCTTGATTTCAAGGTAGTTTTCAATAACCCCATTGTGTACCAAAACAAAACGACCTGTTTCAGAACGGTGTGGGTGGGCATTGTCTTCAGTTGGTTTTCCATGAGTTGCCCAACGGGTATGCCCAATTCCAGCTTCCCCTTCGACACCTTCTGCCTTAGCTGACAATTCTGCAATACGGCCGACTGCCTTCACCAATTGGCTCTTGCCTTCACTGGCAAGAAAAACACCTGCAGAGTCATAGCCTCGGTATTCAAGTTTTTCAAGTCCTTGGATCAAAATATCCGTCGCATTTGTATTTCCTACAACACCAACGATTCCGCACATAGTCTTTACGATATAGCCTTGCTATACTTTCCCCTTTACTTAGTCAAACGACCTATGGTCGATTTCTCAGTTACTTCGAAATTGGTCTAGTCTAATTTTCCAAAAAAGTAACCAGCGGAGTCAGTATACAATGCTTCTTCCAGTTTGTCAACTAGGAAATATAAGAAAATTGGTCTAGTTAAGGAAGGGTTAAGAAAAACCTATCAACATATTGGTTGATAGGTTGTTTTTCCTACCCTTCAAACCCATTCTGCTGGCTCAACTCACGGAACCAATGACCCGATTTTTTCAGGCGTCTTTCTTGAGTTGCTAGGTCTAGTTCAATAAGACCATAGCGGTTCTTGTATCCATTGAGCCAAGACCAGCAGTCAATAAAGGTCCAGATCAAATAACCTTTACAGTTAGCGCCATCTTGAATCGAACGATGGAGTTCACGAAGATGGTCCTTGACAAAGTCAATCCGGTAGTCGTCTTGGATCATCCCATCCTCGCGGAATTTTTCCTCTCCTTCAACTCCCATCCCATTTTCTGTCAGGATCCACTCGATATTGCCATAGTTTTCCTTAATATTTTGGGCAATGTCATACAGACCTTGCTCATAGATTTCCCAACCACGGTGAGGATTAATCTTGCGACCTGGCATAACATAAGGTTCATAAAATTGCTCAAAGAGTAAGGGAGAAGCTGGATTTGGAGCATAACGAGGAGCCGCCACACGGAGTGGTTGGTAATAGTTAACCCCTAGATAATCGACGGTATTTTCCTCCATCAAGCGCAACTCAAAGGGATCATAATCTGGTAAGAGATCACGCTCCCGCAGGATCTCCACTAATTCTTCAGGATAGTGGCCAAGAACAGAAGGATCTAGAAACGATTTAGCTTGAAAGAGCTCGGCAATCCGAGCAGCCTTAACATCTTCTGGATGCTGGCTCCGAGGGTAGGCTGGTGTCAGATTGAGCACAATCCCGATACGGGAATTGGGATCCATTTCGTGACAGGCCTTGACCGCTAAACTGCTGGCTAACTGGGTGTGGTAGGCGACTTTTACAGCTGCTGCTGCGTCTACCTTATGAGGAAAATGGGCATCATAAAAATAACCAAACTCTACAGGGACAATGGGTTCATTAAAGGTGATCCACTGGTCGACCAGATCCCCATAGGTCTTGAAACAAAAACGCGCATATTCTTGAAAGGCATAGGCGGTTTCCTTGTTTTCCCAACCATCACCCTGCTCTTGGAGGGCCATCGGCAAATCAAAATGATAGAGGTTGACCAAGAGGTGAATCCCTTTTTCCTTAATCTTTTCAAAGACACGGCGGTAGAAATCAACACCCGCTTGATTGATCTCCCCTCGGCCTTCCGGAAAAATACGGGACCACTGAATAGACGTCCGAAAAGCTGTGTGACCGGTTTCTAACAAGAGATCCAGATCATCTTCCCAGTGTTCGTAAAAAGTGGATGTTTTCTCCGGTCCTTGCCCTTGATAAAAGCGATTGGGTTCGATCCTATACCAGTAATCCCAGAGATTGTCCCCTTTTCCATCCTGACTTAGACGCCCTTCTGTCTGAGGGCCCGAGGTCGAACTCCCCCATAAAAAATCCTTTGGAAATTGATACATGTCCTAATCCTCCTCATTCTACTAGCTCTATTGTAGCGAATCCTCCCCCAAAACCTAGGCACAATTTACAGTCTTTCTTACGCAGATTAAAGAAAAAGCCCTCTTGGGAAAGATTCCTAAGGGGGCTGGTCCTCATTATAAGTCATTCACAACATACTCAAAGAGCTTGTGGTCTGCTGGACTCTTGTCAAAACGCAGTTCGGGATGCCACTGAACACCGAGAAAACGGCTCTCATCTGTGGATTGAACAGCTTCTATGATGTCATCTTTGGGATCCCGGGCAATCACTTCCAAACCATCTGCCAAGTCTTTGATACTTTGATGGTGGAAGGAATTGATGCGACTGGTCTTGCCATAGATTTCTTGCAAGATGGTCTGATCCTTGGTCACCAGCTCTTGGCTGGTGTACTGACCAGGATTGTCCTGCCAATGGTGCTCAATCTCCTGGTACAAGGTCCCACCAAGAGCGACATTGTAAAGTTGGGTCCCACGGCAAACTGTAAAAATGGCTTTTTTAGCCGCCCGCGCTTCCTCAATCAAGGCCAACTCAAAAAGATCGCGTTTTAAGAGGTAGTCATCGCTGTCAATGGCGATTTCTTCTCCATAAAATTCAGGCAAGACATTTTGACCACCAGTGATAATGAGCTTATCAATCATCGACATGTAGTGTTTGGCCATGTCCGCATCTCCAATTGGCAAGATCAAGGGAATTCCTCCCGCCTCTTTGACCGCTTCGACAAAACCAGTCGCCGCATAACTCATATTCACGTCTGGACCATCTGGGAAGGGTCTTTCATTTCCTGTAATTCCAATCACTGGTCTTTTTTTCATACTTGTTTCCATATACTTTCATTCATTTTCAAGGCTTATTGTAACACAATTTTAAGCCAGACTCAATGGAGAGTTTTTGAAGAAAAGGCCTCTCCCTCTAAACCAAAAGCTTACTGAAAGGGTTTAAAATTGCTTTCTACCAAAAAATTCTCAAGTGCAAAGACTTGAGAATGGCTTGTTAATTTTTGATAACCCCTTCTTTTACCAAAAAGTCACGCGCTACTTTAGCAGCAGACTTGCCTTCTACCCCGACTTGATAGTTGAGCTGGCTCATTTGATCTGCTGTGATTTTACCAGCTAGTTTATTAAGAACAGCTTCCAACTCCGGATGTTTTTTCAGTAATTCAGCTTTCATCAGTGGGGCCCCTTGATAAGGCGGGAAGAGTTGCTTGTCATCTTCGAGGACCACGAGATCATAGCGAGCAAGCTCGGCATCCGTTGAGTAGGCATCTGTTATCTGGATATCA
>CAUUAM010000054.1:0-10412 GCA_963543165.1 uncultured Streptococcus sp. | reverse complement strand
TCAGCAGTCCGGTCAGAATGATAGGTCAAACCAAGCGGATAGCCATCGGTTTCTTCGATGCTGGATGGCGTCTTATAGACAGAAACACCGTTCAGGATTGGAGTGGCTTGGGCATCAGTAATTGACACTCGGAGGTAGCGACTATCAACTGGTTGCCCTTTGATCAAACGGCGGTATCCAACGGTTGACCCAGCCCCAAAAGGAACCCATTGGCCATTCACTGCTACATCGATGGTGAAACCGGATATCCGTTGGCCTTTCTCGATGGTTTCTTTGAGCTCTACCACATCAAAGTGTTGCTCTTTTCCAAGGTCGAGCACAAAAGAGCCGGTCTTGGCATCATCGGCAGGTGCCCAACTGGTCTTTTCATCGCCATCTGTCAAATGGCTAGCTGCGTAATGCGAATTGCGCCGTGTCGAATCAGCTTCTACCAAAGCGCCCGCCGCATAGTCTACACTGTAGAGTTGGTCTAAGGTCTGGCGGAATTCTTTCAAACGGGCCACATCGGCATCCGCAAATTTCCCATCTTGATTGGGTGGAATATTAAGCAAGAGTGGCGTCCCACGGCCGACGGATTTAAAGTAAATGTCCATCAATTCACGCAGGGACTTAGGCTCTTGATTGTCATGGTAGAACCAGCCAGAGCGAATGGAAACATCCGCTTCTCCCACTGAGTATTGCTTCCCTTCTGGATCTCCATGATTGAGGTAGCTATTAGATGGATTGTTGCGAATCTTATCCGGATTGACCTTATGCCAAACTGGATCTCCAGCAATCCCTTTTTCATTTCCTATCCAACGAACATTGGTAGGCTCAGCTGAGAAGATAGCGATATCCCCTTGGGCCTTACGGATGGCGTCAAACCACTTATCGAAGGTATAGGTTACTTTTTGAGCCCCATCGCCACGCGCTCCATCCATCCAGACTTCAACGAATTTGCCCTTGTTTCCATATTTTGGATCTTCAAGGATTTCTTTGAGCTGGTTGAGATAGTATTCGTTGTATTGGTCCTCTGTATCCACATGGTAGAGCGGGCTGTGAGCATCCCAAGGGGAGAGGTAAACTCCCATATCCATGTCATACTTGCTAGCAGAAGCGGAAACTTCGGCTAGGACATCGCCTTTCCCTTCTTTCCAACCACTTTTGGCAATGGTATGGTCGGTGTATTTAGAAGGGTACAAGAGGAAACCATCGTGGTGCTTGACGACCATGATGGTCCGTTTGAAGCCAGCATCTTTCAGGGTTTTGATCCACTGATCGGTATCCAGATGCTCTGGATAGAAATAATAAGGATCTTCTTGCCCATCTCCCCACTCACGATCGTAGTAGGTGTTCATTCCAAAGTGGATGAAGGCTGCCAGTTCTTCGCGGTGGTATTGCATTTGGGCCTTGCTAGGAAGCGGTCCGTAATCTGCAATTTCAGGCTCCTCATCTGCAGAAGCTACTGGTTGGGTTGCTTCTGTCCCTTGGCTGACTGCTCGGTTTTCTTTCTCACTCGTCACAGGTGAGGAATGTTCTGATTCTTCTTGGTGCTCTTTCACAGCTTTTTCCTCCTCCCCTTGATGCTCGACATCACTTGTGTCGACTCGTTCTTCACGAGCCTCACTCCTCTCAGCTTGTTCCTCTGCATAACTGGTAGTGACTCCTAAAAAACAAGTCGCTACGACTACAGAGCAAACCCCTACTGATAGTTTGCGAATGCCAAATCGATTTCTCTTATCAAATAATCTTTTTCCCATATTCCATTCCTTTATATCATCAGGTAAAGAGGGTGGAGACTTTCCCCATCCTCTTTCTGTTACCTGTGAACTTTTCACCGTATGTTTGCTGGTTTATCCAGTTTTTTTACTTGGCCTTATCGGCTCTTTTTTTCTGATCATCCAGCACAGCACCGGCAAGTCCTGCTGCTAGAAGACCTGCAACGAGGCTTGCGACGCTTTCTTCTGTTCCCGTATTCGGTAATCTTCCTTCGGAAACTGGAGCTGGCGAAACCGCTGGAGTTTGAGTTTCTTTCTCGACTTCCTTACCTGCCACTTCCGTCACTTCATGGTGCACCGCTTTAACCTCAATAGAGGACTGAGGAGTTGTTGCTTGCACTGGTCTTTCTGGTGCAAGAGGAACTCCCGGGTTTGGAAGTGGCTGTGGCTGTGGCTGTGGCTCTGGTTGTGGAGTATCTGGAAGCACTTCTTTCGTGCCCACCTCTGTGATTTCTGCCACTGGATCTAGTTCTACAAAAGCATCGACTTCCTTCCGGCTTTCCACACCATTTTCTTGAGAGACTTCTACTAAGCGCAATTTGCGGCCTTTTTGACCTTCTTGAACCACACGTTTCTCACCTTTTGCAAGATCCGCATTTGGACGTTCTTCACGCGCAAAATCAAGCTCCTCTGCCTCAATGATGAGTTCTGGCTTGGTATGGACCAGATTCTTAACCCCTTCTTCAGGAATAGCTGATCCTGTTGGTGCTTTTGCTAGGAGTGAGATTTGATATATTTTCTCTGTCTTGCCATCTTCTGAGACAACCTTGACAAGAACAGGGGCATTATCACTTTTAGCATCCACAACGGTAACAGCTGTGCCATTCTTACCTTGTGCCGAAACGATTGGACGTTCTCCCTCATACTCTAGATGATAATCCATCACATCTGGTTTAAAGCCTTCTAGGTCCTTACCATTCACTTGGATGGCGACATCTGTTGTTGCCTGAGCCTCTTCTGTTGGGGCATAGGCGCTCAATTCAATGATTCCGATTCCTTTTAGATGTTCATCACGGACCATTCTTAAACGGATGGCTTTGGTTCTGGTTTCATTGAAGCTAAGGTTAGAGATATAACCAGCTTCAAAGTCATAATCCAAGCTATAAGGAATTTCTTCCCAGTTAGAGGCTTGGTTAAATGGATGATCTGGAAGATTCTTCAGATTGCCATAATCATCCGGAACATCAAAGTCTGGACCAATATAGCGTTCAAGAGCCGTCTTGGTTGGCAAGCCTGTTTCTTGATCCGCAAAGAAGTCGACTGCTACTTTATTGACTAAGCGCTCTGTTACCTGGCCATTTTTCTTGAAGATGAGACCAGCAAAGGCTTCGGTTTGATCCGGTTCTCTCTTCCAGTTGGTCCAACGGTAATACTCGTTGTAGCCACCATCGTTGATGTAATCGATATAGTCGATTTGATTTGGATCGAGATCATTGGTTTCACTGGCAAATGCCCTGGTATCGTCTGCATTGTAATCACGGTTTACAGAAAGGTTTTCTCCTGTCTTTTCTGACACCCGGACGGTCAGCTGAGCTCTCAGATCATAGCCGATGACTTTTCCTTCCAGCGTGAAGCTTCCTTCATGAGAAAGCGCATCAGCTGGGACAGCCTGCCAATCCACAGTGAGATCCTTGCGTTCATAGCCTGTATCCCCTTTAAAGTAAACACCTACTGTAGATGGTAAAACCAGATTTTGACCGACTTTCACAAAACGGCTACCTGCTTCCACTGCTACTGGGGCAGCTTGTTTCAGTTTTTCTGCATCGCTTGTGAGATGGAGGCGGTATTCTTGTAAGATGGTACCATCTTCCGCTTTGTGGATGACACGGATTGGCTCACCTTCATGGACGCTTGGCACAACCGTTGCAAGGCCGTGATGGCTAGCTGTGGCTTCCACTTGTGGATAAGCCCGATCACGCGCATCGATGTAGTAATCTGTCACACTTGGGTTGACCCCTGGCAAAACCTCACCATTGACACGAATGGTCACCTGGCTCTTTTCTTCTGGCGCAACCTTATTGGCAAAGATCTGAATCTCTGAAATAGAGCTTCCACGCTTGCCTTCTGGCGTCTTCATACGGATCCGAACAGCATAGGTGTCAACTTTATCAAAACTGAAATGATTCATCTTGCCAGCTGCTACCGGTTCTTCAACGGTGAGGTGGCTGACCTCTTTCCAGTTAGCTGGGTTGTTAAATGGATGGTCTGTTTCATCTTTGACGCGATTTGGATTGCTTGGAACCGTTGGGATTTGTTCCCCTGTATAGTACTCGATCACATATTCACTCGGAGCCCCAACGCCGTGGTCTTCGTGGAAACCAACATGGAGGTTATCCACTGCACGCTTGGTCAAGATACCAGAGTCCCCAAACAAGATACCAACAGAATCTTCCGCATTGTTACGGCCCCAGTTGGTCCAACGGTTGGCTGGAGCATCGGTAAAGGAGATGACCTTGTCATTGACCTTAGCAACTGGATCCGCATCGTTCGAATCACTTGCAAAAGCGAGTGGCAAGACGGAACCTGTCCATTGTTCTGCTACATTGGCCCCTTTGACTGTGTTTGCGGAAACACGTATATGGAGACGGGTTGGAAGGTTGGTTCCTTCTACACGGCCGGAGAGAACAACTTCTCCTTCTTGGGCCAAGAGTTGCGGATCTACCGCATCCCAGGCTACCTTGGCAGCATAGGTCTTACCATTAGAGTGATAGGTCCGTATGCTTTCTGGAAGGGCTGGTTTTTCTCCGACTGGAGTGGTGGTGCTGACTTCTTCTACAGCGATAATGCCTTCAACGGTGACTTGAGCTTGGGCTTCTTTTTCCACACCCTCTACATGACCTGTAACTGTAAAGCTATGGTAATCCCTAACCTGATCTGCGGTCACAGTATCCCAGGTCGCGCGTTTTTCTTTCGGGAATCCCTTGTCATACTCGACCAAGACTGTTTCTGGAAGAGCTGGCAACACGTTTCGATCGGTGCTAATCCGTACAGGACGCACCTTGACAACTGTCTTTTCTTCTGGATTTGGAGTGATAGTAAAGGTTAATTCTCCTGTTTGTCCTTGGAAGCTGGCTTGTAAATGGACCAATCCTGCTTCCCTCAGTTCCAAACCTTTCTTGCTTGCGACTGCTTTTCCTTGACTACCGGCTGCTGTTACCACATCGATTTGATCCGCTTGGAGACTAGCCACACTGCCATCTTGGTAATGAGCTAGGACATCAAGCGTGACTGTTTGGTCTTCCTTGAGTTCTTGCCCTTCTGGCAGACGCAATTCTAAACGCTGGATCTGTGGACTTTCTTCCTGGAATTGCACAGCATAGGTCTGTACAGCTCCCGTATCCTTAGCAGTGACAAAGATTTGAGCTTTCAAACCATTTTCTCGATTAGCTTGTAGGACCGTCACTTGGGCATTTTCTGCACTCGCTGTGATCTGACCAGGCTCTTGACCATAAGCTAGCGGACGGAAAATCGTATGGTTGCCACTACCAAATTTTGGAAGCGCTACTCCATCTAGCTCCACTGTTGGTTTCTTAGCCTTGCTGACTGTTCCACCTGCAACCACTAGTGTCGCTTGGACTGTTTCCCCATTGCTTAATAGTCCTGTCGCCTTCAAGCGAGCACCTGGTGTAGACAATTGCTCCTCTTGACCGGCTTCCAAGGTCCATTGATCAACGTCATAACTAGCTGTTCGACCATCTGTAAAGACCAATTGCACAGCCTTATCCACAGTTGCTAGATCCGCTCCCTGCGGGATTTGTTTGATGACCGGAAGGACTTGTTCCACACCGATTACATCGACCAGAGCCTCTACCGTCCGTCCTTGAACATGACCTGTCACACGAACTTGTCCAGCACGACTAAAGTCTGCCGTATCCCATTCAACGGCTTCTTCTTGGGCCGTGCCATCGCTATAGACAACAGATACGCGACTTGGAAGCTCAGGTCCCTCACCTAAGTAAACTTGTGTCCGAACCGGTTCTACTCCCAAGATAGAGCGTTCTTCCTGGTCCTTCTTGCCTGTAAAGAGGCTGACTTGGTCTGATTGCAAGCGGTCTGAGTCTGCATAAAGAGTAAAGGATCCTGCTTGCTCAGTTGATTTGACAATGACCACTCCTTTGCCGTTAAAGGCCCGACGTTGCCATGAGCCATCTTCCTGTGCTTTGTAACGTTCACGGCTGGCTTGTTCTCCGTTGTCGACGCCGACAATTTGGCCTTGTCCATGCAGATGGAAATGCACCAAATTATTGGCAGTTGGCACGACACGGCCTGCTTCATCAACGATTTCATAGGTAATATAAGTTAAATCTTTACCGTCTGCTGCAATGGCGTGTTCTTCTTTTAGCAGACGAACACCTGCTGGCTTCCCAGCTGTTTCGATCTGATCGCGTGCGATCACTTCCCCTGCTTCGTTGCGGGCAATGGCTTCCACTTTACCTGGTACATAAGAAACCAACCACTCTAGATAGAGTTCATCCGGATTTGCCCCTTCCTGATAGGTACGGCCATCAGCTGTGGTTTTCTTAGTAAAGGTCTTCACCCCTTGTGATTCCCCATTGACAATCAATTCCACACTATGAGCATTGGAGAAGGTACGGACTGGAATCCGTCCTTCTTCATCCATGACACGATTGGCCAATTCTGGATTGTCCCAGTTCCAATGTGGCAAGAGATGAACCATTGGATGTTTCTCAGCTGACAACCATTGACTTTGGTAAAGATAAAAATCATTCTTTGGAAGGCCTGCAGTATCCACGATACCGAAATAAGAACTTTTCACAGGTGTGTCATTTTGGTTGTGCCATGGTGTTGGCTCACCGATATAGTCTGTACCTGTCCAGATAAATTGACCTGCATAGCCGGCATGATCACGGTCAAAGGTCCAAGAGGCTGTCGCTGTCCGACCCCAACCAACCCGATCATTACCGTAGTCTGATTGTTCATAATGGCGGTCTTCTTGGTTGCTTCCTACCCATTCTCTTTCAGGGTGATAGTAAGAGCCCCGTGTCCGCGTTGCAGAAGAGGTTTCAGAACCATAAATGAGCCAGTTTGGGTGTTTAGCTCGTAGGCTTTCATAGTTGGCCTCTGAATAGTTAAATCCAACTGCATCGAGCTCTGCCGCTACCTTTTCATGCCCTCCTGATCCATCACCAAAGCGGAATTTATCAGCTCCCATGGTGACATAGCGAGTTGCATCCACTTCTTTGATGGTCTTGACGAGACGACGAACGGTTGCGACAGACTTATCAGATCCATCTGCCTCACCGATTTCGTTACCGATGGACCACATCACAATAGAAGGATTGTTCTTGCCTCGCTCTACCATGGTTCGAAGGTCATAGTCAGACCACTTATCCCCTTTACGAGCTTCTGGGTGTGTGGCATCCTTTTCGAAGAAACGACCGTAATCGTATTGTTTCTTACCACCATACCAGGTATCAAAAGCTTCTTCTTGGACCATCAAACCCAACTCGGCCGCAATTTGCAAGGTTTGTTCACTCGCTGGGTTGTGGGTCGTCCGGATCGCATTGACTCCCATGTCCTTCATCTGTTTGAGACGACGGTACTCAGCCTTATAATTTTCCTCAGCTCCGAGGGCCCCATGGTCATGGTGAAGGGAAACACCGTGGAATTTCGTAGCCACCCCATTGAGGAAGAAGCCACCTTCTGGCGTCCAGTTCAAATAACGATAGCCAAAGCGTTCCTTTTGCACATCCACCAACTGTGAATCCCGATAAACCCGCGTATACAAAGTATAAAGAGCTGGATGATCCGTTTTCACATCCCAGAGGGTCGGTTTTTCAACATGAAGGGTATGTGAGAGGTTGATTCCTTGACCAGCTAAAACAGATTGCGCCTCACTGCGCGTTTTTTCGCTCACCACTTGGCCATTTTGATCGACAATTTCATATTCCGCATAAATACTATGAGTTTGATCATCTTGGTTGACAATGTGGCTCTTCACTACTGTATCCACTGCCCCACCTTGCTGTTTTTCCAACTGAGGGGTCGTAATCGTAGTCCCATACTGCGCCAAATGAACCTTGTCCGTTACACTCAGCTTAACATCCCGGTAAATCCCACTACCAGAATACCAACGGCTACTTGGTTGTTGGTTGACCACATGAACGGCGATGGTATTTTCACTTCCATCTGCGTTCAAATAAGGGGTAATATCATAAGAAAAGGCATTGTAGCCATTTGGGTAATGACCGACAAATTGTCCATTTACATAGACTTTGGAATCCATGTAAACCCCGCCAAATTCCAAGCGGACCTTCTTATCTAAATCTTTGTCATCCAAACGGAAGGTCTTACGATACCAAGCATCCCCACCGTTTAATTGACCCCCTTCATTTTGAGCAGGAGAGTTGTGATCAAAATCAAAGAAAATAGACCAGTCATGAGGAAGATCTAATTTTTTCCAATCCTTGACATCAACTTGACGCCCTTCTGCACCAGGAGCCGCATTCAATTTAAAATACCAATCTTTATTAAAATCACGTTCTCGATCTTGCACAATATCCTCCGCTACTTGTTTTTGGTCCTTTGTAGCCTCTTCAGTAGCCCCAGCAGAACGTTCACTTGTTTGAGGTTCAACCTGTGGCTGTTCTACTTCTCTCTCATTTCTTTCAGGAGTAATCACAGCAGGAGCTTCTATGGTTGTTGAAACTTTATCACTTGTTCCAACCTCCCCATTCGTTTGCTCTGACCTTTCCGGTGTGGCTGTTGTCTCCTCTTCCGTCACTGCTCTTCCTTCTTCTTCAGCCAAGACAGATGGAGCTCCAAAAAAAGATACACCAATTAATACAGAGCAAGCTCCAACCGCAAGCTTGCGAATACTAAATACACTGCGCTTTTCAAAAAAAGACTTTCCCATAAGAACCTCCTCTTAGGTTTAACAATTAAATTTGTAAGCGCTTTCTTATGCCTGCGAATGCTTACAGAAAATCACATATCAACTATACCAAAAAAATAGGAGGAATAGGTCTCGATTTCACCCCAACTATAGTTAGATTAAGAACTCCTTTAATTAGTGGAAATCTCCTACGAAGCAAAAAAATAGAAGCCAACGGCTTCTATTTGTTTATTTTCTTATAATCCTGGTTCTTGACCAAGTTCAGCAGCCACCATCCAAATGTTCTTTTCAAGTTCTGCTTTAGCCCCAACAAAGATATCGTTAGTTACATCGTCACCTTCAGCATCGGTAACATCCAAAGCTTTTTGGTAAAGGCTATCCAAGTAACGGAAAATTTCAAGAACACGTGTCAAGCTTTCTTCTACATTTTTTGTAAATGCTCCACGGTGTTCTTCAATATTGCTGTGTTCCAAAAATTCAGTCATGCTAGAATAAGGAGCGCCACCAAGAGTGATCAAGCGTTCGCTCACTTCATCCAAGGTTGCATCCAAGCTGTCCATGTATTCATCCATTTTTGGATGCCATACCAAAAAGCCGCGTCCACGCATGTACCAGTGTACTTGGTGAAGGGCAATGTGAGCCACGTAGAGATCTGCTACGACTTGGTTCAAGAGGGCTTTTGTTTCTGGAAGACTTTCTTTATTTGAAGGTGCAAAAGTTGCGACATCAGTAGCTGCTTCATGTTTCATAGTTGTCATATCGTTTCTCCTTTTTTATAATGATTCTAATTAACTATGTCTTTATTATATGCTTCCTCCACCAGAAAGTCAAGATAAAAGATTTAAAAAGATCATTCCAAAGCTGGAATAGTTGTCAATTACTGGAAGATACGATAGAATGAAGAGGACTAATCGAAAGGCATAACTAATGAAATATATCTTTACCTTCCTGATCTCCATGGTTCCCCTCGTTGAGTTGCGTGGGGCCATCCCTTTTGCCATTGCAAATGGCATTCCCTTATGGACAGCGCTCCTCATTGGAGTGATCGGAAACCTTCTCCCTGTCCCTCTGATCTTCTTTTTCGCCCGCCGTATTCTCACCTGGGGCGCAAAGAAACCAATTATCGGAGGCTTCTTTAACTGGTGTCTCAGTAAGGGACATAGAGGCGGACAGAAATTGGAGAAAGCTGCGGGTGACAAAGGAATCTTCTGGGCCCTATTGCTCTTCGTTGGAATTCCTCTTCCGGGGACTGGGGCTTGGACTGGGGCCCTTGCAGCATCTATCCTTGACTGGGACTTCAAACGCAGTAGTCTCGCTGTCATGCTCGGAGTAATTCTAGCCGGCCTCATCATGGGGACTCTTTCCCTGCTTCTAGGAATCGATACCTTCGCACATTAACCAAAAATGATTTCATTTCAGATCATATCTTCTCTGAATCTTCGGTAACGCCTGTTATTTTTGAAAACAAAGTTTGTTAATACTCTAAAATACCTTAAGCAAGGATATAAGATATTTTCCATAAATAAAAGAGGTTTCTAATGAAACCTCTTTTATTTATTCTTAGTTGTTAAGAGCCGCTGCCATTGTAGCTGCAACTTCTGATTCAAAGTCGTTAGCTGCTTTTTCGATTCCTTCACCAACTTCAAAGCGAGCGAACTCAACTACTGAAGCATTTACAGACTCAAGGAAAGCTTCAACTGTCTTGCTGTCGTCCATGATGTAGACTTGAGCGAGAAGAGTGTAAGCTTGGTCAACTTTTGTATTGTCAAGCATGAAGCGATCCATTTTACCAGGGATGA
>CAUUAM010000053.1:0-10525 GCA_963543165.1 uncultured Streptococcus sp. | reverse complement strand
TCTTGACTGGCAAATTGCTCTGCAATCGTTTTTCTCAGATTACGGGGCGTCAACTCAGTCGTATCCACTACATTTTGACTGATATTTTTTAATGGCGATAAAAGTTCGCGCTCTAGGGTAATCCCATCTAAGACACGGCCATCTGCAGCTAGTGGATGGCTGCGACGAGTTTCCTTGTACCGTGCCACCAACTCACTGTCAGTAGCATCCAAGAACAAGACCTTAAAATCGAGGTCTTCTTGGTTGTCCAATTCATCCAAAATGGTGCGAATTTCATTGAAAAAAGAACGGCTCCGCATGTCTACGACGACCGCTAATTTATTGTTATCTGGGCTATGGCGCATGAGCTCAATAAATTTCAGCAAGAGTGCCGGTGGCATATTGTCGATGGTAAAGTAGCCCAAATCCTCAAACGATTGGATGGCGACGGTCTTGCCCGCACCGCTCATCCCTGTTACCATGACCAGTTGAATCTTACTTTCTGTCATTTTCTCCTCCCATAAATAAAACAGAGTGGCCTACAGTTTCCTGCTCTCCACTCTGTCTTTTTGTCTTTGAATGGTTATTAGGCTTTGATTTCCGCAATAACTTCAATTTCAACCTTCACATCACGTGGCAGGCGTGCTACTTCAACAGCAGATCGAGCTGGAAACTCTCTAGTAAAGACTGTTTTATAGACCTCATTAAAAGGTACAAAGTCATTCATATCACTTAAGAAACAAGTGGTTTTCACCACGTGGTCGAAGTCTGTCCCAGCCTCTTCCAAAATAGCCCCAATATTCTTTAAGACTTGCTCTGTTTGTTCTTGGATGGTTTCGCCAATGATTTCTCCTGTTTCAGGTGACAAGGGAACTTGTCCACTTGCAAAAAGAAGATTGCCTACGATTTTCCCTTGAACATAAGGTCCAATTGCTGCAGGTGCTTTATCTGTGTGAATTGTTTTTGCCATAGTATTCTCCAAGTATATTTACTTCTGCTGGTTTTCTTTTGCTAATTTTTCCCTTTGTAGGCGCAACTTGCGCTTAGGATTTAGTGTATTAAAGAGTTCTTCTAATTTTTCAGCATTCCAAACATCAGCTGCTGAAACAAAATTTCCATTTTCATCTCGAAAAGAGATCGGTTTATCTCCCACTGAAAAAGCCTCATTTCTTATTTGGAATCCTTGATCCGTTCAGGATCACCCTTAATCTACAAACTCAAATTCAAATTTACCGATCCGGACGATATCGCCATCTTTTGCCCCACGTGCACGGAGAGCTTCATCAACACCCATTCCACGCAATTGACGAGCAAATTTCATGACCGCTTCATCCCGATCGAAATTGGTCATATTAAAGAGTTTTTCAAGTTTTTCACCAGACAAGACCCAAGCGGCATCGTCATCACGACTGATGTCAAAGGCTGGCTGGTCTTCATCAAAGCCATAGTAGACTTCTTCTTGGGCCATATCTTCTTCTGAATACAAGAGGAATTCTGGTGTTTTGTCTAACAATTCTGCCGTTGCATCTAACAAATTATCTAAACCTTGATGCGCCAAACTGGAGATCGGGAAGATCTGTGGCAGTTCATCAAACTCATCATAATTGGCTGCCAATTTCTTCTTGAACTCTTTCAAATTTTCTTGGCTTTCCGGCATGTCCATCTTATTCGCCACGATAATCTGAGGACGTTCCATCAAGCGAAGATTATAGGTTTCAAGTTCTTTATTGATTTGAACATAATCTTCATAAGGGTCGCGACCTTCACTGGCAGACATATCAATCACATGCAAGATAACACGGGTGCGCTCAATGTGACGAAGGAACTGGGTTCCTAATCCGACACCTTGGCTGGCCCCTTCAATCAATCCAGGAAGGTCTGCTACGGCAAAGGATTCCCCAGACGGTGTCCGAACCATACCCAAATTTGGAACGATGGTTGTGAAATGATAAGCCCCAATTTTAGGTTTGGCTGAAGTGATGACACTGAGAAGGGTCGATTTCCCAACAGAAGGGAAGCCAACCAAACCAACATCTGCCAAGACCTTCAGTTCTAACTCTAATTCACGTTCCTGACCAGGCTCTCCATTTTCAGAAATCTCTGGTGCTGGATTTTTAGGAGTGGCAAAACGAATATTTCCACGTCCGCCACGTCCACCATGTGCTACAATATACTCCTGTCCATTTTCAACTAGGTCGGTAATGACCTTACCAGTCTCAGCATCTCGGACGGTCGTCCCTTGGGGAACTCGTACATAGAGATCTTCTGCTCCCCGTCCGTGCATCCCTTTGGTCATTCCTTTTTCCCCATTTTGGGCTTTGAAATGCCGATTATAACGGAAGTCCATCAGGGTGCGCAAGCCTTCGTCTACTACGAAGATGACATTGCCACCACGACCTCCATCACCACCCCAAGGTCCGCCATTAGGGACATATTTTTCACGGCGAAAGGCCACCATGCCATCACCGCCATTTCCAGCCTTGACCTTAATCTTGGCTGTATCTAAAAACATACTCATAAATAGATGATTTCCTTTTTTTCTGCGTGCGTCTTAATAAGAAAGAGCACCAATTGCGGTTGCAAAGATTGCACCAACCGTTACAATCAACATAATCACAATAACCACCATCGTGATCATTTCAAATGGTGTTTTTTTACGTTTTCCGTTATCTCCAAAAGCCACTGCTAATACCTCGATTACTATAAATTCATTAGCCCTATTTTACCACGAAATAGGGGATTTTTCAAATCGAGCCTACACAAAAAGACCAGACAAACGTCTGATCTTTTATGGATAGATTTAGGAATCTTTTCTTACTCGTAAAATACTAACAGAAAGAACTGCTAGTAAAACACCCATCACAAGAACAACCGGTGTCATCTTCTCACCTGTACTTGGAAGAACTTTTTTCTTACCAGGTTTTGGTGCTTCTTCTTCTTTGACAGAGGTTGATGAAGTACTAGAACTTGATGAAGACGATGAACTTGACGAAGAGCTAGAACTTGATGAGGATGTTGTGCTAGGTGTCGGTGGCGTTTGGTCTTTCTCACCTAATCCCTCTCCAGATCCTGATTCTAATCTCACTTCGCGGGTTAAACTACGTGGTGCTGGGAAATTGGTTGCTGTCCATGTAAGCGTGTTATGAACAAGATCACCTACTTTTGTACCAGGAGCTACTTTGGTCGAATATTCAATATACATTGGCCAGTTGTAGTTATCTCCAAAATTGATGGTAAATCCAGTGATTTGCCCAGCTGCATTCTTATCGAAGACAGCTTTTTTAGTAAAGTTATCTAGAACTGGAAGTTTTAGAATCTGAGCTTCATTCTTAATGCCACCTTCCACAGGAGTATAGCGAACCGCACGGAAACTACCTTCTACCAGTGTCAAACCATCTCCAAATTGGTCTTTAATAACCATTCCACGAAGCGTATCTTGGTGGGCATTTAAGAGAATCCGCCATTTAATAATGGTTGGATCAGACTTATCTTGGTAGCCGTATTTCATCTCGTATTCTCCAGCTTCCCCATCTGTCTTTTCATAATTCAATGAAAAATCTGTATTTCCAAGTTTAAATTGGATTGGGGATGTTTTAGTAACCACTTCGGAGTCTACTTTCACATCAAAATGCAAGGCAACTCGTTTATTCAGTGGATGAGATGCGAAATAATCATTAAAGGTAACAGTCACTGTTTTCTTACCAGTGTCAACCACAGCTTTTCCCACAGTCTGACCATTTGATTGGCCTTCCTCAAGAACATTGAATTCCAATGCTGTGTAGAGGGTTAATTCTTTTGGTAAGCTAAGTGTTAAGGTATCACCAGCTTGAATGGCTTGCGAATCAGGGAAGGTTAAAGAAATGCTTGCTGACAATTTTTCATTTGTCAACACCTTGCTCCCATTCGTTAAAGGATTGCCATCTTTCGTTAGACGTGCTGTCTGTGTATAAGACGAGACTTCTGCAGCCTGAATTGTTTTCGTAAAAGCACTTGCAAATACAAGTGTTAGCACGAAGACAAGTGACCATACAATTTGACGAACCTGTTTCATATATACCTCCTCTGCTCGCCTATTTGCGAGCCATGTTTTTTACAAGGTTAAAGTCCGATTTCGGCTTGAACAACTGCAGCAATGGTATCTACATAGTAATCTACTTCTTGGTCGCTAGGAGCTTCTGCCATGACACGAAGCAGTGGTTCAGTACCACTAGGGCGAACAAGGATGCGACCATTTCCTGCCATCTCCGCTTCCATTTTTTCAATGATTTCACGAATGGCTGGAACTTCCATCGCCTTGTCTTTCATACTATTTTCAACGCGAATATTGACGAGTTTTTGCGGGTAAATCGTCACTTCAGCAGCTAATTCAGACAATTTTTTGCCGGTTTCTTGCATGATTTTGGTTAATTGAACACCTGTTAATTGACCATCCCCAGTCGTGTTGTAATCCATGATGACCACATGACCAGACTGTTCCCCACCGAGATTGTACCCAGATTTGCGCATTTCTTCGACGACATAGCGGTCTCCAACAGCTGTGATTTCTTTTTGAATCCCCTTCGCATCTAATGCCTTGTGGAATCCGAGGTTGGACATGACGGTTGTAACGATCGTATTTTTTTCGAGCAAGCCCTTGCTTGAAAGATATGAACCGATAATGTACATGATCTTATCCCCGTCTACGATCTCGCCATTTTCATCCACTGCAATCAAGCGATCGCTATCTCCGTCAAAGGCAAGACCAATCGCTGCGCCCACTTCTTTCACTTTCTCTTGCAAGTGCTCTGGGTGAGTAGAGCCAACCCCATCATTGATGTTCAAACCATCTGGGTTTTCACCGATGACGGTCAATTGAGCTCCTAAATCTGCAAAGATTTGACGAGCACTGGTAGAGGCTGCACCATTTGCTGTATCTAAGACCACGTGCATGCCCTCGAGTTGGACACCTGTCGATACAAGGAATTCTTGATACTTACGCAAGCCTTCTGGATATTCCATGACCGTTCCTAAACCTTGCGCACTTGGACGAGGAAGAGTATCTTCTGCAGCATCAAGCAAAGCTTCAATTTCTAGTTCACGATCGTCATCCAATTTGAAACCATCGCCTCCAAAGAATTTAATCCCATTATCTAATGCTGGATTGTGACTAGCAGAGATCATCACTCCAGCGCTAGCTTTTTCAGTACGAACTAGATAGGCAACTCCTGGTGTGGCAATCACACCTAACTTATAGACACGAATACCGACTGATAATAATCCCGCGATCAAAGCATGCTCTAGCAATTCACCTGAAATACGCGTATCACGTCCAACAAACACTAAGGGAGTTTCTTCTTCATGTTGACTTAATACATAGCCTCCAAAACGACCCAACTTAAAGGCCAATTCTGGCGTTAATTCTACATTCGCTTCTCCACGGACACCGTCCGTTCCAAAATATTTACCCATTCTTTTTTCCTTTTTACTTTCTAATTACTTGAACTGGATGAAGTCGACGACGAGCTGCTGGAGCTTGACGTAGACGAACTACTCTTTGTAGTCACTTGAATCCGTGTTTCACTCGGATTAACCAAGCCAGGTAGACCCTCTCCTTGAGCATCTACTGGATTTAAGGAAAGTGTTCCACTATAATTTCCACTGATGATCTCACTGGATGGGAAGACTGCTTGAACATGATCAATGCGACTCAAGGTTTCTTGATCACTCGTCACTTCTACTTTAGTTGTTTCCAGAGAAATATCAGCTATCGTGATTCCATCAACAATTTGATTTTCTGGAATCTTTGCTCTGACAGCAAAGGTTTTTTTCGATTTCTTCCCGATTTTTACAGAAACTTTCTGAGGCTCTACGGTCGCTGTTAACCCGGCTGGAAGATCTTCCACAATTAAAGGAACTTCGACGGTGCCTTCTTTGACATTGCGAAGATCCGCTACTACCCGAAACTTCCGAGTTCCCGGTTGCATCTCACTTGCAAGAGCAACCCGGTTTGAACCTTTCAGAAAGACCGTTACCTCTGACGTCAACCCACTGACAAAGTATTTATTGTCATTATATTTAGCATCAATTGGAATATTGGTCAAGGTATTGGTATAGGTCTCTGAACTCACTTGTCTAGCACTACTATTATTTTGAAAATTAAAGGAAGATGCATTGATAAACAAGATAAAGGACAATAAGACGGAAGAGAAAACATAAAGAAATTCTTTTTTCGATCTCATTTTGTGCCCCTCCCAAATAGACGCTCTTTCCAACTAATCGTTTTATTCTCTTCAGGAACCAAGAAGGCTCTCAATTCTGACTCGAACTCTTCTAAAGTTAAATCGTGTCGGAAGGTTCCATTGTAAGTCATAGAGATCCCGCCCGTTTCTTCGGATACCACAAAAGTAAAGGCATCAGAAACTTCAGATAAACCAATTGCTGCACGGTGCCGGGTCCCAAATTCTTTTGAGATTTCAGTGTTTTCTGTCAAGGGCAGGTAGGCACATGAAACGGCAATTTTGTCATTGCGGACAATGACAGCTCCATCGTGCAAAGGAGTATTAGGAATGAAGATATTAATCAGCAATTCTCCTGAAATATCCGCATCTAGTGGAATCCCTGTGGAAATGTATTCCTGAAGGGTTCTGGCCCCTTGAATAGCTACCAAAGCACCAATCTTACGTGGGCTCATATAAGCCACTGCCTTAACATAGGCCTGTACCATCTTCTCTTCCTGACTGACTTCACTCGTCGTAAAAAATTCTGTCGCCCGACCTAGACGCTCTAAGCCAATCCGAATTTCAGGAGAGAAAATCACAACCAGGGCGATAACCCCATAGGTAATCACTTGATTGATCAGCCAAGAAATAGTCGTGAGTCCCAAGAAATTGGCTAAAAACTGAACCAGGAAAAAGATAATGACCCCACGCACCAAAATCATGATCTTGGTCCCCACAATAGCCCTGATCAAAAAATACAACAACCAAGCTACTAGGGTAATATCAATGATATTGATAATGATACTCCACCAATTCGGGAACAAACTGGTCCAAAATTGTGGATTTGTAAACTGTTGAACATTCATATTCTCATACCTACCACTTCTCTAAAAGACATCAATCTATTATAACATGTTTCAACAGATTTTTCTGTATCCTTCTGATGCTTTTTATGATAAAATATGATTTATGAAGATAAAAACAACCTTGGGCGTTCTAGCAGGTAAACTTTCCGGCTCTATCCTTGAAAAAATGGGGCGTGGATCGACTCTACCGGGTAAATTAGCCCTCAAATTTGATAAAGATATTCTCAGTCAACTGGCAAAAAACTATGAAATTGTTGTGGTTACGGGAACAAACGGAAAAACCTTGACCACTGCGCTAACAGTTGGCATTCTCCAAGAAGCTTTTGGACCGATTTTAACCAATCCAAGTGGGGCCAATATGATCTCGGGCATCACAACAACCTTCTTACGGGCCAAACATTCGAAATCAAATCGCCCGATTGCGGTACTTGAAATCGACGAGGCTAGCCTCTCTCGGATTTGTGATTACATCCAGCCCAGCCTTTTTGTGGTCACAAATATTTTCCGAGACCAGATGGACCGCTATGGGGAGATCTATACGACCTACCAAATGATTTTGGATGCCATTCAAAAGGTTCCAACTGCAACCGTCTTGTTAAATGGTGATAGTCCACTCTTTAATAGTCAAACCTTATCCAATCCAATCCAGTATTATGGATTTGATACAGACAAATCAGAGCCACAACTAGCCCATTACAATACGGAAGGAATCCTCTGCCCGCATTGCCACAACATTCTCAAGTACAAGCTCAATACCTATGCGAATCTGGGGGATTACCTGTGTGAAAGCTGTGGCTTCCACCGTCCTCCTTTGACAGTCGCTGTCGATGAATTGACCGAGCTGACCAATACTTCTTCTCACTTTAAGATCAACGGTACAAGTTACCACATCAATATTGGTGGTCTCTATAACATCTACAATGCCTTGGCTGCTGTTTCCGTTGCTGGATTCTTTGGGGTCCAACCGGATGTTATTAAACGAGGATTTGACCGCAGTCGTGCTGTCTTTGGCCGTCAAGAAACCTTTAAGATTGGGGATAAGGAATGTACCTTAGTCTTGATCAAAAATCCAGTTGGTGCGACGCAAGCCATCGAAATGATTAAGCTAGCGCCATATCCATTCAGCTTGTCCGTTCTTCTCAACGCCAACTACGCGGATGGGATCGACACTAGCTGGATTTGGGATGCAGATTTTGAGCAAATTACCCAAATGGACATCCCTGAGATCAATGCTGGAGGGGTGCGCCACTCTGAAATCGCTCGACGCCTTCGGGTGACTGGCTATCCTGCTGAAAAGATTACCGAAATGGCTACATTAAAAGAGGTCTTCCAACGCATCCAGCAACAGGAAACCCCTCACGCCTACATTTTAGCCACCTATACGGCCATGCTAGAATTCCGTGAACTTCTAGCTCAAGAACACCTGATTGAAAAGGAGATGAATTAATGACTTATACTTCACTACAATCCCCTGATCAGGAAAACTACCCATACGAATTGAGAATTGCCCATCTTTATGGGAATCTGATGAATACCTATGGAGACAATGGAAATATCCTCATGCTCAAGTACGTTGCGGAGAAGCTTGGAGCTCATGTCACTGTGGATATCGTTTCTCTCAAAGACCGCTTTGATCCAGAAGTCTACGATATCGCCTTTTTCGGTGGAGGACAAGACTACGAACAGACCATTGTATCAGAAGATCTACCAGATAAAAAAGAAGACCTCGAGCGCTTTATTGATGAAGATGGTGTGATCCTTGCTATCTGTGGTGGCTTTCAGCTTCTAGGCCAGTACTATATTGAAGCTTCTGGCAAACGCATTGAGGGCCTTGGTATTATGGGGCATTACACTCTTAACCAAGAAAACAATCGCTATATTGGAGACATCAAAATCCATAATGAAGAGTTCAATGAAACCTACTATGGTTTTGAGAATCACCAGGGTCGGACCTTCTTGGCGGAGGACGAAAAACCACTGGGCAAGGTCGTCTATGGAAATGGGAACAACAAAGAAGATGGGTGCGAAGGCGTTCATTACAAAAATGTCTTTGGGAGCTACTTCCACGGTCCTATCTTGTCCCGAAATGCCAATTTGGCCTATCGCTTGGTGACAACAGCTCTAAAGAAAAAATATGGACAAGACATCGTCCTAGCAAACTACAATGATATCTTAAGCCTTGAAAAAGCAGAAGAATACGCTGATGTGAAAAGCAAGGCTGAATAAAACCACCATTTATAAGGAGATAAAAATGACGAAAAAGAAAGTTCAATATGTCGCACTTTTAATATCTATTTTATTGATTGCGATCATTTCACTAGCCAATATGCAGACCGTAACTGTCAATTTTCTACTGGTCCACTTCAAACTGCCATTAATCATTTTGATCTTAATCTGTGTCTTGTTGGGTTCCTTGGTCACCTTCTTGGTCAGCCTTCCAAAAGACTTTTCATTAAAAAATGAACTCAAGTCGGCCAAAAAGCAGTTAGGACAAAAATGGCAAGAGAAGAAAAAGTAAAAGACTAAAAAAGCACCAATCGGTGCTTTCAGACTGAAGAAAAAGTCCATTTTAGACGATTTTCTTCAGTCTTTTTTAAAAAATAGAAAAAGTAAAAAACTCTTAAGAATAGCGCTACATCAGCATTCCTAAGAGTTTTCGTTATATGGTACCCACCCTACAAAATGGAAATGTTTCTATTGCTGGTAGGGTTTGTCTACGTTCTGAAAGCACCAATCGGTGCTTTTTTCATGCTGATCTAATGACTTTTTGATGGTAGCTGCTTAGCTACTAGTTGGGCTAGGAAGGAAAAGAGAATGACGCCAGCACCAATCAAGAGAAAGGATTCTACTCGGACGCTTGGTAGGCAAGTCATCAAGCCTTTGGCGATGGGCATAAAGAGAATGGCTAGGGTAAAAATGGTGCTTAAGACCCTGCCCAGATAGTCCCCTTCCACCTTGGTTTGCACTTGGGTAAAAAAGTGGATATTAAAAATCGTCATAAAGAGTTCACAGACTAGATTTCCAGAAAAGGAAAGAAGAGGAGGAAGAGGCAAGCCCATCATGAATACTCCTACTCCTGTTAAGATTAACAAGAAGAGAAGCATCTCCATGCTCGACTTAAATTTATTGGCGATCAAGGCTCCGATGATGGAGCCGATAGCTCCCAACGTTAAGATGGTCGCATAAGCCCCCTTGACTCCGTAAAGTCGATTTGAAAAGGGAAGTAAAAACTCAAAAGCCGCAAAAAAGAAATTCACACTGGAGGCCACCAACAAAAGAAAGAAAATTTCTTTCTGATGCCAGATGTAGTGCAATCCATCCTTGATATCAGAAAAGATATCTTTTCCGGTAAACTGTTTCTTTTCTTGAACCTTTGGTTCTTCTTTTGGAAGTAAGGCCACTAGAACAAAGGCTATAAAAAAAGTCAAAGCATCCAGTAAGAGGGTTGCATGGAGACTAGCAAATTGTAAGACAAGGAATGAA